>NZ_JAAKZZ010000189.1 GCF_011045075.1 Streptomyces boncukensis
TTCAACCGCCTCAAGCAGTGGCGCGGCATCGCGACCCGCTACGACAAGACCGCCGAGTCCTACCAGGGAGCCGTCGCCCTCGCCTCGCTCCTGATGTGGACGTGACATTTGAAGACAACTCCTAGGCCCCTAGACGCGAGGGGGTGCCGTGGTGCCGCGTACCACCAGGCGGGGCTCCAGGACCGCCTCCCGGGGCGGCGGCGCCGCCCCCTCGCCCTCCAGCCGGTCCACCGCGAACCGCACCGCCCGCTCGGCCAGCGCCACGGCGTCCTGCCGCACCGTCGTCAGGCCGACCGGCAGCAGATGGGAGACATGGCTGTCGTCGTAGCCGACGACCGAGATCTCGGCGGGCACATCGACCCCGGCCCGCATCAGCACCATCAGCAGCCCCATCGCGCTCGTGTCGTTGCCGGCGAGCACGGCGGTCGGCAGCCGGCCCTCGGTGAGCAGGAGCTCGCCCGCGCCGACGCCCGCCTCCCGGGTGTGGGCCCCCGGCAGGATCCGGATCCGGCCGGTCAGCCCGTGCGCGCGCATGGCGGCGCGGTAGGCCCGGCTCCGCTCGGCGGAGCCGGGGCCGTCCCCGCCGTCCAGATGGACGATGTCCCGGTGGCCCAGCTGCACCAGGTGGTCCATGGCCTGCCGCACGCCCTGGCCCTCGGCCGAGCGCACGCAGTCGATCCGGGCGCCCGGGACGGAGCGGCTGACGGCCACGGCGACGGTGTCCCCGCCGAGCGCCTCCAGCTGCGCGGCGGTCAGCGCGTGGCCGAGCAGGATGACCCCCTCGCAGCGGTGGCTCAGCAGCGCCTCGGCCGCCCGGCGCTCGTCCCGCCCGGGGAGGCCGGGGAGGTGCGCGGAGAGCAGGACGTCGTAGCCGAGGCGCTCGGCGGCCGGGTAGAGCGCCTCGACGAGGTCGGCCTGGAACGGCTGGTGGACGGTGATCACCACGCCGAGGGTGCGGCTGCGCCCGCGTGCGAGCAGCCGCGCCGCGGTGTCCGGCTGGTAGCCGAGTTCGTCCGCCGCGCGCAGCACCCGCTCCCGGGTCTCCTCGCCGGCCCCCGGCTGGTTGCGGAACACCAGCGAGACGAGGGCCCGGGACACGCCGACCCGCTCGGCCACATCCGCCATCGTGGGCCGCCGGCCGCTGTTCCTCTTCACGTGTCGCCCCTCCCCGGCGTGCGCACCACCGTGCCAGTTTTTTGAAACCACCTATTGACAGGACATTTGTACAGGCTCATCGTACTGCTGACTAGCGCGCTCTAGTAGAGCGCTCACGCACCTCCTCCCGACACTTCCGCACACCCCCCTAGGACCCGACATGGCCATGGCGCCGTCCCCACTCCGTACCGTCGCGGGCAACCTCTGCCTCGGCTCCGCGCCCGACTCCTGGGGCATCTGGTTCCCCGAGGACGAGCACCAGGTGCCCCACACCCGCTTCCTGGACGAGCTGGCCCGCGCCGGCTACACCTGGCTGGAGCTGGGCCCCTACGGCTACCTCCCCACCGATCCGCAGGTCCTCGCCGAGCAGCTGGCCGTGCGCGGACTCCAGGTCTCCGGCGGCACCGCCTTCGGCGGGCTGCACCGCGCCGAGCTGTGGGACCCGATGCTCGCGCACGTCCGCCGGGTCGCCGAGCTGACGGCCGCGGCGGGCGCGCACCACCTGGTGCTCATCCCGCCGATGTACCGGGACGAGAAGACCGGCGAGTTCACCGAGCCCACCGAGCTGACCGCCGAGCAGTGGGCCGGGTTCGGCAAGAACGCCGACCGGCTCGGCAGGCTGCTGCTCGACGAGTACGGGATCCACCTGGTGCTGCACCCGCACGCCGACAGCCACATCCAGACCCAGCCCGAGATCGAGCGGCTGCTCAACGAGTCCGACAGCCGCTACACGAACCTCTGCCTGGACACCGGGCACGTGGCGTACGGCGGCGGGGACACCCTCGATCTGATCCGCCGGTTCGGCGAGCGCGTGGGCTATGTGCACATCAAGCAGATGGACCCCGGGGTGCTGCGCCAGGTCGCCGACGAGCGGCTGGGCTTCGGCGAGGCCGTCCAGCGCGGCGTCTGCGTCACGCCCCCGGCCGGGGTGCCGGAGACCGGCCCGGTGATCGAGGAGCTGGCCCGGCTGGACGCCGAGCTGTTCGTGATCGTCGAGCAGGACCTCTACCCGTGCGCACCGGATGTGCCGCTGCCCATCGCGGTGCGCACCCGCGAGCACCTGGAGTCCGAGGGCCTGTCGGGCACCAGCCGCCCCGCGCCCCGCGAGGACCGCGGGGACGGCGGGGACGGCGGGGACGGCGGGGATCGGCCATGACGAACGCCGGGGACGGCGCCAACGGCGTGATCTCGGTGCTCGCCGTCTCCGTGGGGATCTGGCTGCCGGGCCGCGCCGGCCGGCGGCCGATGCCGCTGACCGGGGTGGCCTCCTTCGCGCCGCCCGAGGGCCCGGGACGGGCCGGCCCCACCGCAGGCTCCTGAACCGCCTCCCGAACCGCCTCCTGAACCGCACCGTCCGAAAGGTCCGTCATGACCGTACGCATCGGCGTCATCGGCGCCGGAATGATCGGCCAGTACCACATCGGCAGACTCACCGGGGCGCTCGCGGGCGCCGAGGTCACCGCCGTCACCGATATCGACCCCGCGCGGGCCGCCGAGGCGGCGGCGCTGGCCGGGGGCGCCCAGGTGCTGCCCGACGGCCCCGCCGTCGTCTCCTCCCCCGCGGTGGACGCCGTCCTGGTCACCTCCTGGGGGCCCACCCACGCCGAGCACGTGCTCGGCGCCATCGCCGCCGGGAAGCCGGTGTTCTGCGAGAAGCCCCTCGCCACGACCGCCGAGGACTGCCTGCGGATCGTCGAGGCCGAGATCGCGCACGGCAGCCGCCTGGTCCAGGTGGGCTTTATGCGCCGGTACGACGAGGGGTACCGGGAGATGAAGCGGATCCTCGACGCCGACGGCATCGGGGAGCCGCTCATGGTGCACTGCGCGCACCGCAACCCGACCGTGCCCGAGGCGTACCACTCGCGGATGGCCGCGCAGGACACCGCCGTCCACGAGATCGACACCGTGCGCTGGCTGCTGGACGACGAGATCACCTCCGTCCAGGTGCTCACCCCGCGCGCCACGCGCCACCGCTTCCCGCATCTGACCGACCCGCAGATCATGCTGTTCGAGACGGCGCGGGGCGTCCGCGTCGACGTCGAGGTGTTCGTCAACTGCCAGTACGGCTACGACATCCAGTGCGAGGCCGTCGGCGAGCGCGGCCTGGTGCGGCTGCCGGACCCGGCCCGCGCCGGGGTGCGCACGGCGGAGCGGCACAGCACCGGTGTCCCCCAGGACTGGAAGGAGCGATTCGGCGCCGCCTTCGACACCGAGTTCGCGGAGTGGGTCGCGTCCGTGGCGCGCGGCGAGGGCGCCACCGGCCCTTCCGCCTGGGACGGCTACGCCGCGACCGTGATCACCGATGCCGCGGTGGAGGCCCTGGAGGAGGGCCGCACCGTCGCCGTCCACCTGAAGGACCGTCCGCCCTTCTCCACCCCGGGAGCCGGCCGATGAAGATCACCCTCGACCCCTATATGCTCCGCGGACTGTCCGTGGACGACATGGTGCGCACCGTCGCCGAGCTCGGCTACGCGTACATCGAGCTGTCGCCCCGCGACGACTTCATGCCGTTCTTCCTGCACCCGCGCGCGGACGACGCGAAGGTGCGGGAGCTGAGGGACGCGCTGCGGCGGCACGGCGTCCAGCTCTCCAGCGTGCTGCCGCTGTACAGGTGGTCCTCGCCGGACGAGACCGAGCGGCGCGCCGCCGTACGCAACTGGAAGCGGATGATCGAGATCACCGCGGAGCTGGGCTGCACGCTGATGAACTCGGAGTTCAACGGCCGCCCGGAGCGGGCCGCGGAGAGCGAGGCCGCGTTCTGGCGCTCGCTGGAGGAGCTGCTGCCGCTCTTCGAGCGCGAGGGCATCGCGCTCAACCTGGAGGCGCACCCGGACGACTTCTGCGAGGAGAACGCCCCCGCCGTCGACCTCGTCCGCGCGGTCAACAAGCCCTGGGTCAACTATCTGTACTGCGCCCCGCACACCTTCCACCTCTCCGGCGCCGGCCCGAAGGCGGACATCGCCGCGATGATGCGCTACGCCGGGGACAAGCTCCGGCATGTGCACGTCGCGGACTCCTTCAACCACAAGGGGTCCAGCGGCCTGCGCTACATCCTCAATCCCCCGGGCACCCCCGCCCGCGTCCACCAGCACCTGGACATCGGACAGGGCGAGGTGGACTGGGACGCGTTCTTCGGCACGCTGCGCGAGCTGGAGTTCGACGGTGTCGCGACCGCGTGCGTCTTCGCGTGGGAGGAGCGGGCGCGGGAGTCCTCCGCGTTCATGCTGGACCGGATGACGAGGGAGCTGGCGCCCGCTTCCTGAGCCCGCGGGGCGCGGGGTGGAACCGGAGGGGGCAGGCGAACTCCACCCCCGGTTCCACCCGTGGGTCCAGGCGCTTCGCCCCTGGTCACAGCAGTCTTAGGGGCATGACAACAGTGGAGTGGATCACCGACATCGCCCTCGTCCTCATCGTCCTGCGGCAGCTGCGGGAAGACCGCCTCGACCGCAAGACCTTCCTGATCCCGCTGGGCATCGTGGCGTACGTCGCCTACTCGTACCTGGACGACATCCCCACCGGCGGGAACGACCTGGTGCTGGTCGGGGCCCTGATGGCCGTGGGAGCCGTACTCGGCGTCGCCGGCGGGATCTACACCCGGATCCGGGCCGTCGGCGGGCACCTGATGATCAAGGCCGGCGCGGTGTCGGCGATCCTCTGGGTGCTCGGCATGGGGGCGCGGATGGGCTTCCAGATTTGGACCGACCACGGCGGAGCCGACGCCGTGGCCCGGTTCAGCGTGGCGCACCACATCACCAGTGACCAGGCGTGGGTGGCGGCGTTCGTGCTGATGGCGGTCACCGAGGTGGTCACCCGGGTGGCCACGATCTACGTCCGGAGCCGGATCCACGCGGTGGGCCAGAGCAGCCCCGTGCCCGTCGCCGACCGTGCGGTCTGACCATGCGGTATGTTCTGCCCGTGCCAGCGCCCGCGCCCGACAGTCCCCCGTCCCCCGGGAGGACCGCGGCGCCGGGCGCCGGCCCGCGCCGCGTCACCGGGCAGGACCCGCGGGTGCAGTGGGTGATGACCCTCGCGGTCATCGTCGTCGGCGCCCTGACGATCCGGCCCATGGGCCTCAGCGGCCACGGGCTCGCCGTCGCCCTGCTGTTCGCGGTCAACTCCGCGGCGCTGCTGGCGCGGGGGCTGCCCGAGAACCGGGTCCCCCGGCACCTCGCCCTGGTCTGGCTGACGGCCGGAGTGGTCGCGGCGGCGGCCCTGATCGGCGTCAGCCGCAGCGGGACGGGCTATCTGTTCGCCTTCTTCCTCGCCGGTCACAGCGGATACCGCCTCGACACCCGGCCGGCCGTCGTGCTCGCGGGCCTGTGCAGCCTGCTCTGCGGCGGCGTCCTGTACTTCCACCTCGGGCCGGGGCACCACACGGTGCCCGCGGTGGTCGGCCTCGCCGCCGGCGCCCCAGTCCTGGCCGGGATCACCAACCGCAGCCAGCGCAGGGCCGTGCAGTCGGCGATCGAGGCGGCCGAGGCGGGCGAGCGCGCAGCCCGTGCCGAGGCCCGCAGCGCCGTACTGGCCGAGCGCGGCCGCATCGCGCGGGACGTGCACGACGTTCTGGCGCACTCGCTGGCCGGGATCAACATGCAGCTGGAGCTCGCCGACGCGCTGCTCGACACCGGTGACCTGGAGCGGGTCCGGGAGGCCAACGCCACGGCGCACGGCCTGGTCAAGGAGAGCCTGAAACAGGCGCAGTGGACCGTGCACGCGCTGCGCGAGGACGCGCTGCCGCTGCGGGAGAGCCTCAGCGCGATGCTCGACTCTTCGGGCCACCGCGACGCGCTCACCGTCACCGGAACCGTCCGCGAGGTGCCGGTCCAGGTGACGCAGAACCTGCTGCGGATCGCCCAGGAGGCGCTGACCAACGCGGCCCGGTACGCTCCCGGAGGCGAGGTGCGGGTGGAACTGGAGTTCGCTGCCGCGTCGACTGTGCTGAGGGTCCGCAACCGCCCCGCCACCCGTGCCGTGCACGCGGGCGCGAGCAGCGGAATGGGGCTGATCGGAATGCGCGAACGCGTCGCGCTGCTGGACGGGACCGTCACCGCGGGCCCGGTCACCGAGGGACCGGACCGGGGCGGCTGGCTGGTGGAGGCGGTGATCCCGGGATGAGTGAGCAGTCCGGGAGCCCGCAGCGGCTGCGGGTGGTCGTCGCCGACGACCAGGCCACGGTCCGCGAACCGCTCGCCACCGTGCTCGGGCTGTCCGAGGACATCGATGTCGTCGCCGCAGCCGCAGACGGGAGCGAGGTGCTGGCGGCAGCGGCCGCCGGGCCGGTGGACGTGGTGCTGATGGACCTGAGGATGCCCGTGCTGGACGGGATCGAGGCGACCCGCCGGCTGGGCGAGGAGCACCCGGAGGTGGCGGTGGTCGTGCTGACCACCTTCGCCGACGACGACTCGGTCCTCGGAGCGCTGGGCGCGGGAGCCCGCGGCTATCTGACGAAGAACGCGGGGCGCCGGGACATCGTCCGGGCGATCCGGGCCGCTGCCGCCGGGCAGTCCGTCCTCGACCACGAGGTCCAGGACCGGCTGCTCGCCACCGTCAGAACCCAGGCGCCGGGCCCTGCACAGCCCCTGCCGGGGGACCTCACACCCCGCGAACGCGAGGTGCTCACGCTGATCGGCCAGGGGCTGCCCAACCGGAGCATCGCCGAGCAGCTCTTCATCAGCGAGGCCACGGTCAAGACCCACATCAACAACCTGTTCGCCAAAGCGGGGATCCGCGACCGCGCCGAAGCCGTCCGCCGCGCCATCGAGACGGGCCTGGCCTGAACCCCCGCACCCGCACCCGCACCCGCACCCGCACCCGCAGACTGCGCCGCACGGGGCATTCGGAACACCCTCTCCCAGGGCCCTAGTCGGTCAGGTGGAGCCGGATCGCACCGTCGGGCAGCGCCTCGATCCGTATCCGGGTGAGGTCGGGCACATGCGCCGTCGGCTCCAGCTCGGCCGCGCGCTCGCCCACGCCGACGACCCGCATTCCCGCGGCGCGCCCCGCCTCGATCCCCGCGGGCGAGTCCTCGAAGACCACGCAGTCCGCCGGGGCGAAGCCCAGCTCGACGGCGCCCTTGAGAAAGCCCTCCGGGTCCGGCTTGCTGGCGCTGACGGACTCGGCGGTGACGCGGAGGTCCGGCATCGGCAGCCCGGCGGCGTCCATCCGGGCCGTCGCCAGGCCGATGTCCGCCGAGGTCACCAGGGCGTGCGGGAGCGCGGCGAGCGCGGCCATGAACTCCGGGGCGCCGGGCACCGGGACGATGCCCTCGGTCTCCGCCGTCTCGCGGGCGAGCATGTCCCTGTTGTCGGCGTGGTTCTCCTCCATCGGGCGGTCGGGAAGCAGCACCGCCATCGTGGAGTACCCCTGGCGGCCGTGGACGACCTTGAGCACGTCGGCGAAGTCGACGCCGTGCTCGGCGGCCCACGCGCGCCAGACGCGCTCGACGGCGGCGTCGGAGTTGACCAGCGTGCCGTCCATGTCGAGCAGCAGGCCACGGGCGGTCAGGGTGGTGAGCGAGCTGTTCGGCATGGCGGGGGCTCCTTGGGCGCGGGCGGACGAGCGCAGGCGACAAGATGGTCCGCCCGCTGGTCGGGAAGCCCCTCGCCGTCAGGTCGCGGGGCGCGGGCGGACCATTTTGTTCTCACACGATACAAAGCAGGGGGGCGCCGTGTCCAAAGTGCCGCGTACTCAGGTGCGGGACTCCAGCGAACGGCGGGTGTGCGGGCCGTAGTCGCCCTGCGGGTCGCCGTCGACGCCGTTCGCCGCCTGGTACCGGAAGACCCCCTCCTGCACCGCGGTGGAGTAGACCCCGTCCTCCGCCGTGCCCGCGGAGAGGTACCCCGCCCGCTTCAGCCGCCGCTGCAGCTCGGTGACCGACGCCCCGGTGTCGCCCACGCGCAGCGTGCTGCCGCCGCCGCGCCCCGCGCGCTGTTCGCGCCCGGCGGGGCCGCCCCGCCGCTTGCCTCCGGGAGCCGTGGCCCGGGGCCGGGAGGGCCGGTGCGACGAGGGCGGCGCCGAGGACGCCTCGCGCCGGAGATGCCCCGCGTCGTCCCGGCTCGCGCGCCCCGTGCCCGCCGCGGTGGCACCGGCGGACCGCGAGGGAGCCGCCGACGGGGGCGCCGGGCTGCGGACGGCAGCGCCGGGCTCCCGGTCCCCCGCACCACCGTCCCGCGCGTCACCGCCCCGCGCGTCACCGTCCGCCGACGGCGCCGTCCCGTCGGGCTTCCCGGACTCCGTGGGCGCGCCGGTGGGCGAGCCGTCGAGCGCACGGTCGTCGCGGCCGCCGCTCCTGTCGTCGCCGCCCAGCTGCGTCGCCAGCACCCCGGCGCCGAGCGCGACGGCCACCCCGGCGGCGGCCAGCGCGGCGGCGGGGCGGCGGCGCGTCCGCCTGCGGCCCCGGTGCGAGCGGGGCGCCCGGGAGCGCGGGGTCCGGGCCTCGGCCACGACGGGGAGTTCGGCCGTCTCGTCCGTGCCCTGCCGGGCGAACGGCGTGAGATCGGGGACAGCGCCGTCGGACCCGCCCGCGGCGCCCTCCGGCGCCGGAGGCTCCGCTATCCGTACATACGGCCGTATATGCAGCGGATCGTCATGGCCCGCACTGTTCGCCGCCATCGCGGACTCCTCCCCCGAAGTCACCAGCAACTGCTCCAGCCCGGGACCTTACGCGGTCCGGTGCGGTGGGGGTCAAGCATCCGAGGAGAGCCCGAGGGGCCCCCGGTCCCGGTCCCGGCCCGGTCCCGGTCCCGGTCCCGGGGACTCTAGGAGGTGTTGCGCGGCCCCTCGCGCTCGTCGCCGCCCAGTTCCTCGCTCAGCTGCCGCACCAGCTCCGCCAGGTCCGCCGGGCGGTCCGGCGTCCACCAGTCGCCGAGCAGCTCGGTGAGGGACTCCTCACGCGCCCGCGCGAGGTCCCGGGCCGTCCGCTCGCCGGCCGCGGTGAGGGAGAGCCGCAGCCCTTCCCGTACGGCCAGGCCGCGCTCCTCCAGCTGCTGCGCCCCGGCGGTGATCACATGGCGGGGCACCGTGCTGGTGTCGGCGAGCAGCGCGGGCTCGACGGGGCCGTGGTGGTGGAGGCGCAGCGCCATCCAGCACGCGGCGGGCCGGAGGTCGGCGCCCGCGCGCGCTCCGATGCGCGCGTACAGCGCGCGCCGCCCCTCGCGCGTGCCGAGCAGGGACAGGGCCCGCGACACCTCCTCGGCGGAGGAGCGCTGCACGGGGTTCGGCGCGATCGTCTCGCTCTCGTCCGGGACCTGGACGCTGCGCCGCAGCGGCTGCTCCCGCAGCAGCCAGGCGAGCAGGAACGCGACGAAGGCCAGCGGCGCCGCGTAGACGAAGACGTCGGTGATGGCGGAGGAGTACGCGTCGAGCACGCCGCGCCGGGTGGCCGGGGGCAGCTCGGCGACGGCGTGCGGGTCGTGCCGGAGGGAGTCGGCGGTGACGCCGGGCGGCACGGGCCGGCCGCGCAGCGCGTCCGCGAGCTCGTCGCCGAGCCGGGAGGCGAAGACCGCGCCGAAGACGGCGACGCCGACGGAGGCGCCGATGGCGCGGAAGAAGGTCACCCCGGAGGTGGCGACGCCGAGGTCGGCGTAGTCCACGGCGTTCTGCGCGACGAGCACCAGCACCTGGAGCACCAGGCCGAGCCCCAGCCCGAACACCGCGAAGTAGAGGCTCATCTCGGCCACCGAGCTGGCCGGGTCCATCCGGTGCAGCAGCAGGAGCCCCACCGTGGTGACCGCGGTGCCCAGCACCGGGAACACCTTCCAGTGCCCGGTACGGGAGATGAGCTGCCCGGAGAGCGTGGAGGCGGTCAGCACCCCCAGCACCATCGGCAGCATGTGCACCCCCGACATGGTCGGCGACACATGGTGGACGACCTGGAGGAACGTCGGCAGATAGGTCATCGCGCCGAACATCGCGAAGCCGATGACGAAGCTGATCGCCCCGCAGAGCGCGAACGTGCGGATCCGGAACAGCGGCAGCGGAAGCACCGGCTCCGCCGCTCTCCGCTCGGCGGCGACGAACCCGGCCAGCAGCGCGGCGGCGAGCGCGCCCAGCCCGTACACCTCCGGAGAGTTCCAGGACCAGGTGGTGCCGCCCAGCGAGGTCACCAGGACCACGCAGGTGGCGACGGAGGCGATCAGGAACGTGCCGAGGTAGTCGATGCGGTGCCGGGTCGTGCCGGTGGGGATGTGCAGTACGGCGGCGACGACGAGGAGGGCGACCGCGCCGACGGGAAGGTTGATGTAGAACACCCACCGCCAGCTGAGGTGCTGGGTGAAGAAGCCGCCCAGCAGCGGCCCCAGCACGCTGGTCGTCCCGAAGACGGCGCCGAACAGACCCTGGTAGCGCCCCCGTTCGCGCGGCGGCACGAGGTCGCCGACGATCGCCATGGACAGCGTGATCAGCCCGCCGCCGCCCAGCCCCTGGAGCGCGCGGAACGCGATGAGCTGGGGCATGTTCTGGGCGAGCCCGCACAGCGCGGAGCCGACGAGGAAGATGCCGATGGCGGTCTGGAAGAGCTGCTTGCGCCCGTACTGGTCGCCGAGCTTGCCCCACAGCGGGGTGACGGCGGTCACCGCCAGCAGATAGGCGGTGACGACCCAGGACAGATGGTCGAGGCCGCCGAGGTCGCTGACGATGGTGGGCAGCGCCGTCGCCACGATCGTCTGGTCGAGCGCGGCGAGCAGCATGCCGAGGAGGAGGGCGCCAATGGCGAGGTAGAGGTCCCGCTTGCCGCCCTCGCGTGCGTGCGTCCCCATGACGCCAGCGTCACCCGGGACGGCGCCCCCCGCGCGCGGGAGGGGGCCATTGGTGACCGGCCGGGCGCGGTCTACGGTGTGGCGCGGAACGCGTCGATCATGTACGCGGCGAAGCGGCGGGAGGCGGCGAGCCGGGTGTCGGGCGGCATGTCCTGGACGCCCCGGTGGGCCATGAGCACCAGGATCAGATCGTCGACGACGAAACCGGGGCGCAGCCGGCCGGCCTCCTGGGCGCGGCGGGCGAGCTCGGAGGCCGCGCGCAGCGACTGCTCCCGGTCGGCGTCGAAGTCCACGGCCTCGGGGAAGGACGCCATGAAGGCGTCGGCGAAACCCCGGCTGTGCGCGTGGAGTTCGCAGATCCCCTCGATCAGGCTGCGGAATCCGTGCCACGGGTCGGGGTCCGCGACGGCCTCGCGGATGACGGCGCGGCAGGCCCGCTGCTGCTCGGCGAAGGTCGCCGCGATCAGATCCCGCTTGGTCGGGAAGTGCCGGTAGAGCGTGGCGGGGCCGACCCCGGCGTGCCGGGCGACCTGGCGCACGGGCGCGGCCAGCCCCTCCTCGGCGAACACCGCACGGGCGGAGTCCAGGATGCGGGCCCGGTTGTCGCGGGCGTCGGAGCGCAGCGTATGAGGCAAATGGGCGGTCATCGACTCTCACTTTAGCCAACCGGACGGGGGCGTCCGTTACGGTCCGGCGGCAGAGGCGCAGCCCCCTGCGTCCGCCGAACCGAGGAGGCGCGATGAGAGCCGTGGTGATCAGGACGTTTGGAGAGCCCGAGGGGCTGGAGGTGGTCGACCTGCCCGTGCCGGTCCCCGCACCCGGGCAGGTGCTGATCGAGACGGAGGCGATCGGGGTGGGCGGCGTGGACGCCGTGATCCGCCGGGCCACGGTCGCCGGCTACGGCTTCCGGGAGGGCCACCTGCTCGGCAGCGAGGTCGCGGGGCGCGTCACCGCGGTGGGCGAGGGCGTGGACGCCTCGTGGACCGGGCGGCGGGTATGGGCGTTCACCGGGCTGTCCGGCGGGTACGCCGAGCACGCCGTCGCGGCGGTCGGGGACGTCCTCGCGCTGCCGGACGGGCTGACCGGCGCCGACGCGGTGACGCTGGGCAACTCCGGCGTGGTCGCCCACTTCGCCCTGGACCGCGCCCGCTTCGCGCCCGGCGAGACGGTGCTCGTGCGGGGCGCGGCGGGCAGCATCGGGATCGCGGCGGTCCAGCTCGCGGCCAGGGGCGGTGCGGGCGCCGTGGCGGTCACCACCTCGTCGGCGCAGCGCGGCGCCCGGCTGCGGGACCTGGGAGCGACCCATGTCCTCGACCGCTCCGGCGAGGGCGGCGGCCCGGACGCGCCGTCGGGCTTCGATGTGGTGCTGGACGTCGTGGGAGGCCCCCAGCTCCCCCGCTTCCTGGACAGGCTGAACCCCAACGGGCGGTTCGTGGCCGTCGGCATCGTCGACGGACAGGCTCCGGCGGACTTCGGCACGCGGCTGACGGCCGCGTTCCGCAAGTCGCTGTCCTATGCCACCTTCAGCGCCGACACCGTGCCCGGCTCCGACCAGCGGGCCGTGCGGTCGTCCCAGTTCTCCGATGCCGCACGAGGGGACCTGCGCACGGTCGTGCACGAGGTGCTGCCGCTGGAGCAGGCGGCGCGGGCCCACCGGAGGATGGACGCGGGCGAGGTGTTCGGCAGGGTCGTACTGACCCCGTGAGCCGGGCGGGGAGGCCGGCCGGCCCCTGCCCGGCCGACTCCTGCCCGTTCAACCCCGGACCCAGC
>NZ_JAAKZZ010000018.1 GCF_011045075.1 Streptomyces boncukensis
CCCGACCGCACCGCTCCCGACCGCACCGCCCCCGACCGCACCGCCTCCGGCCTGGCCGCCCTCCGCGGGCGGCGCCGCGGAGCCGCCGGTGTCGGCGGCGGGCCCTTCGGCTTCGGCGGGCGGTATGCCGTCGTGCGGCGCCGCGCCGGGTACGGCGTCCTCGGGCGCCTCCCGCTCGTATCCGTCCTCGTGCTGCTCCATGCGATGCCCCTGCCCCGGTTACAGTGCCGCGCCGGCCCCCGGTACGGCCCGGCCGCCCACTCGGCGGCCGCGCGGCCACAGCGCGGGGCCCAGTATTCCGAAGCCGGTGGGGCGCTGTCCGTGCTCCGACGTCACGGCTTTGTGAGAATTTGGACACCGGGTTCGGCGGACGGGGTGCCCGCAGGCCCTGCCGCGGGAGCGGCCCCGGCCCGCTTGCCCTCGGCACCCGCCGTGCCCTCGACGCCCTCGGCGCCCTCGATCGCGAGGATCCGGTGCAGCCGGGTGGCCACCAGCAGCCGCCGCATCTGGGGCGGCACCTCGCGCAGGACGAGCCGCCGCCCGCAGCGGCCCGCGCGGCGGTGCGCCCCCATGATCACGCCGAGCCCCGTGGCGTCCCACGAATCGAGCTCCGTGAGATCCAGCACGAGGTCGCCGTCCCCGGAGTCGACGGCGCTGTGCAGGACCGTACGGGCGTCCGCGGCGCTGCGGACGTCGAGTCGGCCTCCGACGACCAGCTCCGCGTGGTCGCCCCTGATGTGCATACAATCTCCCCGAGTTCGGCGTGCGCGTCCGTAAGTCCGTGTCGTGCTGCCTGCGTGGGCCGTGCGGTTTCACCACAACTGACTGCCGCGGCGGGGGCGAAGTTGCCGTCCGTGTTCCAACCGATACCGAGTTCACCCGCGCGGGGGGCTCAGTGGTCGTAGAAGCCCTGCCCGCTCTTGCGCCCCAGGTCCCCCGCGTCCACCATGCGCCGCATCAGCTCCGGCGGGGCGAACTTGCCGTCCCTGGACTCGGTGTAGATGTTCTCCGTGGCGTGCAGCAGGATGTCCACACCGGTCAGGTCGGCGGTGGCCAGCGGCCCCATGGCATGGCCGAAGCCCAGCTTGCAGGCGGTGTCGATGTCCTCGGCCGAGGCGACGCCCGACTCGTAGAGCTTGGCGGCCTCGACGACGAGGGCCGAGATCAGCCGGGTGGTGACGAAGCCGGCGACGTCGCGGTTGACGACGACGCAGGTCTTGCCGACCGACTCGGCGAACCGGCGGGCAGTGGCGAGGGTTTCGTCGCTGGTCTTGTGGCCGCGCACCAGCTCGCACAGGGCCATCATCGGCACCGGCGAGAAGAAGTGCGCGCCGACGACCCGCTCCGGGCGCCCGGTGGCCGCCGCGATCTTGGTGATCGGGATGGCCGAGGTGTTGGAGGCGAGCACCGCATCGTCGCGTACCAGCTGGTCCAGCGCGGCGAAGATCTCCTGCTTGACCTCGATCTTCTCGAAGACCGCCTCGACCACGACATCGGCGTCGGCCGCGCCGTCCAGCTCGGTGGTGGTGGTGATCCGGGCGAGCGCGGCCTCGGCGTCGGCGGCGTCCAGCCTGCCCTTGCCCACGAACTTGTCGTAGGACGCCTTGATGCCGTCGGTCCCCCGGGTGAGCGCCTCGTCCGTCACATCGCGGAGCACCACGTCCCACCCCGCCTGGGCCGAGACCTGTGCGATACCGGACCCCATGAGTCCGGCTCCGATGACGGCGAGCTTCTGCGCCACGGTCTTCACCCTCCACCGCGTTGTTACCACTGTCCGTTGGGCGGACACTAGCGGTTCCGGCCCGGCTGTGGGCGGTGAAGAGACGCGGATCACGTCTCACATGGCGGACATCACACTCGATCAGCCGCCCGCGCGCGTCGCGTAGTTGAGGAACACGTCGGTCGTCAAAGTTTCAAACGCATCGAGCTTGGCGAGCGAGTCCGCGGCGACCTCCTCCACCGGGGTGCCGTCCGCGACGGACAGCACCGCCGAGCGGAAGAGGACGTTGCTGAATCCCACCAGCTGACTGGCGACCAGTTCGGGCAGCGGGTCGCCCGGCGCCGCGCCGGTCTCCGCGCGCAGCGTCTCGGTCAGCCGTTCGGTCGTCCGGTGCTGGATCAGCATGAGCCGGGCCAGCAGTACGGGCGACTCGCGGATGCAGCGCATGAACCGGTCGTAGCCCTCCATCATCCCGGCGTAGATGCTGCGGTCCCGGATGGCCTGGCGCATCTGGCCGAGGATCGCGTCCGCCGCCGACCACCCCGGCTCCCGCTCCCGGACCGCCTTCGCCGGGCGGTCGGTCATCTCCTCCGCGCGGTCGAAGAAGAGGTCCTCCTTGGTCGGGAAGTAGTTGTAGACCGTGTTCACCGAGACGTCGGCGGCCTCCGCGATCTCGGCGATGGTGACGGCCTCGAAGCCGCGCTCCAGGAACATCCCCGTGGCGATGTCCGAGATCCGCTCGCGCGTCTCCCGCTTCTTGCGCTCCCTGCGGCCCTCGGTCGGGGCGGTGCCGGCCATGCCTCCACCGTAGACGCCTGCTGGCCTCGATGAAATATTGGGGTCATTGCAAAATTTAAGCCTCTCTGTTTTTCTGGTCGGCATGCCAGCCGTCATCCACACCTCCGGGCTGACCCGGACCTTCCAGACCAGGACCCGCACCGTCGAGGCCGTACGGGGCATCGACCTGACCGTCGAGCGCGGCGAGATACTCGGCCTCCTCGGACCGAACGGCGCGGGAAAGACCACCGCCCTGCGCATGCTCACCACCCTCCTGCCCCCCACCGCCGGCACCGCCACCGTCGCGGGCCGGGACCTGGCGCGCGACCCGGCCGGCGTGCGCCAGGGCATCGGCTACGTCGCGCAGTCCGGCGGCGTCGACCCGAACGTCACCGTCCGCGAGGAGCTGACGACGCAGGCCCGGCTCTACCGCGTCCCGCGGACCGAGGCCCCCGCGCGCGCCGGGGAGCTGGCCCGCGAGCTGGACCTCGGCGACCTCCTGGACCGCAAGTGCGCGGCCCTGTCCGGGGGGCAGCGCCGCCGCCTGGACATCGCGATGGCCCTCACCCACCGCCCCGGGCTGCTCTTCCTCGACGAGCCGACGACCGGCCTCGACCCCGGCAGCCGCGCCGCGCTGTGGGGGCTGATCCGGCGGCTGCGCGCCGAGCGGAACACGACCGTCTTCCTCACGACGCACTATCTGGACGAGGCCGACGCGCTCGCCGACCGGCTGGTGATCGTCGACCAGGGGCGGATCGTCGCCGAGGGGACGCCCGCGCAGCTGAAGGCGGAGCACGGCGGCTCCCCGGACGCGAGCCTGCAGGACGCCTTCCTCGCGATCACCGGGCGCGGCGCCGCGCCCCAGGACGAGACCCCGGTGGCGGTGTGACGATGACCCGCCTGCCGCAGCTTCTCAGCGACACCGGCGTCATCGCCGGGCGCTACATCCGGCAGACCGCCCGTTCCCGCATCGCGCTGCTGTTCGGACTGCTCCAGCCGCTGCTCTTCCTGGTGCTGTTCGGCCCGCTGCTGCGGGACGTTCCGCTGGGCGGCTCCGGCGACTCCTGGCAGACCCTGGTGCCGGGGCTGCTGATCCAGCTCGGGCTGTTCTCCTCCGGGTTCGCGGGCTTCCAGATCCTCGTCGAGAAGCAGTACGGGGTGATGGAGCGGATGCGGGTGACCCCGGTCAGCAGGCTGGCGCTGCTGCTGGGCCGGATCGTGCGGGACGTGCTCCAACTGCTCCTCCAGTCCACGCTGCTGGTGCTGGCCGGCGTCGCCTTCGGGCTGCGCGCTCCCGTGCCCGGGGTGCTGCTCGGCTTCGTCTTCGTGGCGGTGCTGGCCGCCTCGCTGGCCTCGCTGTCGTACGCGCTGGCGATGCGGGCCCGCACCCCGCAGGAGTTCGCACCGATCGTCAACTCCGTCAACCTGCCCGCGATGCTGCTCTCCGGGATCCTGCTGCCGATGAGCCTCGCCCCGGCCTGGCTGGACGGGATCTCGCACGCGGTGCCGTTCCGCTATCTGGTGGACGCGGTACGCGCCGCGTTCGTGGGGGACTACGGCGGCGGCACGCTCGCCGTCGGCGCCCTCGTCGGCGCCGCGCTGGCGGCGGCGTCGCTCGCGCTGGGCACCCGGCTCTTCCGGGGAGCCGCCCTCTGACGCCGGGGGCTACGCTCGGCACATGGTTAACCTCACCCGGATCTACACCCGTACCGGCGACAAGGGCACCACCGCGCTCGGCGACATGAGCCGCACCCCCAAGACCGACTCCCGTATCGCGGCGTACGCCGACGCCAACGAGGCCAACGCCGCGATCGGGGCCGCCCTGGCGCTGGGCGCGCTCGGCGACGAGCTGAAGACCGTCCTCACGCGCGTGCAGAACGACCTCTTCGACGTCGGCGCCGACCTGTCCACCCCCGTCGTCCCCGACCCCGAGTTCCCGCCGCTGCGGGTGGAACAGGAGTACATCGACAAGCTGGAGGCCGACTGCGACCGCTTCCTGGCCGGGCTGGAGAAGCTGCGCTCCTTCATCCTGCCGGGCGGTACGCCGGGCGCCGCGCTGCTGCACCAGGCGTGCACGGTGGTGCGGCGGGCCGAGCGGTCGACGTGGGCGGCGCTGGAGGAGCACGGCGAGACGATGAACCCGCTGACGGCCACCTATCTCAACCGGCTCTCGGATCTGCTGTTCATCCTGGCCCGCACGGCGAACCTCGCCGAGGGCGATGTGCTGTGGGTGCCCGGCGGCGAGCGGTAGCCCGCGTCCGGCGGGTCGCCCCGCCGGACCGGACCGCTCACCCCTCGCGGGACTTGGGCCGGGCCCTCACGTGCATGCGCTCGCCCTGGCGGCCGAAGAGGCTGAGCACCTCCACAGGCCCCTCCCCCGTGCTCCCGAACCAGTGCGGCAGCCGGGTGTCGAACTCGGCCACCTCGCCCGCGCCCAGCACCAGATCGTGGTCGGCCAGCACCAGGCGCAGCCGGCCGGCGAGCACATAGAGCCACTCGTAGCCCTCGTGCGTCACCGGCTGCGGCGTGCTCCGTCCGGCCGGAAGCACCATCTTGAAGCTCTGCAGCGGGCCGGTCTGCCGGGTGAGCGGCAGCACCGTGTTGCCGTTCACCTGCTTCGGTCTCAGCCGCACCCGGGGGTCGCCGACCTCCGGCGCCCCCACCAGCTCGTCCAGCGGCACCTGGTGCGCCTGCGCGATCGGCAGCAGCAGCTCCAGGCTCGGGCGGCGCTGGCCCGACTCCAGCCGGGAGAGGGTGCTCTTGGAGATACCGGTGGCCTCCGCGAGCGCCGTCAGCGTCACCCCGCGTTCGGTGCGCAGCCGTCTGAGCCGGGGGCCGACCTCGTTCAGGGCCTGGGCGATGGGGGGTGAGTGCTCCACCCGCCCATTGCACCCCGGCGCTCCCGGGATCGGCAACCGTCGTTGCGGTCAGGCCCCGAACTCCCGCTCGATCCAGCCCACCGCGAACCGCACCGCGTCCCCCGCGTCGAACAGGTGGCTCTCCCCCGCGCCGACCGTCCCGCGCGTGCCGATGCCCGCCGCGAGCATCGCGCGGGCGATGACGGCGAACGGCCACTCGCCCTCCGCCACCGCGTCCAGCGCGGCGTAGTCGAACGCGCCGTCCTCCGAGTCGATGTCCCAGAAGCTCCGCCACACCCTCTGCCCCGACAGCGGGTCGAGCACCGGCTGCTCGTAGCGCACATGGCGCTTGCCGGGCGCCTCGGCCAGCGCCTCCGCGTGGTGCAGCAGGGTGAGGGAGTCCAGCGGGGCCCCGAGCAGCAGCACCCGGCCCTCCTGCTCCACCAGCCGGGCGAGGGGCGAGCCGGGGCCGTGCGGGTCGTCCCACGCGTGGCCGTCGGTCAGCTCGGCGGCACGGGCGCCGACGGCGGCGAAGCTGACGTCGGGGTGCCTGCTGCGCCGGGCGCCCGGCCAGTGCCGCAGCGCCTCCGGGAGGCGGCCATTGGCGTGGTCGGCCTCGCTCACCACCGGGTCGTAGGCCGGGTGCGCGGCGCGGACGGCCTCCCGCCACTCCTCGGGCCAGGAGGGCAAGTCGTAGGGCGGCGCGTCGTTCCACCCCGTGTACGCCAGCAGCGTGCCGCCCTCCCCGACGGCCTCCAGCAGCGCCGCGATCACGGTCGGCGGCCCGCCGGGGACGTAGCCGAGCGCGGACAGCTCGGTGTGGAACATGACGGTGTCGCCCTCCCGCACGCCCAGGGCCCGCACGTCGCGCGTGATCCGCTCCCCGGTCACCGGGCCGCCGGAGCGCTCCAGCAGCGCGCGTTCGTCCATGGACTCCCCTCACGGCGACGACGGCGGTGACGACAATGACGGCGAGCGCACAGGTTACGCCCCTCCCGACGCCCGCCACATCACCGCTCCCGGTGTCCCGCCGGCTCCTCGTACTGGTGCTGCTGCCCGGCAGGGGCCTGCTTGGGCCACAGCGTGTAGCTCAGCGCGACGATCACGGCGATGACCGCCACGATGCCCATCCGGGCCTGCCACCCGCGCAGCGACTCGCTCTGGTCCGCGTTGTCCACGTACCACACGGCGCACTGGAGCAGCCCGGCGGCGATCGCGGCGGCCCCGACCGTGCGCAGGCAGTGCTTCCACTCGTGCAGGGCGCGCGCCATCCCGTAGCGCGGCGGCTTCGCGGGGCGGGGGCCCTTGAGGACGCGGTGCACGAAGTGGCGGTCGGCCCAGGTGACCATGTAGTGACCGTAGGTGATGCTGAAGCCGATGTAGACGGCGGCGAGGCCGTGCCGGAAGTCGGGGTCGGCGCCGTTCTTCAGGTCGATCGCGGTGACGATCAGCAGCACGACCTCCAGCAGCGGCTCGCACAGCAGCACGGCGGCGCCGGTACGCGGCATCTTGGCGACGTAGCGCAGGGCGAGCCCCGCTGCGAGCAGCACCCAGAAGCCGACCTCGCAGATGACGATCAGCGTGACGATCACAGCCGCCCCTTTCGTGTCCCGGCCGGACAGGCCATGGCACCAGGTTCGCCCGCGGGACCCCGCGCGGGCGTCGTCGGAGGCGACGATCCGCGCCGCTCGCCGCTGCGACGAAAGATGCAGTGCCCGGCGGCCCGGCTTCCTCCCGCGGGGCGAGGAGTCGGGCCCGCTTCCGCCCTACGCTTGTGACCAGCGAAAACACGATTGAAGGAGGGTGAGGGGCATGTCGGACGCCGGTAAGCGGGCCGTGGAGGGGACGGTGCTCGTCCTGGCCGGGCTGCCGCTGTGGCGGTTCGCCGACGGAGTGGACACCCCGGTGATCACACTCTCCAGGGCCGGGCTGGTGCTCGCGGTGATCGGCGGGGTCACCCTGCTGCACAGCGCCTGGCTGGCCGTGCGCGGCTCCGGCGCTGTCCGCCGCCCGTGACCCGTGCTGAGATGGAGCCATGCCCGCACGTCTGACCCGCCCGCACCGCGACGACGTGCTCGTCGCCGTGTGCGGACTGGCGGGCGGCCTGCTGCTGTGGGCGTTCGGGCTGTACAACTCGCCGGCGCTGGTGGGCGCGCGCTGGCTCCCGCTGCTGCCGCTGGCGGTGATGTGTCTGCTGGTGCTCGGGCGGCGGACCGCGCAGCCGTGGGTGCTGGTGGCGGCCGTCCCCGTCGAGGCCGCCGACATGCTGACCGGCGGGATACTGGCGACGCTGATCCTGTTCACCGACATCGTCTACGCCGCCGTGCTGTACGGCTCGCCCCGGCTGGGCCGGATCCTGCTGCCGGGCACGGTCGTCTTCACGGTCGCCGTGACCTTCGGGCTGCTGGCCGTCTCCCGCGATCCGCAGGTGCTGCTGGTAGGCGCGCTCACGGGCGGGATCACCATGGTCCCGGCGTGGACGGGCGCGCTGGTCCGCCAGCACAAGGACCGCGCCTCGGCCGAGCGGCTGCGGGCCGAGCAGACCGCGCTGCTGGCCGAGATGGACCGGGCGCAGGCGATCAACGCCGAGCGCTCCCGGATGGCCCGCGAGCTGCACGACGTGGTCGCCAACCATCTCTCGGCCATCGCCATCCACTCCACGGCGGCGCTCTCCCTGGACGACGGCGGGGGCGACGGCGCGGGCGACGGCGGGGGCGACAACGGGGTCGGCGCGGCGCGGCGCGACGCGCTGGGCGTCATCCGGGAGAACAGCGTGCAGGGCCTGGCCGAGATGCGCCGTCTGATCGGGCTGCTGCGAGACGCCTCGGGTGACGCGGAGCCCGCCGCCACACCGTCCCTGAACGGCCTGGAGGCGCTGCTGGCGCGGGCCCGCGGGGACGGCGAGGGCCTGGCGTTCACGCTGCGCGACGCCCGTGCGGACGGCGCCGCGCTGCCCGCGCCCGTCGAGCTCGCCGCATATCGCGTCGTCCAGGAGGCGGTCACCAACGCGCTCAAGCACGCGGCGCCGGGCACCGTCGAGGTGGCGCTGGCCACCGGGGGCGATGTGCTGCGCATCCGGGTGACCAGCCCGCTCGCGGACCGCGACGGGCCGCGCGTCCCGGGCTCGGGCGCCGGGCTGGTCGGGATGCGGGAGCGGGTGGAGCTGCTGCGCGGGGAGCTGACGGCGGGCCCCGTCACCGGCGCGCACGGCGGGAAGGTCTGGGAGGTGTGCGCGGTGCTGCCCGCGCGGGCGGAGGCTCGGAGCGATCGGGAGGAGAGCAGGTGACGGAGGAAGCGCCGGTACGGGTGGTCGTCGCGGAGGACCAGCAGGCCGTACGGGCCGGTCTGGTGCTGATTCTGCGCGGCGCCGGGCCGGGGATCCAGGTCGTGGGCGAGGCCGGGGACGGCGAGGAGGCGGTGCGGCTCGCGCGGACGCTGCGCCCGGACGTGGTGCTCATGGACATCCAGATGCCGCGGGTCGACGGGGTGACGGCCACCCGCCGGATCACGGCGGACGGCCTCGCGGACGTCCTGGTGCTCACCACGTTCGACCTGGACGAGTACGTGTTCGGCGCGCTGCGCGCGGGGGCCGCCGGATTCCTGCTCAAGGACAGCGAGGCGGCGGCCCTGGTGGAGGGCGTCCGCACGGTGGCGCGCGGCGAGGGGCTGATCGCGCCCGCGGTGACCCGGCGGCTGATCGCGGAGTTCGCCGGGGGCCGCGCCGAGCCGCCGGCCGCTCCCCCGCCGGGGCTGTCCGAGCTCACCCGGCGGGAGCGGGAGGTGCTGGGCTGCGTCGGCGAGGGGCTGCCGAACGCGGAGATCGCCGAGCGGCTGGCGATGGCGGAGGCCACGGTGAAGACGCACGTCAGCCGTCTGCTGACGAAGCTGGAGCTGCGCAGCCGCACCCAGGCGGCGATCCTCGCGCAGGAGGTGGGCATCACCGGAGGGTGACGTTCCATCTGCGCGCCGTGGTCCAGACCTATTGACTCAGTGGTACAGACCACTTTAATCTCCCGGTCACTGCGGTGAGCATGCCCCCACGTGCTCGCGAGGCGGCGCAGGTCCATCCCCGTTTCCCCCGGACCGAGGAGCACCTCCGTGAGATCTGCAACCGCACCACCCACCCCCCGCTCCCGACGGCTCAGACGCGCCGGGCGCCGGTTCTCGGCGGCGGCACTGACGCTGGGCCTCTCCCTCGGGCTGCTCAGCGGCGTCGGCCAAGCGGCGGCCCCGGCCGAGAGCCAGGGCGCGGCCGCGACCACCGCGACGGCCGAGTACACCAAGGTCTCCGACTGGGGGACCGGCTTCGAGGGCAAGTGGACGATCAAGAACACCGGGGACGCGCCGCTCGACGGCTGGACGATCGAGTGGACGTTCCCCGCCGACACCAAGGTCACCTCCGCCTGGGACGCCACGGTCACCAACTCCGGGACCACCTGGACCGCGGAGGACAAGGGCTGGAACGGCAGCATCGCGCCGGGCGCCTCCGTCTCCTTCGGCTTCAACGGCACCGGCGGCGGCAGCGCGACCGACTGCACGCTCAACGGCGCCTCCTGCGACGGCACCCAGCCCGGTGACCAGGCCCCGTCCGCGCCCGGCACCCCGACGGCGAGCGACGTCACCGACACCGGCGTCAAGCTGAGCTGGACCGCCGCGACCGACGACAAGGGCGTCAAGAACTACGACGTGCTGCGCGACGGGCAGCAGGTCGCCACCGTCGAAGGGCTGAACTACACCGACTCCGGCCTCAAGCCGGGCACCGACTACGCCTACACCGTCCGGGCCCGGGACACCGCGGACCAGACGGGCCCGTCCAGCGGGGTGCGCCAGGTGCGCACCACCGGCGGCGAGGACCCGCCCACAGGCGACAAGGTGAAGCTGGGCTACTTCACCAACTGGGGCGTCTACCAGCGCGACTACCACGTCAAGGACCTGGTCACCTCCGGCACAGCGGAGAAGATCACGCACATCAACTACGCCTTCGGCAACGTCCAGAACGGCCGGTGCACCATCGGCGACTCCTTCGCCGACTACGAGAAGACCTACAGCGCCGAGGAGTCCGTCGACGGCAAGGGGGACACCTGGGACCAGCCGCTGCGCGGCAACTTCAACCAGCTGCGCAAGCTCAAGGAGAAGTACCCGCACATCAAGATCCTCTACTCGTTCGGCGGCTGGACCTGGTCGGGAGGGTTCGGCGACGCCATGAAGAACCCGGCCGCGTTCGCCGACTCCTGCTACAAGCTCGTCGAGGACGAGCGCTGGGCGGACGTCTTCGACGGCATCGACCTGGACTGGGAGTACCCCAACGCCTGCGGCAAGAGCTGCGACAGCAGCGGCCCGGCCGTGATGCGGGACATGATGAAGGCGTTCCGCGACCGCTTCGGCCAGGACAACCTGGTCACCGCGGCGATCACCGCGGACGCCTCGGACGGCGGCAAGATCGACAAGGCGGACTACGCGGGCGGCGCCCGGTACTCCGACTGGTACAACGTCATGACCTACGACTTCTTCGGCGCCTGGGACGCCCAGGGCCCCACGGCGCCGCACTCCCCGCTGACCTCCTACCCGGGCATCCCGCAGCAGGGCTTCAACTCCGACGCCGCCATCCAGAAGCTCAAGGCGAAGGGCATCGACAGCGAGAAGCTGCTGCTCGGCATCGGCTTCTACGGCCGCGGCTGGACCGGCGTCACCCAGAAGGAGCCCGGCGGCTCGGCCACCGGCCCCGCGCCCGGCAAGTACGAGCAGGGCATCGACGACTACAAGGAGCTGAAGGGCCGCTGCCCGGCCAACGGCAAGGTCGCGGGCACGGCGTACGCGCACTGCGGCAAGGAGTGGTGGAGCTACGACACCCCGGAGACGGTCGCCGGGAAGATGGACTATGTGAAGCGGCAGGGCCTGGGCGGCAGCTTCGCCTGGGAGTTCAGCGGAGACGCGGGCGGCGAGCTGATGTCCGCGATCGACCGCGGTCTGCGGTAGCCGCGCCAGGCGCCACAGGCACCGGATGACGACCGGGGAGACGGGGCCGCCTCCCGTCTCCCCGGTTCCGGGTGCCTGTCGCATTTCCGCCAGCGGGCGGCGCGCGGGGCGGCGAGGCTGGAGGCATGCGCACCCACACAGTGATCGACAGCCCCGTCGGCCCGCTGACCCTCGTCGCGAACGGCGACGGGGCGCTGACCGGCCTCTATATGGAAGACCAGCGGCACCGCCCGCCCCAGGAGACCTTCGGCGTCCCGGACCCGGACGGCTTCGCCGCGGCGGCACGCCAGCTCGGCGAGTACTTCGCCGCGGAGCGCGAGGAGTTCGATCTGCCGCTCGCGCTGGAGGGTACGGAGTTCCAGCGCGCCGTCTGGCGTGAGCTGCGCCGGATCCCGTACGGGGCGACCGTCTCGTACGGCGAGCTCGCGGCCCGGCTGGGCAACCCCGCCGCCTCCCGCGCGGTCGGCCTCGCGAACGGCAGGAACCCGGTCGGCATCGTCGTCCCCTGCCACCGGGTGCTCGGCGCGAGCGGTTCGCTGACCGGGTACGGCGGCGGCCTGGCCCGCAAGCGGTATCTGCTGGACTTCGAGCAGAGCGCGGCCCGGCTGCCCGTCTGACGGGTTCACAGCAGGTGCTGCTCGCGCGCCGCCGCCGTCAGCTCGTCGCGGAAGTCCGGGTGGGCCAGCGCGATCAGCGCCTCGGCACGCTCGGCCGAGGCGAGGCCCTTGAGGTTGGCGGCGCCGTACTCGGTGACCACGTAGTGCACATCGGTGCGCGGGGTGGTGACGGGTCCCGAGAGCCGGGGGACGAGCTTGCTGACCGTACCGCCCCTGGCCGTGGACTGGAACGCCATCACGGATCTGCCGCCCCGGGAGGCGTACGCGCCACGCACGAAGTCCACCTGCCCGCCCGTGGCGGTGAACTGGTGCCCGCCCAGGTACTCGGAGTTGCACGCGCCCGTGAGGTCCATCTCGACCGTGGAGTTAACCGAGACCACGCGGTCGTTGCGGGCGATGACCGACGGGTCGTTGACGTAGCCGACCGGGTGCGACTCCAGGGCGAGGTTCCCGTCCATGAAGCGGTAGAAGGGCTCGTCGCCCATGGCGAACGTGAAGACGGCCTTGCCCCGGTTGACGCTCTTGTGGCTGCCCGTGGCGGCGCCGGAGGAGATCAGCTCCGCGAGCCCGGGGGTCAGCACCTCGGTGTGGACGCCCAGGCCCTCGCGGTCCTTCAGCGCCTCGCAGACCGCGTTGGGCAGGCCGCCCACGCCGATCTGCAGGCAGGCGTGCTCGGGAACCAGCTCCGCGATCCGCTCGGCGATCTGCCGCTCCTGGGGGTGGACGGGGCGCGGGGACAGCTCCGGCAGCGGCGCCTCGTGCTCGACGACGGCATCGACCTCGGATATGTGCAGGGAGGAGTGCCCGAAGACCCGGGGCATCCGCGGGTTCACCTCGACGATCAGCCGGCGCGCCTGGCGGGCCACCGAGCTGGTGTAGTCGTTGTTGGTGCCGAACGTGAACCAGCCGTGCTCGTCCATCGGCGAGACGGTGACGAGGAAGGTGTCCACGGGCACCTGCTCGGCGAAGAGCCGGGACGCCTGGCTGAAGTGGCTGGGGACGTAGTGGACGACCTTGCCGATGCCGTCCTTCTCCGCGCGGGCCGCCAGCTCGCGCTCCGCCCGCTGGAAGAAGAAGGAGTACGGCCGGATGCGTCCCATCAGCTCGTACTGCAGGAGCGTCCGGCGCATGGGCTCCTCGGCGTGGAAGTAGTAGAGCCGCACGCCGTCGACGTCGCCCGCCCGCGCGCGGTCGGCCAGCGCGCGCATCAGCTCGGGCGGCTGCGAGGCGGCTTGGCTCAGCGCCACGGCCGAGCCGTCGGCGATGCGCTCGACCGCGCTGTCGGCGTCGGTGAGCTTGCGCTGGTACACGCCCTGGTACCGCTCGTACGCGAATCCGGGTGCCATCAGTAGTTCGCCTCCCGCTCGGGGGAGTGCCCCCGCTTGTAGATCAGCATGGTGCGTTCGAAGGTCATGACGACGGTGCCGTCCTGGTTGCGGCCCGTGGTGCGGACCGTGACGATCCCCTGGGTCGGCCTGCTCCTCGACTCGCGCTTGTGCAGCACCTCGCTCTCCGCGTAGAGGGTGTCCCCCGCGAACACCGGGTGGGTCGCGCGGACCTTGTCCCAGCCCAGGTTGGCCACCACCTTGGCGCTGACCGTACGGACGCTCATTCCGGTCAGCAGCGCGACGGTGAGCGTGGAGTCGACCAGCGGCCTGCGCCACTCGGTGCGCGCCGCGTACGCGGCGTCGAAGTGCACCTGCTGGGTGTTCATCGTCAGCAGGGTCATCCAGATGTTGTCGCCGTCGGTGACCGTGCGGCCCGGACGGTGCTCGAAGGTGTCGCCCGGTACGAAGTCCTCGTAGTAGAGGCCGGAGGTCTCGCGGTAGCGGTTCGGGGCGATCTCGCGGAACTGCGACGGTGTGTGGTCCATGACGGGTTCTCCTAGACGAGTGGTCACCGGGAGGCGGCGTACGAGGAGGCGTCCGGCAGGCCGGCGAGGATGCGGCGGGCGCGGCGCGCGACCGCCTCGTCGACCATGGCGCCGTCCACCGTCCCGGCCCCGCCCTCTCCGGCCGCGAGCACGCGCCGCGCCCAGTCGCCCTGGGCGGCGGTGGGGGTGAAGACGTCGTTGAGGACGGCGACGTGGGAAGGGTGGATGGCCGCCTTGGCGGCGAAGCCGTAGCTCCGCGCCAGCGACGCCTCCGCACGCAGCCCCTCCGGGTCGCCGAGGGCGAAGAAGGGCGAGTCGACCGCCGGGACGCCCGCCGCCGCTGCCGCCGCCAGCAGCACCTGCCGCGCGTGCCGCAACGGCTCCCAGCCGGGCTCGGCACCCAGGTCGGCCGCGGTGTCGGCGGCGCCGAAGAGCACGGCGGCCAGCGGGCGCCGGGTGCGGAACACCTCGTGGGGGCGGGCGGCCGCGCGGGCGCTCTCCGCCAGCGCGACCAGCCGGGTGCGCTTGCCCGCGCCGTGCAGCAGGCCGTCCAGGAGATCCAGTACGGCGGAGGTCTCGCTCTTGGGCACGACGAGGAGATCGGGATCGGCGGTCGAGCTCAGCAGCGCCCGCAGGTCGCCCACCCCCGCCGGCGTCGCGGGAGAGTTGATCCGCAGCGCCTGGACGGGCCCCGGCGGAGCGGCCACGCCGGGCTGTGCGGCGAGATGGTTCAGGGCCGCGACCCGCGCCCGGTCCTTGGCCGCCGGCGGCACCGCGTCCTCCAGGTCGATGATCTGGACGTCCGCGCCCGCCTCGGCCGCCCGCGGAAAGAGCCGCGGCTCGGTTCCGGGAGTGAACAGCCAACTCCGGGTGCCCGCGAGGTCCCCACTGTCCGCTTTCATTGGTTTAGCCCTCCTCTATTACTTTCGCTCTCGACGTTACGCACAGCGCTTTACCGCGTCCAATAGAATGTTTAGAAGAAAACGATGCGTAGAGCGCAACAGAGGAGGGGCGATGGAGCTGTACCAGCTCCGCTACTTCCGGGCCGTCGCCGAGGCCGGGCACATGGGGATGGCAGCGAGCCGGCTCGCGGTCTCGCAGTCGGCGGTCAGCCGGGCGGTCGCGCAGCTCGAACAGGAGCTGGGCGTGGCGCTGTTCACCCGCAGAGGCCGGGTCATCGAGCTCAACCGGTTCGGCGGCGACTTCCTCGTCACCGCGCGCGAGACCCTGGCCCGCCTGGACCGGGGCGCCGCGGGCGTACGGGAGCTGGCGGGCGAGGACAGCGGCAGCGTGGCGCTGGGCTTCCTGCACCAGCTGGGCGCCGTCACCGTGCCCGAGCTGATCCGCCGCCACCGGGAACGGCGGCCCGGCGTGGGCTACGCGCTGCGGCAGGGCTCCGGACGCGGCGTGGTGCAGGACCTGCTGGACGGGAGCACCGACCTCTGCCTCACCGTTCCCGGCCTCTTCGACCCGGGCGGCGCCGTGCGCTGGCACGAGCTCTTCGAGCAACCGCTGCGGCTGGCCGTCCCGCGCGGCCACCGGCTCGCCCGGCGGGCGCCGGTCGACTTCGCGGAGCTGGCGGACGAGCCCGTCGTCCTGCTCACGGCGGACCACACGCTGCGCGCGATCTTCGACGCGGCCTGCGAGCGGCACGGCGTCCGCCCCCGGGTGGCCTTCGAGGGCACCGACGTCAATACGCTGCGCGGCCTCATCGGCGCCGGCATCGGCCTCGGCCTGCTGCCCGAGGAAGGGCCGACGCGGGAGGTCGAAGAGGTGCGGCTGGCCGACGCGAGCCTGGTCCGCCCGATTGCCCTGGGCTGGATCGAGGACCGCTACATGCCCCCGTCGTCAGCGGCCTTCCGGGAAACGGCGCTGCACAGCGCCCGGTGAGGGAGATGCCGGGCAGGGGCTGCCCCTCGCTGTGCCGTGCGGACTGCGGCTGCCGCCGTGGTTGCGCGCGCAGTTCCCCGCGCCCCTGAAGCGCCCGCCCGGCTAGGCTACGTTTACGCGCTGGCCGGGCGGTGCGGCCTCCAGCCAGGCCAGAAAGCCGGTGAGCGCGTCCTCGCTCAGCGCCAGCTCCACCCGCACCGGCGGGCCGGACTCCCCGCCGCCCACGGCGCAGGCGAGCACCACCGCGTCCGAGAGCAGCGCCACCTCCTCCTCGCCGTGCGGCGCACGCCGCTCCAGGACGTCGATGGCCCCGCGCACCAGTTGGCGGCGGGGCCGAAGAGCGTAGGAGAAGACGCGGAACCATTCGATGCGGTCGCCGTTGTAGCGGGCGATGCCGTATGCCCAGCCTTTTCCGGTGGGCTCGGCCGCCTCCGCCTCGGAGACGTCCCAGCGCAGATTGCAGTCGAACGTTCCTCCAGAGCGCTGGACCAGCCGGCGCCGCACCCCGAAGGCGAAGAGTCCCGCCACCGCCAGCAGGACGACCACGCCGCACAGCAGCAGAGCGAGGACCATCTTCACCGACCTCCTCGCTTCACTCGTCGCACTCCGTGTGCGGCTCTTCGTATGTATGGCTTCAGCCGCGGACGGTCCCGGAGAGCTCCGGGACCACCCGCGGCTGAGTGTGGTCGTACGCGCCGTACGGCGTCAGCGCACGGCCGTCACCGCTCGCAGCCGGACGTCGGCGCGCTTCTCCGCGTAGGCGTCCGCCTGGGACTTGGCCCGCTCCAGCGCGCGCTCGGCGCGCTGGACGTCGATCTCGTCCGTCAGCTCCGCGATCTCCGCGAGCAGCGAGAGCTGGTTGTCCGCGAACGAGATGAAGCCGCCGTGCACCGCGGCGACGACGGTGCCGTCGCCGCTCTCGCCGGTGGTGCGGATGGTGACGGGGCCGGACTCCAGCACGCCGAGCAGCGGCTGGTGGCCGGGCATGACACCGATATCACCCGACGAGGTGCGCGCGACGACCAGGCTGGCCTCGCCCGACCAGACCTTGCGGTCGGCGGCGACCAACTCGACGTGCAGCTCAGCCACTGTGGCTCCTCTAACTGGGATGGAGAAAGGATACGGGGTGCACGGGCGGGCGCGCGCACGGGTACGCGCGCCCTGCCGCACGGCGTCAGGAGACGCCCAGCTCCTTGGCCTTGGCCTTCAGGTCCTCCAGGCCGCCGCACATGAAGAACGCCTGCTCCGGGAAGTGGTCGAAGTCACCGTCCGCGATGGCGTTGAACGCGGAGATCGACTCGTCCAGCGGAACGTCCGATCCGTCCAGACCGGTGAACTGCTTCGCCGCGTGCGTGTTCTGCGACAGGAAGCGCTCGATCCGGCGGGCGCGGGACACCGTGAGCTTGTCCTCCTCGGACAGCTCGTCGATGCCGAGGATGGAGATGATGTCCTGCAGGTCCTTGTACTTCTGCAGGATCCCCTTGACCCGCTCGGCGCAGTCGTAGTGCTCCTGCGAGACGAACCGCGGGTCCAGGATCCGGGAGGTGGAGTCCAGCGGGTCCACCGCCGGGTAGATGCCCTTCTCCGAGATCGGCCGCGAGAGCACCGTGGTGGCGTCCAGGTGGGCGAACGTGGTCGCCGGGGCCGGGTCGGTGAGGTCGTCGGCGGGGACGTAGATCGCCTGCATCGAGGTGATCGAGTGGCCGCGGGTGGAGGTGATGCGCTCCTGGAGCACACCCATCTCGTCCGCCAGGTTCGGCTGGTAGCCCACGGCGGAGGGCATCCGGCCGAGCAGCGTGGAGACCTCGGAGCCGGCCTGGGTGAAGCGGAAGATGTTGTCGATGAAGAACAGCACGTCCTGCTTCTGGACGTCGCGGAAGTACTCGGCCATCGTCAGGCCGGCCAGCGCGACGCGGAGCCGGGTCCCCGGCGGCTCGTCCATCTGGCCGAAGACCAGCGCGGTCTGCGGGAGCACACCGGACTCGTCCATCTCCTCGATGAGGTCGTTGCCCTCACGGGTGCGCTCGCCGACACCGGCGAACACGGAGACGCCCTCGTGCAGCTTCGCCACACGCATGATCATTTCCTGGATGAGCACGGTCTTGCCGACGCCCGCGCCGCCGAACAGGCCGATCTTGCCGCCCTTGACGTACGGGGTCAGCAGGTCGACGACCTTCAGACCGGTCTCGAACATCTCGGTCTTGGACTCAAGCTGGTCGAAGGCCGGGGCCTTGCGGTGGATCGGCCAGCGCTCGGTGACCTCGGACTCGGCCTCCGGCTCGTTCAGGATCCGGCCCAGGGTGTTGAACACCCGGCCCTTGGTGACATCGCCGACGGGCACCGTGATGCCCTCGCCGGTGTCGGTCACCGGGGCCTGGCGGACCAGGCCGTCGGTGGGCTCCATGGAGATGGCGCGCACCAGGCCCTCGCCGAGGTGCTGGGCGACCTCCAGGGTGAGGGTCTTGCGGGCGCCGTCCGCTGACGGGTCCAGCACCTGAACGGTCAGCGCGTTGTAGATGTCCGGCATCGCGTCGACGGGGAACTCCACGTCGACGACCGGGCCGATGACCCGCGCGACGCGGCCGGTGGCCGCGCCGGTCACAGGGGCCGTCTCGGTAGCAGTGGTCATTTAGCGGTCACTCCCCGCGTTAGCGTCAGCCAGCGCGCTCGCGCCACCGACGATCTCGCTGATTTCCTGGGTGATGTCGGCCTGGCGGGCCGCGTTGGCAAGCCGCGTCAGCGACTTGATGAGGTCCTCGGCGTTGTCGGTCGCCGACTTCATCGCCCGGCGGGTGGCGGCGTGCTTGGAGGCCGCCGCCTGGAGCAGGGCGTTGTAGATCCGGGACTCGACATACCGCGGCAGCAGCGCGTCGAGGACGTCCTCGGCCGAGGGCTCGAAGTCGTACAGCGGAAGGATCTCGGGGCCGCCGCGCTTGATGGCGCCCTCGATCACCTCGGCCGACTCCGCCGCGGTCTTGGTGAAGGTGAGCGGCAGCATCCGGTTGTCCACCGGGGTCTGCGTCATCATCGAGACGAACTCGGTGTAGACGATGTGCAGCTCGTCCACGCCGTCCTTGGCCCCGGTGTCCGCCTTGATCGCCTCGATCAGCGGCGCCGCGACGGCCTTGGCGTCCGCGTACGACGGCTCGTCGGTGAAGCCCGTCCACGACTGCTTGACCGCGCGCTCGCGGAACCGGTAGTAGGCGACGCCCTTGGAGCCGACGATGTAGTTGACGACTTCCTTGCCCTCGCCGATGAGGCGGTTGGTGAGCTGGTCCGCCGCCTTGATGGCGTTGGAGTTGTACCCGCCCGCGAGACCGCGATCGCTCGTGATGAGCAGCACGGCGGCCCGGGTGGGGCGCTCCACCTCGGTGGTGAGCCAGTGCTGCACGCCAGACCCCTGGGCCACGGCGGTGACCGCGCGGGTCAGCTCCGTCGCGTACGGCTCGGAGGCCGCCACCCTGCGCTGCGCCTTGACGATGCGCGAGGCGGCGATCATCTCCATCGCCCTGGTGATCTTCTTGGTCGCAGTGACGGATTTGATCCGCCGCTTGTAGACCCTGAGCTGGGCACCCATGCTCAGCCCTCGCCCAGCAGCTTGCCGTCGGCGGTCTCGAACTGGGTCTTGAAGCTGTCGACGGCGTCGCCGAGCGCCTGGACGGTGTCGTCCGACATCTTGGCGCCCTCGCGGATGCCGGTCATCAGCGAGGCGTGCTCGCGGTGCAGGAAGTCCAGCAGCTCCTTCTCGAAGCGGCGGATGTCCTCGACCGGCACGTCGTCCATCTTGCCGTTCGTGCCCGACCAGACGGAGGCGACCTGGTCCTCGGTGGCGAACGGCTGGTACTGCGGCTGCTTCAGCAGCTCGACCATGCGCTTGCCGCGCTCCAGCGCCCCCTTGGAGGCGTCGTCCAGGTCCGAGCCGAAGGCGGCGAACGCCTCCAGCTCCCGGTACTGCGCGAGGTCGACCCGGAGCGAGCCGGTGATCTGCCGGATCGCCTTGTGCTGGGCCGAGCCGCCGACGCGGGAGACGGAGATGCCGACGTTCAGCGCCGGCCGCTGGCCCGCGTTGAACAGGTCGGACTCCAGGAAGCACTGGCCGTCGGTGATGGAGATCACGTTGGTCGGGATGAACGCCGAGACGTCGTTGGCCTTGGTCTCCACGATCGGCAGGCCCGTCATCGAGCCCTTGCCCATGTCGTCGGAGAGCTTGGCGCAGCGCTCCAGGAGGCGCGAGTGCAGGTAGAAGACGTCGCCCGGGTACGCCTCACGGCCCGGCGGGCGGCGCAGCAGCAGGGAGACGGCGCGGTAGGCGTCGGCCTGCTTGGAGAGGTCGTCGAAGACGACGAGGACGTGCTTGCCCTGGTACATCCAGTGCTGGCCGATGGCCGAGCCGGTGTAGGGGGCGATGTACTTGAAGCCCGCCGGGTCGGACGCCGGGGCCGCGACGATCGTCGTGTACTCCAGCGCGCCGGCCTCCTCCAGCGCGCCGCGCACGGACGCGATGGTGGAGCCCTTCTGGCCGACGGCGACATAGATGCAGCGGACCTGCTTGTCCGGGTCGCCGGAGCGCCAGTTGTCCCGCTGGTTGATGATCGTGTCGACGCAGAGCGCGGTCTTGCCGGTCTGGCGGTCGCCGATGACCAGCTGGCGCTGGCCGCGGCCGATGGGGGTCATGGTGTCGACGGCCTTGTAGCCGGTCTCCATCGGCTCGTGCACGGACTTGCGCTGCATCACCGTGGGGGCCTGCAGCTCCAGGGCGCGGCGCGCCTCGCCCTCGATCTCCCCGAGCCCGTCGATCGGGGCGCCCAGGGGGTCCACGACGCGGCCCAGGAAGCCGTCGCCGACCGGAACCGACAGGACCTCGCCGGTGCGGCGCACCGGCTGGCCCTCCTCGATGCCGCTGAATTCACCCAGGACGACCGCGCCGACCTCGCGCTCCTCAAGGTTGAGGGCGAGGCCGAGGGTGCCGTCCTCGAACTTCAGCAGCTCGTTCGCCATGGCCGAGGGCAGCCCCTCGACCTTCGCGATGCCATCGCTGGCACTGCTGACCGTACCGACCTCTTCGCGCGAGGCCGCGTCCGGCGTGTACGACTGGACAAAGTTCTCCAGCGCGTCCCGGATCTCATCCGGCCGGATCGTGAGCTCCGCCATCTGGGTTCCCTGCTCTCCTCGTTGGGCCCGTTGTCACACTTCGGGGGGCTTGGGGGTCGTCCCCCAAAGACTGCTCTGTACGGCCCAACTCGGGCCGCTGTCGTGCTTGTTGAGTTGGCTTGTTGAGTTGGTGGTCAGCCGGCCATACGGCGCTGCGCCTCGTCGATACGGTCCGCGATCGAACCGTTGATCACCTCGTCGCCGATGCGCACCGTGACCCCGCCGAGGACCTCGGGGTCCACGTCGAGGTTGAGGTGCACCTGCCGCCCGTACAGCTTGGCGAGGGCGGCCCCGAGGCGCTGCCGCTGCTGATCCCTGAGCGGCACCGCCGAGGTGACCACGGCAACCGAGCGGTTGCGGCGCTCCGCGGCCAGCTTCGAGAGGGCCTCCAGCCCTCCCTCCAGGCTACGTCCCCGCGGCTGGGTCACAAGGCGGGTCACCAGCCGCTCCGTGGCGGGCCTGGCCCGGCCCCCGAGCAGGCCGTGCAGCAGCCCCGCCTTGGCCTCGGCCGGGGCCGTGCGGCTGGTCAGCGCGGAGCGGAGCTCGGACGAGGAGGAGACGGTCCGGGAGAACCGGAACAGCTCGTCCTCGACCTCGTCCAGCGAGCCGTCCCGCTCGGCGGCGACGAGGTCGGCGGCGTCCGCCAGCTCCTCGACCGCGTCGCACAGGTCGCGCGGGGAGGACCAGCGGGCCCGGACCATGCCGGAGACCAGGTCCACGGCGGCGCCGCCGAGCTGACCGCCGAGTACCCGCGCGACCAGCTGCGCCTTGGCCTCGCCGTCCTGCGCCGGGTCGGTGAGGACCCGGCGCAGCGACACCTCGCGGTCCAGGAGCGCGGTGACGGCGGCGAGCTCGTCGGCCAGCCGGGCCGCGTCGACCGGCGTGTTGTCGGTCAGCGCGGCCAGGCTCTCCCGCGCGGCGGCCAGGGCCTCGCGGCTCGCTCCGTTCATCGGCTCGCCCCGCTCTCCGCGCCGTCGGATCCGGCGGTGCTGTCGGCCTTGGCCTCCAGCTCGTCCAGGAACCGGTCGATGGTGCGGCTCTGCCGGGCGTGCTCCTCCAGGGACTCGCCGACCAGCTTGCCCGCCAGCTCGGTGGCGAGCTGGCCGACGTCCTGCCGGAGCGTCTGCGCGGCCTGCTTGCGGTCGGCCTCGATCTGGGCGTGGCCAGCGGCGATGATCTCCTCACGCTGCCGCTGGCCCTCCGCGCGCATCTCGGCGATCAGCGCGGCGCCCTGCTCCTGGGCGTCGGCCCGCAGCCGGGCCGCCTCATGGCGGGCCTCGGCGAGCTGGTCCTTGTACTGCTGGAGGACCTCGGCCGCTTCCTGCTGGGCCGCGTCGGCCTTCTCGATGCCGCCCTCGATGGCTTCACGGCGCTCGTCCAGAACCTTGTTGATGCTCGGGAGGAGCTTCTTCCACAGGAAGAAGAAGACGATGGCGAATGCGATCAGGCCGATGACGAGCTCTGGGATCGGCGGAACGAGCGGGTTCTGCGGAACCTCGGTCTCCGCCATGTGTACCAGGGCGATCACGTCAGTGCCTTCCGTCGGAATTCAGGTGGTTCGCTCGGTATGTCAGGAACGGAAAACGAAGCCCATGACGATGCCGATGAGCGCCAGCGCCTCACAGAAGGCGAAACCGAGGATCTGGTTCTGCCGGATCAGGCCGGCGGCCTCGGGCTGACGGGCCAGGGCCTGGGTGCCGTTACCGAAAACGATGCCGACGCCGATACCGGGGCCGATGGCGGCGAGACCGTAGCCGATGGAGCCGAGGTTGCCGGTAACACCGTCGTCGGCGGCGAGGTTGACCATTTCCAGAGCAGCGGACATGCCGTTACTTCCTTCTCTGTACGGACCGGTGGGGGTTGGCCACCGGACATCTAGGGGGTGGGCGGAGGCGGGTGCGCTCAGTGTTCCTCGGCGAGCGCGCCCTGGATGTAGGTGCAGGTCAGGAGGACGAAGACGTACGCCTGAATCACCTGGATGAACAGCTCGAAGGCGATCATCACGACCGTCATGACGAAGGAGACGGCCGAGTAGGCGATCCCGATGCCGTTCAGCATGTACCAGGTCGCGATGGTGAAGAGCACCACCAGCATGTGGCCGGCGAACATGTTGGCGAAGAGCCGGACGGCGTGGGTGAAGGGGCGGATCACCAGGTTCGAGAAGAACTCGATGACCATGACCAGCGGCAGCACCCCGCCGAGCGACTTGTCATACCCCGTGAAGTTCTTGAAGGCCCCCACGAACCCGTGGCGCTTGAACGTGAGGCTGACCCAGACGACGTAGACCATCAGCGCCAGGGCGAGCGGGATCGAGAAGATGGAGGTCACCGGGAACTGGGCGAGCGGGATGACCGACCAGAGGTTCATCACCCAGACGAAGAAGAAGAGCGCCACCACCATGGGGACGTACTTCTCGCCCTCCTTCTTGCCGATGGTCTCGTAGACCACTCCGCGCCGGATGAAGTCGTAACCCGCCTCGCCGACCATCTGCAGCTTGCCCGGCACCAGCTTGGGCTTGTTGAAGGCGGCCCAGAAGAACCACACGATGACAAGCGTGCCGACGAGGGCGAGCAGGATCGGCTTGTTGAAGTCGAAGCCGCCGATGCTGAACATCGGCTCGAAGACGAACGAGTGGAGCCCGGGAGCCTCGAAACCGCAGCCGTCGAAGATGTGGCAGTCGGTCTCGAAGGCGAGCATCTGGTCAGCACTCACCGCTAGCTCCTTCTGCGTGGCACATAAATACGGCTACCTCGTTGTGTCGGCACGGCGCGCTGCCGCGGAACGGCACTGGTCTGTGTCTTGCAAAGTCTGACGATTCAGGGGGCGGCGGCTATCAGGAGGCGAAAATGTCCGTTCCGTCCCGTGGAACGCGACATGCTCGGCCGCCGGGATCTGCGGCGCCGCAGTTGGCACCGGACGATAGCAGTTACTCGAACGCCCGCTTATCCCGCCCCTACGTGTCCGGGAGGTCCCTCGCGTCACGAATTGGCCCCCGAGGTGGCGGCCTTCGCGTCGCCCCCCGCGGCGGACTCGGGCTCCACATACATGATCTTTGCCTTGAGATACGCCCTGCCCTGCGCGACGACCCACACAACGGTCGCGCCGAGCAGGGTGAAGGCGAAGGTGTCGGTGTCGAAGAGGGTCGTATCCCGGAACACCACGAGAACGACGAACAGCAGCAGGATCTGCACCAGGTAGAGCAGCAGGCCCATCGCCTGGAAGAGATGCGGCAGGGACCGCGCGGTGCGCTGGAGGACGAACAGGCCCATCCCCATGAAGAGGATCACCACGAGTGCTCCGGCCGCCGCGCCGATCGCCCCCTTGCCGCCGGCGAACACGCCGCTGGTGGCCGCGGCCACCATGCCGGCCGCGGCAGTGGGGACGGCGCAGTGCGACAGCATGCGGGCGTCGTTCGACTGCATGGGGGTGCTCCGCAGAATCGGGGTCTTCTGTCGTCGGGTGACGAGACTATCCCCGGCATGAGGACTCCGCCTCGCACCGAAGGGCCTGAGCGGGGAGGCCGTTCGGCAGGTCACCGGGTTTAGTGAACGCTATCACAAACTATTTGATGAGGTCTTTACCTACTTCGTGTGCTGCCCGTCACACGGAGGGGTTGGGGACGGCCTGGCCCATTGACGGCTCAAGCGGCGTCCGGTATGCGCCGGTTGCCCCGTCACCGGCGGCTCTCGACCGAACGGGAGTTGCCCGACTCCTCCCGCGCCCCCAGCGCCGTGGCCCCGTGCAGCCCGGCCAGCGCCGGTTCGCGCGCATCCTCCGGCTCCCCCTCGGCCGGGGCCTGAGCGGCGGAGTGCATACGCTGCCGACGTCGGTACCGAGGCGGAACCAGGGCGTACGCCCAGCGCGGAACCCGGGGCGTGAAGCGCGGCAGCAGCAGGACGACCAGCCCGACGGCGCTCAGCAGCACGATGGTGAGCACGATCACCAGGCTGGAGGACTGCACCGAGAAGGCCACAGCGCCGAACGCGATCAGCGCCGCCCAGAAGTACATGATCAACACCGCGCGGCTGTGCGAGTGGCCGATCTCCAGCAGCCGGTGGTGCAGATGGCCCCGGTCGGCGGCGAACGGCGACCGCCCGTTCCAGGTGCGCCGCACGATCGCCAGGACCAGGTCGATGAACGGCACCGCGATGATCGTCAGCGGCAGCATCAGCGGCATATAGAGCGGAAGGCTCATATGCACCGCGCCGCGCTCCGAGCCCGCGTTCTCCGCCAGCAGGTCCGGGTCCACCTGGCCGGTGATCGAGACCGCGCCCGCGGCCAGCACCAGGCCGATCAGCATCGACCCGGAGTCCCCCATGAAGATCCGCGCGGGGTGCATGTTGTGCGGCAGGAAGCCCAGGCACATGCCCATCAGCACGGCGGCGAAGAGCGTGGCGGGGGACGCGCCCTCGAAGCCGTAGCCGTACCACATCCGGTACGCGTACATGAAGAACGCCGTGGCGGCGATGCAGACCATCCCCGCGGCGAGCCCGTCCAGCCCGTCCACGAAGTTCACGGCGTTGATCGTGATCACGACCACCGCCACGGTGAGCAGCGTGCCCTGGAGCGGGGTCAGCGCCACGTTCCCCACCCCCGGCACCGGCAGCCACAGAATGGTCAGGCCCTGGAGCACCATCACACCGGCGGCGATCATCTGCCCGCCCAGCTTGACCAGCGCGTCCACGCCCCACTTGTCGTCCAGGACGCCGATCAGCCAGATCAGCCCGGCCCCGGACAGCAGCGCCCGGGGTTCGTCGGAAAGGGTGAAGGACTTCCCGATGTTCGTCAGTTGCGCGGCCACCAGCAGCCCGGCGCACAGCCCGAAGAACATCGCGATCCCGCCCAGCCGGGGAGTCGGCTCCCGGTGCACGTCGCGGGCCCGCACAGGAGGCGCTGCGCCCGCCGCGATGGCGAACTTCCGCACCGGCCCGGTCAGCAGATACGTGACCGCGGCCGTGACGCACAGCGTCAGCAGGTATTCCCGCACGTGCTCCCCTGGGTTCTCAGTGACCTCGGCAAGACTTCTGGTGCCACAGCGTAGAGCCTGACCGGCGCGGACCGCACCGATCAGTGATCTGCCCCTGAGCGTACTTCGCGGTCCGCGGGCGCATACTGGCTGGTCGCGCAGTTCCCCGCGCCCCTTCGGGGCGACACGGTTCGCGGCAGCCTGGCGTCAGGACGCGCGTGCGGTGACGCCGGTCAGGGCGGTGACCACCGGTTCCAGCGCCCGGCCGATCTCGTCGCCGACGCTGCGGAAGTACGGGATGGGGGCGCCGTAGGGGTCGTAGATCTCGTCGGCCTCCTGGCTGGGGGCCAGCAGCCAGCCGCGCAGCGCCGCCGCGGCCTGCACCAGCGCGCGGGCCCGCTCCACCACGTCCTCGGCGGTCCGCGGCGGGGGCAGCGTCGCGGGGTCTATCGCCCGCACCAGCCGGGTGAACTCCTTCAGGGTGAAGGTGCGCAGCCCCGCCGAGTGCCCCATGGAGATCACCTGCGCGCGGTGGTCGCGGGTCGCGGTGAGCACCAGATCGGCCCGGATGACGTGCTCGTCCAGCAGCTCCCGGCCGCGGAAGCCGTCGGAGTCGGCGCCGTGCTCGCGCAGCACGGCCACCGCGTTCTCCTCCATCGGGGCGCCCTCGTGCCCCCAGGTTCCGGCGCTCTCCACGACCAGCCCGCCGATGCGCACCCCGCCCAGCCGCGCCGCCAGGGCATGCCGCGTCAGCCGCTCGGTGATCGGCGAGCGGCAGACGTTGCCGGTGGAGACGTGGAGGATACGGAACGCGCCAGAGGCGCCGCTTATGCCGTCGGCCCCCGCAGCACCACGCCCTTGGGGGGCAGTCACTGCGCGGAGCCCCCGCTCTGCCGGGGCTCCCGTACCGGCGCTGTGCGGGACGTCACGAGGCCACCTCCAGGTCGGGTACGACCTTGCGGAGCTCCTCCTCGGTGACCGCGCCGGCGCGCAGCAGCCGCGGCACCCGGCGCGTCACATCGACGATGGAGGACGGCACGGAGTCCGGCGTGGGCCCGGCGTCCAGATACACGGAGACGGACTCGCCCAGCATCTCCTGCGCCGCGTCGCAGCCCTGCGGCGCGGGATGCCCGGTGAGGTTCGCCGAGGAGACGGCCATCGGCCCGAACTCGTTCAGCAGCTCGATCGCGACCGGGTGCAGCGGCATCCGCACGGCGACCGTGCCGCCCGTCTCGCCCAGGTCCCAGGTGAGCGACGGCTGGTGCTTGGCGACCAGGGTGAGCGCACCCGGCCAGAACGCGTCCACCAGCTCCCAGGCCATCTCGGAGAAGTCGGTGACCAGCCCGTGCAGGGTGTTCGGGGAGCCGATGAGCACGGGAGAGGGCACACCCCTCCCCCGGCCCTTGGCCTCCAGCAGATCGCCGACCGCGTCCGGGCTGAAGGCGTCGGCACCGATGCCGTAGACGGTGTCCGTCGGGAGCACGACCAGCTCGCCTCGGCGGACCGCCGAAGCGGCCTCGCGCAGACCGGTCTTGCGGTCGGTCGCGTCGGTGCAGTCGTATCGCCGTGCCATCGGAATCCTCCTCGAACTGCTGCGGGTGCTCCGCGTTTCCTCAATCGATGGCGTGCTGTCTTGGGGCTGCGGTCAGAGTGCGACCGCGTCCGGCCCGCGGGCCGGGAGGGAAGCCATCCCGTGCTCAGGCACGGACCGGCGGAGCCACGTCTACGGCACCTCCCTGCGGGCCGTGGTGAAGCGGGGCCGGTTGTTCAGGTCCGGGTGGTCCGCGGCGTCGGCCCAGCCGCGGTCCTCCGCGAACACCCACGGGACCTGGCCGCCCTGGGTGTCGGCGTGCTCGACGACGACGATGCCGCCGGGCCGCAGCAGCCGGTGCGCGGCGCGCTCCAGGCCGCGGATGACGTCCAGGCCGTCCTCGCCGGAGAACAGCGCCAGCTGCGGATCGTGGTCGCGGGCCTCGGGCGCCACGTACTCCCACTCGGTGAGCGGGATATAGGGCGGGTTGGAGATCACCAGGTCCACCTGCCCGTCCAGCTCCGGGACGGCGGTGAGCGCGTCCCCGCGGTGCAGGGTGACCCGGGAGCCCTCGACGTTCTTGCGGGCCCAGCCGTAGGCCCCCTCGTCCAGCTCGACCGCGTGCACCCGGGAGCGCGGCACCTCCTGCGCGAGGGCCAGCGCGATGGCGCCGGAGCCGGTGCACAGGTCGACGATCAGCGGCTCGACCACGTCCATCGCGCGGACCGCGTCTATCGCCCAGCCGACCACCGACTCGGTCTCCGGGCGCGGCACGAAGACCCCCGGGCCGACCTGGAGTTCGAGATAGCGGAAGAAGGCGCGCCCGGTGATGTGCTGGAGCGGCTCGCGGGCCTCGCGGCGGGCGACGGCCTCCCAGTAGCGCGCGTCGAAGTCGGCGTCGGCGACGCGGTGCAGCTCACCGCGGCCCACGCCGTGTACGAAGGCGGCCAGCTCCTCCGCGTCGAACCGCGGCGAGGGCACGCCCGCGTCGGCCAGCCGCTGTGTGGCCTGCGCCACCTCGGCGAGCAGCACGTTCATGGGTCGTCTCTCCCTCTCACCGCTCTCCCGCGCGGTTCACTGCGCGGCGGCCAGCTTGGCAGCGGAGTCCGCGTCGACGCACGCCTGGATGACCGGATCCAGCTCGCCTTCGAGCACCTGGTCGAGGTTGTACGCCTTGAAGCCGACGCGGTGGTCCGAGATCCGGTTCTCCGGGAAGTTGTACGTCCGCACCCGCTCGGAGCGGTCCACGGTGCGCACCTGGCTGCGCCGCGCGTCGGACGCCTCCTTCTCCGCCTCCTCCTGGGCCGCGGCCAGCAGCCGGGCGCGCAGGATGCGCAGGGCCTGCTCCTTGTTCTGGAGCTGGCTCTTCTCGTTCTGGCAGGAGACCACGATGCCCGTCGGCTCGTGGGTGATGCGCACGGCCGAGTCGGTGGTGTTCACCGACTGGCCGCCGGGCCCGGAGGAGCGGTAGACGTCGATCCGCAGGTCGTTCGGGCTGATCTCCACATCCACCTCCTCGGCCTCCGGGAGGACCAGCACCCCGGCCGCCGAGGTGTGGATCCGGCCCTGCGACTCGGTGGCCGGCACCCGCTGCACGCGGTGCACCCCGCCCTCGTACTTCAGCCGGGCCCACACGCCGTGCCCCGGCTCGCCCTGGCCCCCGTCAGAGGACTTGCGCGCCTTCACGGCGACCTGGACGTCCTTGTAGCCGCCGAGGTCGGACTCCTGGGCGTCGATGATCTCGGTCCGCCAGCCGTACCGCTCGGCGTAGCGCAGATACATCCGCAGCAGATCGCCCGCGAACAGCGCGGACTCGTCGCCGCCCTCGCCCGCCTTGATCTCCAGGATGACGTCCTTGTCGTCGCTGGGGTCGCGGGGGACGAGCAGCAGCCGCAGCCGCTCGGTCAGCTCCTCACGGCGCCGCTCCAGCTCCTTGACCTCGTCGGCGAAGTCCGGATCCTCGTCGGCCAGCTCCCGGGCCGTGCCGATGTCGTCCCCGGTCCGCTTCCACTCGCGGTAGGCGGCGATGATCGGGGTGAGCTCGGCGTAGCGCTTGTTGAGCTTGCGGGCGCCCGCCTGGTCGGCGTGGATCGCGGGATCGGCGAGCCGCCTTTCGAGGTCGGCGTGCTCGCCGACGAGTTCCTCGACCGCCTCGAACATCGTGAGTGTCCCTTTGCATGGAGAGGTGAGCCGCCCTGGTGTGCCGTGCGGTGCCCGCGGAGAAGCACCAAAAGCGCCGGCCGGGCCGCCCGAGCTGGGCGGCCGCGGACCGGCGCTGCGGGGTCGCTACTTCTTGGCGGCGGTGCCGGCGTTCTTGCCGAAGCGGGCCTCGAAGCGGGCCACACGGCCACCGGTGTCGAGGATCTTCTGCTTGCCGGTGTAGAAGGGGTGGCAGGCCGAGCAGATGTCGGCGCGGATCACGCCTTCCGACACGGTGCTACGCGTCGTGAACGAGTTTCCGCAGGTGCAGCTCACCTGGGTCTCGGTGTACTCCGGGTGGATGTCGCGCTTCAAGGTCACTCCTAGGTTCGGGAGGGCGCCGGGTCGGGAGACGGTTTGTCCCCCGTGAACCGGGGCCGACGGTCCAGTTTGCCACTGGTGCCCGCACCCCCCAAAACCGGGGGCCGGGCCCGGTTATTCCGCGGCCCCGGGCGCCGCCCGGTCCGGTGCGGCCGGGCTCTTCGTCCCCTTCGCCGCCGGGCGCTTCGTCCCCTTGACGACCCCGCCGAGGTCCGTCTCGTCGCCCGCCGTGTCCTTGGTGGCGTCCTCCGGGACGGCCCGGTCCTGCCTCAGCGCCGTCCAGACCTGCCGGGCCTTGCGCTCCATGGGGACCACGCGGTTCGGGTTGGCCGGGTCGTAGCGCACGGGCAGCGTCGTCATCTGGATGTCGCCGGACTTGATGCCCTGCAGGGTCCTGGCCAGCCCGGCCAGCTCGCCCACCGAGTCCAGCTCGGAGTCGGTGGTGATGGCCGAGGTGGCGGCGTCGGCCAGGTCGTAGAGCCGCTTGGGGTTGCCGAACAGCCCGACGCTGTTCACCTGGTCCAGCAGCGCCTTGATGAACGCCTGCTGGAGCTGGATACGGCCCAGGTCGCTGCCGTCGCCCACGGCGTGCCGGGTGCGGACCAGGCCGAGGGACTGCTCCCCGTCGAGGGTGTGGGTGCCCGCCTTCAGATCGAGGTGGCTGTCCTTGTCCTTGATCGGCTTGTTGGTGGTCATCTTCACCCCGCCGAGGGTGTCGATGAGCTTCTTGAAGCCGGTGAAGTCGACCTCGATGTAGTGGTCCATCCGCACGCCGGAGAGGGACTCCACGGTCTTGACGGCGCAGGCCGGGCCGCCGACCTCGTAGGCGGTGTTGAACATGGCGCGCTGCGCGGGGACCTTCGTGCCCTCCGGGGTGGCGCCGGCCTCGCCGTCCGCCTCGCAGCCGGGGCGCTGGACGAGGGTGTCGCGCGGGATGGAGACGACGCTGGCCCGGTCGTGGTCCTTGTTGACGTGGACGATCATCGCGGTGTCCGAGCGGGAGCCGCCCTCGTCCTTGCCGTACTTCGCGTTGTCGCCCTCGCGGCTGTCGGAGCCGAGGACCAGGATGTCCAGGGAGCCGCCCGGGATGTCGGCCGGCCGGTCCGTGCCCAGCGCGGCGTTGATGTCGACGCCGTCGATGTTGCCGTTCAGCTTGAAGTAGACGAAGCCGAGGCTGCCGCCGCCCAGGACGACGGCCGCGCCGACGGTCCAGGCGACGGCGCGCATCGCGCGCTGCCGGCCGCTGCGCGGCCTGCGGCGGCGGCCGGTGGCGCGTATGCCCCGGGCGCGGCGCTCGTCCGCCGCCGGGCCGTGAGTGCTCTCGCCCGCCATCTCCACTTCCCTTGCCTTGCTGCTCGGCCGTGCTGTCTCGGGTGGGACGTCGTCCCGGCCGGAAGGGTTGCACAGTGCCTGGCCACGGTGTGTGAACCGTGGGTTGCGGGTCGGGACCTCCGATTCGGCCGAACACCCCGCGCTATCCCGTTCTACCTGCGACGACGCCACAGCGCCCGGCGACGTGGCGGAGGTGTCCCGAGGCAACGGTCTGTGGTCAAGCTCTCAACAGCCAGAACACGGCGAGGGCCGCCCCACCGCGACGGGTGGGACGGCCCTCACCGGATAATCCGACCGGGTGACGCGCCGGACGGGTCAGTCCGTGCCGTTGCCGGGCGCCGGCGTCGTCTTCTGGATCTGGAGCAGGAACTCGGCGTTGGACTTCGTCTGCTTCATCTTGTCCAGCAGCAGCTCGATGGCCTGCTGCTGGTCCAGCGCGTGCAGCACCCGCCGCAGCTTCCAGACGATCTGCAGCTCCTCGCTGGCCATGAGGATCTCCTCCTTGCGGGTGCTGGACGCGTCCACGTCCACCGCCGGGAAGATCCGCTTGTCCGAGAGCTTCCGGTCGAGCTTCAGCTCCATGTTGCCGGTGCCCTTGAACTCCTCGAAGATCACCTCGTCCATCCGGGAACCGGTCTCGACCAGCGCGGTGGCGATGATGGTCAGCGAGCCGCCGTCCTCGATGTTCCGCGCGGCGCCGAAGAACCGCTTCGGGGGGTAGAGCGCGGTGGAGTCCACACCGCCGGACAGGATGCGCCCGGAGGCCGGGGCCGCCAGGTTGTAGGCGCGGCCCAGCCGGGTGATCGAGTCCAGCAGCACGACCACGTCGTGGCCCAGCTCCACCAGCCGCTTGGCCCGCTCGATGGCCAGCTCGGCGACCGTGGTGTGGTCCTCGGCGGGGCGGTCGAAGGTCGAGGAGATGACCTCGCCCTTCACCGACCGCTGCATGTCGGTGACCTCCTCCGGACGCTCGTCGACGAGGACGACCATCAGGTGGCACTCGGGGTTGTTGTGCGTGATCGCGTTGGCGACCGCCTGCATGATCATGGTCTTGCCGGTCTTCGGCGGAGCCACGATCAGACCGCGCTGGCCCTTGCCGATCGGCGTGACCAGATCGATGATCCGGGTGGTCAGCGCGCCCGGCTCGGTCTCCAGCCGCAGCCGCTCCTGCGGGTAGAGCGGGGTGAGCTTGGTGAACTCCGGCCGCTGCCGGCCGCCCTCCGGGGCCATCCCGTTGACCGAGTCCAGCCGCACCAGCGCGTTGAACTTCTCGCGCCGCTCGCCCTCGCGCGGCTGCCGCACCGCGCCGGTGACGTGGTCGCCCTTGCGCAGCCCGTTCTTGCGGACCTGCGCCAGCGAGACGTACACGTCGTTCGGGCCCGGCAGATAGCCGGAGGTGCGGACGAACGCGTAGTTGTCCAGGATGTCCAGGATGCCGGCGACCGGGATCAGGACGTCGTCCTCGGCGATCTGCGGCTCGGCCCCGAAGTCGTCCCGGCCCCGCCGTCCGCGGCGGTCCCGGTAGCGGCCCCGGCGGCCGCGGCGACCGCCGCCGTCGTCGTCGAAGTCGTCCCGGCGGCCCCCGCCGCCCTGGTTCTGGCCCTGGCCCTGGCTCGGGCCCTGACCCTGGCCTTGGCCCTGACCCTGGCTCTGGCCCTGGCCCTGGCCCTGCTGGCCACCGCCGTCGCCGTTCTTGTTCCGGTTGCGGTCCCGGTCGCGCTGCCGCTTGGACTGGCGGTCCTGCTGCTTGCCGCCGTCCTGCGCCTGCCCCTGGCCCTGCCCCTGGCCCGGTGCGCCCTTGGCGGCCGGGGCTGCGTCCTTGCCGTCCCTGCCGTCCCTGGTGTCCTTGCCGTCCCTGGTGTCCCTGGCCTGGCCGGGCTCCTGCCGGGGCGCCGCGTCCGTACGGCCCTCCGCCGCCTCGGCCGCCTCGGCGGGCCGGCCGCGGCGGGTGCGGCCGCCCTCGGCGGGACGCTCCTCGCCCTCGTGCTGCCCGGGGATCTCGATCTGCTGCTGGGCCGCCTCGGCCGCCGCCTCGGCCCGCTCGCCGGTGCGCGCCCGGGAGGTGGTGCGGCGCTTCGGCTTCGGCTCGGTGCCGTCCGCGGCGTCCGCGGCCTCGCTGGTCTTGGACTCCTTGGCGTCCTTGCTGGTGGCGGACGCCTTGGTGTCCTTGCTGTCCTTGCTGTCCTTGGCTGACTTGCTGCCGGCGGCGGCCGGGGCGTCGGCGGACTGCGCCGAACTCCCGCTCGCCTGCCGCTCCTTGATGACCTCGATCAACTGGCTCTTGCGCATCCGCGCGGTGCCCTTGATCCCGAGGCTGGAGGCGACCTGCTGGAGTTCGGCCAGAACCATGCCCTCAAGCCCCGTACCGGAGCGCCGACGCCTGGGTGCGGCACCGGTGGCAGGCGAGGCGGAAGCGTCCGTTGCAGCAGGCGCCGCGGCACCGTCGGCTGCGGTATCGGCGTTCACGCCCATCAGATCGGTGGTGTCGCTCACGAAGGGTCCTTCCCTGGAGCGGACGTCGGCCAGTCTGGCTCGGCGACCGGTTGTGCTGTCCGGCTGGAGTCCCGTGCTCGCGGACCCGACCGGGGCGGTGGTCCCGCCTGGATGTACGGCGGGGAGATCAGTACGTGGGTTCGGCGTGAAGCGTAGACAGGGGTGTCTTTCACGTCGGCTCCGGAGCATGCTCTGCGCTGCCCGGTAGCGTGGCAGGCAGTGTGGGAAGCTCCTGGAGGAAGAGGTGGCCCCTACTGGTCCTACCAGGGGAACACACAAGCACCGCACTCTTCGAGCCGCCACGGTTTCGTACGCGGGACCCACGAGACTGCGAGTGCAGACTTGAGGTTAACACTACCGGATCCAACAAACATTCCCCCTCTCGAAGACCGGCAATCGACTCACTGGGGCGCGCGGCCGCCCGCCCCCTCC
>NZ_JAAKZZ010000190.1 GCF_011045075.1 Streptomyces boncukensis
CCACCGCGGTCTCCCCGTTCGGGCGGCGCAGCACCAGCCCCACCGGCGACCTGCGGCCGAGGACCCGCGCGGCCCGCTCCAGGCGGTGCCAGAGCGCGTCCTCGAAGACCTGGTCCAGCTCGCGGGGGGCTGGCGCCCCTGACGTACCCGGTCGTCGGCGCCGCCGTGGCGGAGTGGGGCGCGGCCCCGGTGTTCGCGGGCTGCGGCGCGCTGGGCGCGCTGGCGGTGCTCCCGCTGGCCGGTGGCGGCTATGTGCGCGGCGAGCTGCCGAGGTGAGCCCTCGCCCCCTCCGGGGCCGGTCCGGGGCGGCCCCCGGCGCGCGCCGCCGCACCGCCCCCGGACTCCGCGTGAGCGCCGGTCACAGGCCCAGGGCGGCCTCGTGCGCCTTGGCGACCGCGTCCTTGTCGCCCTCCAGCTCCACCCGGGACACCTCCTGCCGCCCCCAGGCGAACAGCAGCAGCTCGGACGGCTCGCCCGTGACCGTCACCACGGGCGTGCCCCGGTGGGCCACCGCGGTCTCCCCGTTCGGGCGGCGCAGCACCAGCCCCACCGGCGACCTGCGGCCGAGGACCCGCGCGGCCCGCTCCAGGCGGTGCCAGAGCGCGTCCTCGAAGACCTGGTCCAGCTCGCGGGGCGTCCAGTCCTCCTGCGCGCGCCGCACGTCCTCCGCGTGCACGAAGAACTCCACCGTGTTCGCACCCTCGTCCACCTGCTTGAGGGTGAACGGCGACATCCGGGGCGGCCCCGTGCGGATGAGCTGGATCAACTCCTCGTACGGCTTGGCCGCGAACTCCGTGCGCACTCGCTCCATGCGCGTCGCGAGCGCTTTGACCACGAGGCCGCCCGCCGCGTCCGCGCGGCGCTCGCGCATCACCACGTGCGCGGCCAGGTCCCGGGTCGTCCAGCCCTCGCAGAGGGTCGGGGCCTCCGGGCCGTGGGTCTCCAACAGATCAGCGAGCAGCAGGCGTTCCCGCTTGGCGTGTGTTGACATACGTTCATTGTTCCGCACTCCGCCGCGTGGACAGAGCGGAGCGCGCGCGTGGCGCACGGCGCGTATGCGCGACAATGGAGCGCATGTCCCTGCAGAGCTCCCTCGACCCGGACCTCGCGGCCCGCCTCAAGCGCGACCCGAACGGCCTGTTCCCCGCCATCGCCCAGCAGCACGACACCGGTGAGGTGCTGATGCTGGGCTGGATGGACGACGAGGCGCTGGCCCGCACGCTGGCCTCCGGCCGGGCGACGTACTGGAGCCGGAGCCGGGGGGAGTACTGGCGCAAGGGCGACACCTCGGGGCATGTGCAGTGGGTGAAGTCCGTGGCGCTGGACTGCGACGCGGACACCGTGCTGGTCAAGGTCGACCAGGTGGGCCCGGCCTGTCACACCGGTACCCGTACGTGCTTCGACGGTGACCCTCTTCCACTCGGCGGATAACAGGCCGCCGGTGTTCGGCGCTCCGAAGGGGCGCGGGGAACTGCGCGGCCAGCCGACGGCACAGCCGCGGGCCGCAACGTGGCGTACGGGGCAGCCCCTGCCCGGCGGGATGCCGGTGCCCGGGATCGAGGGGCGCGACCACCGCACCCGTACCCACTACGCTCTGCGCTCATGACCAGCCGCAGCGCCCCCGCCCCCACCCTCGACGCGTTCCGCACCCTCGCCAAGGACCGCCGGGTCATCCCCGTGACCCGGCGCCTCCTCGCCGACGGCGACACCCCGATCGCCCTGTACCGCAAGCTCGCCGCCGAACGCCCCGGCACCTTTCTCCTGGAGTCCGCCGAGAACGGGCGCACCTGGTCGCGCTACTCCTTCGTCGGCGTGCGGAGCGACGCCGCCCTGACCGTGCGGAACGGCGAGGCGCACTGGCTGGGCACGCCGCCCGTCGGCGTGCCCGCCGGCGGCGACCCGCTGCGCGCCCTCCGCGCGACCGTCGAGGCCCTGCACACCCCGCGCGACCTGCACGAGGGGGGCGACCTGCCGCCGTTCACCGGCGGCATGGTCGGGTACCTCGGCTACGACGTCGTGCGGCGGCTGGAGCGGACCGGCGACAGCGCCGCGGACGACCTGCGGCTGCCCGAGCTGACGATGCTGCTCACCTCGGACCTCGCGGTGCTGGACCACCGCGACGGCACCGTGCTGCTGATCGCCAACGCCATCAACCACAACGACCTGGAGACGGGCGTCGACGAGGCGTACGCCGACGCCGTACGCCGCCTCGACGCGATGGCCGCCGATCTCGCGCGCCCGGCCCCGGTGCCCCCGGCCGCGCTGCCGCCGTCCGAGCTGCCCGACTTCACGGCCCGGTCGGGCGGTGCGGTGTACGAGGCGTGGGTGACGGACATCAAGGAGCGGATCCGGGCGGGGGAGGCGTTCCAGGTGGTGCCCTCGCAGCGGTTCGAGGCGCCGTGTGCGGCGAGCGCGCTGGACGTCTACCGCGTGCTGCGGGCGACGAACCCGAGCCCGTATATGTACCTGTTCCGCTTCGAGGGCTTCGACGTGGTCGGGTCCAGCCCGGAGGCGCTGGTGAAGGTCGAGGACGGGCGGGCCATGCTGCACCCCATCGCGGGGACCCGGGCGCGCGGCGCCACCCCGCACGAGGACAGCGCGCTCGCCGAGGAGCTGCTCGCGGACCCCAAGGAGCGCGCCGAGCACCTCATGCTGGTCGACCTGGGCCGCAACGACCTCGGGCGGGTGTGCGAGCCGGGCAGCGTCGAGGTCGTCGACTTCATGTCGGTGGAGCGCTACAGCCATGTGATGCACATCGTGTCCACCGTCACCGGGACGCTCGCCGAGGGGCGCACCGCGTTCGACGCGCTGACCGCCTGCTTCCCGGCGGGCACCCTCTCCGGGGCGCCCAAGCCGCGGGCGCTGCAGATCATCGAGGAGCTGGAGCCCACCCGCCGCGGCCTCTACGGCGGCTGCGTCGGCTACCTCGACTTCGCGGGCGACTCCGACACCGCCATCGCCATCCGTACGGCGCTGCTGCGCGGCGGCACCGCCTACGTCCAGGCGGGCGCGGGCGTGGTCGCCGACTCCGATCCGGCCGCCGAGGACACCGAGTGCCGGAACAAGGCGGCGGCCGTGCTGAGGGCGGTCCGGACCGCCGAGCGGCTCGGGGGTAGCGTGGAGGGGTGACTTCTGCATCCTCCGCTCCGTCCCCGCGCCCGCGCGCGGTCCGGCGCGCGCTCGCCGTCGCGCTGCTCTGCGGCGCGCTGGGCGCAGCGCTCGCGCTGGTCGCAGCCGGGCAGACCTGGAGCGAGTCCACCGCCGCCTTCGCGCAGGGCACGGTGCCGGTGAAGGCGAACGGCAGCGACGTCACGGGGCTGCCCAGCGCGCTCGCGCTGGTCGGCCTCGCCGCCCTGGTGGCCGTCTTCGCGGTGCGCCGCACGGGGCGCGTGGCGGTGGCCGCGCTGCTGACGCTGTGCGGCGTCGGAGTGATCGCCTCGGCGCTGCTGGCCGCCGACGACCGCGGCGCGCTCGCCGAGCAGGCGTCCCAGACCTCGGGGCTGAGCGGCAGTGGCGTGGGCGCCGTGGATCTGACGGCCTGGCCGTACGTCTCGGCCGTCGGCGGTCTGCTGCTGGCCGCCGCCGGGTTGCTGGCGCTGCGGTACGGGCGCGCGTGGCCGTCGATGTCCGGGAGCGCGCGCTACGAGCGCACGGCGCGCCGCCCCCGGCCCGCGGCGCGCCCGCGCCGGGTGGACCCGGACCGCCCCGAGGACCTGTGGAAGGCCCTGGACCGGGGCGAGGACCCCACGCACGGCACCGCCTGAGGACCGAGGGACAATAGGGGATGGCGGGCGTCGCGCGGACGGGCCCGCCGCGGACAACAGGCGTACTCGCACACGCACACAAGGAGCACACATGGCGCACAGCCACGGACACACCCCCGCCGCGTGGACCGGCGTCATCATCGCCTTCATCGGCTTCTGCACCGGTTCGGTCTTCATGGTGGTGCCCTCGCCCGCCGGCGTCATCGCCAGCCTGGGCCTGATCGCCCTGGGCGCCGTGGTCGGCGGGGTCATGCGCGCCATGGGCCTCGGCCAGTCGCATGCGGCCGGGCTGACCAAGGCCCAGCTCCAGGCCCGCAAGGAGGAGGCCGCGGACTCCGCCGCCGCCGCGTCGCCGGCGACGGCGACGGCGACGGCGACGGCGCCGGCCGCGCAGCCGCAGACCGCGGAGGCGCACTCCTGACCGAGCGGCGCGGGTACGCCGCACCGGCGCGGCACCGGCTGCTGACAGCGGTGCCGCGCCTGGCCGCGCCCGTCGGCGTCCTCGCCGGCGTGGGCGCGGCCTTCGCGTATGTGGCCGCCGTCGACCCGCGGGAGCCGGGCCACTTCCCGGCCTGCCCGGTGCGCTCCGTCGCCGGTGTGCTCTGCCCCGGCTGCGGCGGTCTGCGCAGCGCGTACGCCGTCGCGCACGGGGACCTGGGCGCGGCGCTCGGCGCGAACGCGCTGGCCGTGGCCGCCTTCGTGCTCTTCGCCGTGGGCTGGACGTACTGGGCGGTCCGCACCGCGCGCGGGCGCCCGTACACGCTCCCGGTGCGGCCGCGCGCCTGGCACGGCTGGACCGGGCTCGCGCTGGTGCTCGGTTTCACGATTGTCCGGAACACACCCCTCGGCTCCGCGCTGGCGCCCTGACCTGGGGAGGCCCCGGCCGCGCCGGTCCGCCGTTTTGCCGGTTTTATGGGATTAAGGTCAACCGGATGCGGGGCCTCCGTCCCCCGGCGGATACCATCGCAGTGCCCGACCTGACCATCCCCCACAGAGACCTGTGGGGGCCGCACCAGCCAAGAAGGGGGCCGCTCGCGTGAGTGTGCTCGACGAGATCATCGAAGGCGTGCGTGAGGACCTCGCCGAACGGCAGGCGCGCGTCAGCCTCGACGAGCTCAAGGAGCGCGCGGCCCGGGCCCCCCAGGCGAAGGACGGGGTCGCGGCCCTCAAGGGCGACAGCGTCCGGGTCATCTGCGAGGTCAAGCGCTCCAGCCCCTCCAAGGGGGCGCTCGCCGCCATCGCCGACCCCGCGGGCCTCGCGGCGGACTACGAGGCGGGCGGGGCCGCCGTCATCTCCGTCCTCACCGAGCAGCGCCGCTTCGCCGGCTCGCTCGCCGACCTGGACGCGGTCCGCGCCCGGGTCGATGTGCCGGTGCTGCGCAAGGACTTCGTGTTCTCCTCGTACCAGCTGTGGGAGGCGCGGGCGCACGGCGCCGACGTCGTGCTGCTGATCGTCGCCGCGCTGGAGCAGGAGGCGCTGGTCTCGCTGGTCGAGCGCGCCGCGTCCATCGGGCTGACGCCGCTGGTCGAGGTGCACGACGAGGACGAGACCGAGCGGGCGCTGGCGGCCGGGGCGCGGATCATCGGGGTCAACGCCCGGAACCTGAGGACGCTTGAGGTCGACCGGAGCAACTTCACCCGGATCGCCCCGGAGATCCCCGACCAGGTCGTGAAGGTCGCCGAGTCGGGGGTGCGGGGCCCGCACGACCTGATCGCGTACGCGAACGAGGGCGCCGACGCCGTGCTGGTGGGGGAGTCCCTGGTGACGGGGAAGGACCCGAAGGCCGCCGTCGCGGACCTGGTGGCAGCGGGCGCGCACCCGGCCCTGCGGCACGGGCGGGGCTGACGCTCCGTGTCCGCCGACATCCGCTACGCCCGGCTGGCGCGGGGGTGCCGCCCGCGGGGGTGCCGCGCGCCCGCGCGGAAGGCGCTGGGGCGGCGGGTCCGGTACCACATCGGGTGCGAGCCGGGGCAGGTACGGGGACGCCGATGGCGGGAGCGGGTCTTCTAGGCGGAGCTTGCCGGGGCGGGGCTGCCCCTGGTGGCGCGTCGCGGTCTGCGGGTGATGTGGGGCCCCTGCCGCGGCGGAGCCGCAACGGACATGGGCCCCGTGCCCCGGACGGGCGCCGCCCCGCCGCAACCGCAACCACCATCCCGCAAGGAGCACCGTCGGATGTCCGACCAGCACCATTTCATCCCCGACCCGGAGGGCCGGGTGCCCAGCGCCCAGGGTTACTTCGGCGCGTACGGCGGCAAGTTCATCCCCGAGGCCCTCGTCGCCGCCGTCGACGAGGTCGCGGCCGAGTACGAGAAGGCGAAGGCGGACCCCGCCTTCGCCGCCGAGCTGGACGAGCTGCTCACCCACTACACCGGCCGCCCCAGCCCGCTCACCGAGGTCCCCCGCTTCGCCCGGCACGCCGGGGGCGCCCGCGTCTTCCTCAAGCGCGAGGACCTGAACCACACCGGCTCACACAAGATCAACAACGTGCTCGGCCAGGCCCTGCTCACCCGGCGGATGGGCAAGCCCCGGGTGGTCGCCGAGACCGGCGCGGGCCAGCACGGCGTGGCCACCGCCACCGCCTGCGCGCTCTTCGGCCTCGACTGCACCATCTACATGGGCGAGATCGACACCCGGCGGCAGGCGCTGAACGTGGCCCGGATGCGGATGCTGGGCGCCGAGGTCGTCCCCGTCACCTCCGGCAGCCGCACCCTGAAGGACGCCATCAACGAGGCGTTCCGGGACTGGGTGGCCAACGTGGACCGCACCCACTACCTCTTCGGCACGGCGGCGGGCCCGCACCCCTTCCCGCGGCTCGTCCGCGACTTCCACCGGGTCATCGGCGTCGAGGCGCGCCGGCAGATCCAGGAGCGCGCCGGGCGGCTGCCGGACGCCGTCGCGGCCTGCGTGGGCGGGGGCTCGAACGCGATCGGGCTCTTCCACGCCTTCCTGGACGACCCCGGCGTGCGCCTCGTCGGCCTGGAGGCCGCCGGGCACGGCGTCGACTCCGGCGAGCACGCGGCGACCCTGTCCGCCGGGGAGCCGGGCATCCTGCACGGCTCCCGCTCCTATGTGCTGCAGGACGACGAGGGGCAGATCACCGAGCCGTACTCGATCTCCGCCGGGCTGGACTACCCCGGGATCGGCCCCGAGCACGCGTATCTGAAGGACAGCGGGCGCGGCGAGTACCGGCCCGTCACCGACGATGCGGCGATGCGGGCGCTGCGGCTGCTGTCGCAGACGGAGGGTGTCATCCCGGCCATCGAGAGCGCGCACGCCCTCGCCGGGGCCCTGGACCTCGGCAGGGAGCTGGGACCCGACGGGGTCGTGCTCGTCAACCTCTCCGGGCGCGGCGACAAGGACATGGACACGGCCGCGCGGTACTTCGGCCTGTATGACGGCGACGGCAGCGGCGACGGCAGCGGCGACGGCGACGGCGACGGTGGCAACGAGGACGCGGGAGAGACCAAGTGAGCGGAACTGCGCATCCCCAGCGGGGCGCCCTGCTGGAGTCGGCCCTCGCCACAGCGCGGGCCGAGAACCGGGCGGCGCTCGTCGGCTATCTGCCCGCCGGGTTCCCGACCGTCGAGGGCGGGATCGCCGCCTGCACCGCGCTGCTGGAGAGCGGCTGCGACATCGTCGAGGTCGGCCTGCCGCACAGCGACCCGGTGCTGGACGGCCCGGTCATCCAGACCGCCGACGACATCGCGCTGCGCGGCGGCGTACGGATCGCGGACGTCGTGCGGACGGTCCGCGAGGCCCACGCGGCGACCGGCAAGCCGGTGCTGGTGATGACGTACTGGAACCCGGTGGACCGCTACGGCGCCGAGCGCTTCGCGCGGGAGCTCGCCGAGGCGGGCGGCGCGGGCTGCATCCTCCCCGACCTGCCCGTCGAGGAGTCCGAGGGCTGGCGGAAGGCGGCGGAGGCGGCCGGGCTGGCGACCGTGTTCGTCGTCGCGCCGAGCAGCCGCGACGAGCGGCTGGCCAGGATCACGGCGGAGGGCAGCGGCTTTGTGTACGCGGCGTCGCTGATGGGCGTCACCGGCACCCGGGAGTCGGTGGGCCGCGACGCCGAGTCGCTGGTCGCCCGGGTCCGGGCGACGACGGAGCTGCCGGTGTGCGTGGGGCTCGGTGTCTCCAACGCCGAGCAGGCGGCACAGGTGGCGCGGTTCGCCGACGGGGTGATCGTCGGCTCGGCGTTCGTGCGGCGGCTGCTGGATGCGGACGGCGACCTGGAGGCGGGCCTCGCGGAGCTCCGTGCGCTCGCCGCCGACCTCGCGGAGGGCGTCCGCCGCGGTTAGCGGGTGCCCCCGCGGATCGTGGTTGCCGGGTCGGGGCGGCCCTTGTCTGTGCCCTGCGGGGAAACAGCGAGGGCCGCCACTTTCAGGTGAAAAAGGTGAGACGTCGGCTTTCGCCCCGACCACAACTCGTTGGCTCTGGGTGTGATGACTCAGAAACACAGCGCACGTGAGCGCCTCCGCGCGCAACGGGCCCGCGAGAAGTCCGCCGAGAAGCGGCGCCGCACGCTCAAGGTGGGCGCGGCCGTCGTCGGCGTCCTCGTCGTCGCGGGCGTGGTCGGCGTCGTCGTCGCCGAGCAGAACAAGGACAGCGGCGGCTCGGGGAGCGACGCCAAGCCGATCACCGTCGGCAAGGCGGGCGCTCCCGCCAAGCTCACGGTCTACGAGGACTTCCGGTGCCCCGCCTGCGCCCAGTTCGAGAACCAGTACCGGGACACCGTCCACGCCCTGGAGCGGGCGGGCAAGCTCAGGACCGAGTACCACCTCGTCACCCTCATCGACGGCAATCTCGGCGGCAGCGGCTCGAAGAAGGCGGCGAACGCGGCGGCCTGCGCACGGGACGAGGGGAAGTTCTCCGCTTACCACGACGTGCTCTACCAGAACCAGCCCGAGGAGCAGGACGACGCCTTCGGCAGCGAGCAGCGGCTGCTGTCCCTCGCGAAGAAGGTCAAGGGCCTGGACGGCGCGAGCTTCCGGAAGTGCGTGAACAGCGGCGAGCACGAGTCCTGGGTGACCGAGTCCAACGACGCCTTCCGCAACTCGGACCACGACGCCACGCCCACGATCCTGCTCGACGGGGAGAACATTTACAGCGACCAGTCCAACCCCCTCACCCCGGCGAAGCTGAAGAAAAAGGTCGAGCAGAAGGCCGGATAGAAGGGCGGATAGGCGGGTCGCCGCCGGGCACGGTAGCGTCGGGGGGGCCATGGAGACCCTTGCCTTTATCCCCAGTCCCTCGGCCGGTGAGATTCACCTCGGGCCGATCCCGCTGCGCGGCTACGCGCTGTGCATCATCCTCGGCATCTTCGTCGCGGTCTGGCTCGGCGGGCGGCGCTGGGTCGCGCGGGGCGGGCAGCCGGGGACGGTGGCCGACATCGCCGTCTGGGCCGTGCCGTTCGGCCTGCTCGGCGGCAGGCTCTACCACGTGATCACCGACTACCAGCTCTACTTCGGCGACGGCCGCGACTGGGTGGACGCCTTCCGGATCTGGGACGGCGGCCTGGGCATCTGGGGCGCCATCGCGCTGGGCGGGCTCGGTGCCTGGATCGGATGCCGCAGGCGCGGCATCCCGATGCCCGCGTACGCCGACGCTGTGGCCCCCGGCATCGTCCTCGCGCAGGCGCTGGGACGCTGGGGCAACTGGTTCAACCAGGAGTTGTACGGCAAGGCCACGGATCTGCCCTGGGCGCTGAAGATCGACCCGGAGCACCGGCCCGCCGACACCGGGAACCTGGCGACGTACCACCCCACCTTCCTCTATGAATCGCTGTGGTGCGTGGGCGTCGCGCTGCTGGTGATCTGGGCCGACCGGCGCTTCCGGCTGGGGCACGGCCGGGCGTTCGCGCTCTATGTCGCCGGGTACACCGCCGGGCGCTTCTGGATCGAGTACATGCGGGTGGACGACGCGCACCACATCCTGGGGATGCGGCTGAACAACTGGACGGCGATCTTCGTCTTCGTGGCCGCCGTGGTGTTCATCGTGCTGTCCGCGAAGAAGCGGCCGGGCCGGGAAGAGGTCGTCGAGCCGCAGCCCGCCGGTGCAGGGGACGGGGGCTCCGCCGAGAACAGCGGGGGCTCCGAGGACGGTGCGGGCTCCGAGGACTCCGGGGGCTCCAAGGACTCCGGGGGCTCCGGGAGTGCGGGGCGCACCGCCTCCGAAGGATCCAAGGCGTCACCAAAGTAGCAAAGTAACTTTTGCCCGATTTGCAGGGTATTGCGGCACTCTTATGTAATTCTCGGTGAGTGCTGTGGTTGATCCTCGTCCACTTCGGCGCCGCATGCTGTGCGGCGCCGCTGGTGTGGCGATGGGGGCCGCGCGCGTTCCTGGCGCTGGCCCTGGTGCCCGGCTCCGCCGCCGTGTGGGCGGGGGTCCGCTGGACGGACGTGACCGCCGGGCACCCGCCCACCGCCTGGTGGGGGTGGATCCCCCGGTTCGGGGTCGGGCTCGCGCTGCGCTGCGACGCGCTCGCGCTGCTGATGGTGCTCATCGCCGGCGGCGTCGGCGCGCTGGTGCTGGTCTACTGCGCCGGGTACTTCGGCGCGGACGAGCGCCGGCTCGGCGCCTTCGCCGGGACGCTCACCGCGTTCGCCGGGGCGATGCTCGGGCTGGTGCTGGCCGACGATCTGATCCTGCTCTATGTGATGTGGGAGCTGACCACGGTCTTCTCCTTCCTCCTCGTCGGACACCTGTCCGAGCGCAGGACCAATCGGCGGGCCGCGCTGCAGGCCCTGCTCGTCACCACCCTCGGCGGACTGGCGATGCTCGTCGGCTTCCTGATGCTCGGTCACGCCGCCGGCACCTACCGCGTCTCGCACCTGGTCGCCGATCCGCCGCCCGCCGGGCCGCTGCTGTCCGCCGCGCTGGTGCTGGTGCTCGCGGGCGCTGTGACGAAGTCGGCCGTGTGGCCGTTCAGCTTCTGGCTGCCGGGCGCGATGGCCGCGCCCACCCCTGTCTCCGCGTATCTGCACGCCGCCGCGATGGTCAAGGCCGGGGTCTATCTCGTCGCGCGGCTCGCGCCCGCCTTCGCACATGTGGTGCCCTGGCGGGCCGCGGTGCTGGTGCTGGGCGGCGCCACCATGCTGCTCGGCGGGTGGCGGGCGCTGCGCGAGACCGACCTGAAGCGGCTGCTCGCCTTCGGCACGGTCAGCCAACTCGGCTTCCTCACCCTGCTCGTCGGGGACGGCACCCGGAGCGCGGCGCTGGCCGGGGCCGCGATGATCCTGGCGCACGCGCTGTTCAAGGCCCCGCTCTTCCTCGTCGTCGGTGTCGTCGACCACGCCACCGGCACCCGGGATCTGCGCGAACTGTCCGGCGTGGGGCGCGCGATGCCCTGGGTGGGCGCCGTCGCCGTGCTCGCCGGGCTGTCCATGGCGGGGCTGCCGCCGCTGCTGGGCTTCGCCGCGAAGGAGGCGGCCGTCCAGGCGCTGGCCGAGGGGGACGCCGCCGGGGCGTGGGCGCTGGCCGCCGTCGTCGCGGGCTCGGCGCTGACGACCGCGTACACCCTGCGCTTCCTCTGGGGCGTCCTGCTGCGGAAACCCCGGCTCCCGGACACGCCGCTCATCCACCGTCCGGGAGCCGCGCTGTGCGTTCCGCCCGCCCTCTGCGCCGCGACCGCGCTGCTGCTCGGCCCCGGGGCGAGCCGGCTCGACCCGCTGCTGTCGCAGTACGCGCACACCGTCCCCGCGCACGGCGCCGAGCCCGTCCACCTGGCGCTCTGGCACGGCTTCGGGCTGCCGCTCGGGCTGTCCGCGCTCGCCTGGGCGGCCGGTGCGCTGCTCTTCCTCGCCGGGCGCCCGGCGGCGCGGCTGGGCGCGTGGCTCGCGCGGCTCGACGGGGACCGGGTCTTCGCGCGCACGCTGTGGAGCCTGGAGTGGCTCTCCCTCCAGGTCACCGGTGTGGTGCAGCGCGGCTCGCTGCGGGTCTACCTGGGCACCGCGCTCGTCGTGCTCGTCGGCTGCGAGGGCGCGGCGCTCGCCGTGGACCGGCCGTGGCGGCAGCTGACGGAGCCGCGCTGGTTCGACTCGGTGCCGCAACTCGCCGTCGGGGTGGGGGTGTGCGCCGTCGCGCTGCTGTGCGTGGCGGCCGGCGAGCGGCTGAAGGCCGCCGTGCTCGTCGGGGTCACCGGCTACGGGACAGGCGTGCTGTACGTCCTGCACGGTGCGCCGGACCTCGCGCTGACGCAGTTCGCGGTGGAGACGGTCTCGCTGATCGTCTTCGTGCTGGTGCTGCGGCGGCTGCCGGTGCGGTTCCCCGACGGCCGCCGGGGCTTGCGGGTACGGCGTGCGACGCAGCTCGTCTTCGCCCTCGCGGCGGGCGGCCTGGTCGCCGGGCTGACGTATCTGGCCGCCGCCGCGCGGCCGGCGCCGCCGACGGCGGGTCAGGCGCTGGGGTCGGCCACGGCGCACGAGGGGGTGAAGAACGTGGTCGCCACCACGCTGGTGGACCTCCGCGCCTGGGACACGATGGGCGAGTCGGCGGTGCTGGGGGTCGCCGCGATCGGGGTGACGAGCCTGGTCTACCTCCGCCGCCGCGCCCGCGCGGGGGTGGCGCTTCCCCAGCGGCCGGCGCGAACCCCGGCCGCCCCGACAACCGGCAGCCCGCGCGGGCCGGACCGGGGCAGCCGCTACCCGGCAGCGGACGCCGGTCACAGCGGCGAATCCGTACCCGCAGGCGGAGCCGGACCCCGAGGCGGGAGTCTCTCGCGAAGGGACGCCTGGAAGATGTTCGGGCGCCCTCTCCCCGTGCCCCCGCGCGGCGCCGCCTCCCCCGTCGCGCGGGGGCACGGGGAGAG
>NZ_JAAKZZ010000191.1 GCF_011045075.1 Streptomyces boncukensis
GTGCCCGCCGAACCCGAAGGAGTTCGTGAGCGCGAGGTCGCTCCGGCGGCGCCGGGCCTCCTTGGTCACGACGTCGATCTCGATCTCCGGATCCTGGCTTTCGAGGTTCGCCGTCGGCGGGATCCGCCCGCTCTCGACCGTCAGCACCGTCAGCGCCGCCTCGATCGCCCCGGCCGCGCCCAGCGTGTGCCCGAGGGTGCCCTTGGCCGACGTGACCGCGGGGCCGGTTCCGAGACAGCGGGCCAGGACCTTGGCCTCGGCCAGGTCGTTCAGCGGCGTCGAGGTGCCGTGCGCGTTGACGTGGTCCACGTCGGTCGGAGCGGCGCCGGCGTCGGCGAGCGCGGTGCGGACGGCTCGCTCCACACCGGTGCCCGCGGGGTCGGGGGCGGTCGCGTGGTACGCGTCGGTGGAGGCGCCGTAGCCGACGAGCCGGGCCCGGGGCCGGGCACCACGGGCCGCGGCGTGGCCGGCGCGTTCGAGGACCAGGATGCCGCTGCCCTCCCCCATGACGAATCCGTCGCGGCCGGCGTCGAACGGGCGCGACGCCGCCGCCGGCGCTTCCGTACGGGTCGACAGCGCACGCATCTGTCTGAAGCCGGTGACGATGAGAGGGGCCACCGGGGCGTCGGTGCCGCCCGCCAGGACGATGTCGCAGACGCCCTGGAGCAGCATGTCGCGGGCCACGCCGATGGCGGTGGCCCCGGAGGCGCAGGCCGTGGAGGTCACCAGGCTCGGGCCGGTCGCCCGGAAGCGGATGCCCAGGTGCCCGGCGACCATGTTCGGGATCACCATCGGCATCAGCAGCGACGACACCGTCTCAGGTCCGTCGTCGTGGAACCTCCGCTGCTGCTTGGCCAGGGTGTCCGCGCCGCCCACGCTGCAGCCGACGACGACGCCGACCCGGGCGCCGTCCCATGTGGCCGGGTCCAGTCCGGCGTCCGCGACGGCCTCCTGCGCGGCGACGAGCCCCAGCTGCACGAACCGGTCGTACTGCATGGTCGCGCGACGGCCGAGCAGTGCCTTGGGGTCGAACTCGGGGACCCGGCAGGAGAAGTCGACCGGCAGCCCGGCCAGCACCGGGTCGGTGGCAGCGGTCGACTCCCCGGCGCACACCGCGCGCCAGGTCGGTTCGGTGCCGACGCCGGCGGCGGTCACCAGTCCCAGGCCCGTGACGACGACACCGTTGGTCATGACGCCGGGTTCAGCTGGGCGTCGATCAGTCTCACGACGTCGGCAACCGTGCTGCGCGGCGTCGCGTCGTCCTCGCCGATCTCCACGTCGAGGTCCCGTTTGATGACGAGGTTGAGTTCCACCAGGAACAGGGAGTCCAATTCGAGCTCCTCGAAGGTGAGGTCCGGGCCGATCTCCTCGGGCTGCACCTCGAACTGGTTGACCAGGATGTCAGTGAGCTGGTCGTAGGTGTTCTTCATCAGGGGCTCCTCATCAGCAGTCGGTAACCTCGCTCGCTAGTCGCAGAGCACGAGATCGGGCCAGGTCAGCAGCGTCGAGCCCCAGGTGAGGCCCGCGCCGAACGCGGTGAGCAGAGTCTGCTGGCCGGGCCGCACGGCACCGTCGGCGACACCGTGGAGCAGCGCCAGCGGGATGGAGGCAGCCGCGGTGTTGCCCACACGGTCGATGTTGGTGACGACGCGGTCGCGGCCGATGCGCAGCTCGTCGGCGAGCTGGTGGACGATGCGGATGTTGGCCTGGTGGGCCACCAGCCGGTCGACGTCGGCGGCGGACCGGCCGGCGCGCTCCAGCACGGTCCGGCCCGAGGCGGTCATCCGCATGACGGCGTGTTTGAACACCTCGCGGCCGTCCATCCTCAGATACTGCTCGCCCTCCCGTTCCGGCCCCTCGGACAGCCGCTGCCGGGACCCGCCGCCGTCGGCCCTGATGAGTTCCGCGCCGGAGCCGTCGCTGCCCAGATCGACGTGGCCGATCGCGCCCGGCTCGCCGGGGTCGCCGGCCCGCAGGACCACGGCGCCGGCTCCGTCGCCGAAGATGGGGGCCGTCCCGCGGTCGAGCGGATCGAGGATGCTGGAGTACGTCTCGGCGCCGATGAGCAGCACCCGGTCGGCGACGCCGGTGGCGACCATGCCGGCGGCGCAGGCGAGCCCGTACATGAACCCGGTGCACACGGCATTGAGGTCGAAGGCGGCGGCGCCGGCCAGCCCCAGCCGTGTCGCGACCTCGGGGGCGGTGGCCGGGCAGATCCGGTCGGGCGTGGTCGTGGCCACGACCACCGCGTCCGCGTGCGGCTCGCCCGAGGAGGCCAGGGCCCGCGCTCCGGCCTCGACGGCGAGGTCGGAGGTGGCGGAGCCGGGTTTGGCGAAGTGGCGGCACGCGATACCGGTACGGGAGCGGATCCAGTGGTCGGAGGTGTCGAGTTCGGCTGGCAGATCGTCGTTCGTCACCACCCGAGGAGGCAGCCAGCCCCCCAGGCCGCTGAGGACCGCGGCACGCATCATGCGCCAAGGATGTCAGCAGGCGCTGAAAGTCGGCTGACGGAACTCTGAACCACCGCCGTTTTCAGTGCTCTTTGAGCAGCCCTTCAGCGGCTGGTCAGGGCCTTGGCGGCGGGGTGCGCGAGCATGCCGGGGTGAGCGAGGATACGTCCATGGACGAACCCGGTTACCCCGAAGCGCACCCCGCCGTGGAACGGCGCGACCTCACCCCGCAGCCGGGGAACCGGGCCGCGGAACCGGTGCGCCCGAGAGCTTCGGGCACCACCGCCGAAAAGATCGCCGACCTGCGGGCCCGGCGCGAGTCGGCCCGGCACGTCCCCGACCGCACGGTCCGCCGCCTCGCCCGGTTCGGCCGGATGACGGCCAGGGACCGCCTGGAGTACCTGCTCGACCCGGGCTCGTTCGTGGAGACCGGCCTGCTCGCCCGCCACCGCTCGACCGGCTTCGCCGCCGACACGGAGCGCCCGAGCGGCGACGGCGTCATCACCGGGCACGGCACCGTGGCCGGCCGCCAGGTGTGCGTCTACGCCCAGGATGCCCAGGCCCTGGGCGGCAGCGTCGGCGAGGTCTTCGGCGAGAAGGTCGGCAAGCTCCTCGACCTCGCCCTGCACACCGGTTGCCCGGTCGTCGCGATCAACGACTCCAGTGGCGCCCGGGTCTCCGAGGGCGTGCTGTCGCTGGCCGCGTACGGCCGCGTGGCCAGCAAGGTGGTCACCGCGTCCGGCGTCATCCCGCAGATCTCGCTGATCATGGGCCCCTGTGCGGGCGGCGCCGTCTACGTGCCGGCCTTCACCGACTTCGTCGTGATGGTCGACCGGACCTCGCACATGTTCGTCACCGGCCCGGACGTCATCCGGAAGGTCACCGGTGAGAAGGTCCGCATGGAAGACCTCGGGGGCGCGCATGTGCACGCCACGGTCACCGGCAACGCGCACTACCTGGCGGAGAACGAGGCCGAGGCACTCGACTACGTACGGGACCTGCTGTCGTTCCTGCCGCCCAACAACCTGGGCGATGCCCCGGTGTACGAGAGCGCGGCGGACCCCGACATCACCTCCGAAGACCTCGAACTCGACTCGATCCTGCCCGATGCGCAGCGCGAAGCGTTCGACATGGCCGAGGTGATCGCGCGGGTGGTCGACGACAGCGATCTCCTGGAGGTGCAGCCGGGCTTCGCACAGAACATCATCTGCGGCTTCGGCCGGATCGAGGGGCGCGCCGTCGGCATCGTGGCCAACCAGCCGCAGCAACTCGCCGGAGCGCTCGACATCGCGGCGGCCGAGAAGGGCGCGCGGTTCATACGGTTCTGCGACACGTTCAACATCCCCATCGTCACGTTCGTCGACGTCCCCGGATTCCTGCCCGGCACCGTCCAGGAGCACCAGGGCATCATCCGGCGCGGCTCCAAGCTCGGCTTCGCCTACATCGAGGCGACGGTGCCGAAGGTGACCGTCATCGTCCGGAAGGCGATCGGCGGCGGATACGCGGTGATGGGCTCCAAGGAGCTCAGCGCCGATATGTGCTTCGCCTGGCCCACCGCGTGGATCGGCGTCATGGGCGCGGCCAGCGCTGTCGACATGCTGTGCCACCGCGAGCTCGCCACCGCCGACGACCCCGGTGAGCTGCGCGAGGAGCTGATCGAGGAGTACGAGGAGACCATGCTGACCCCCTACATGGCGGCCGAACGCGGCAGCCTCGACGACGTCATCACGCCCTCGGAGACCCGGCTGACCGTACTGCGCGCGCTCAGGGCGCTGCGCAACAAGCGTGTGACACTGCCGCCCCGCAAGCACAGCAACATCCCGCTGTAGGGCTGTAGAAAGTATCGGCCCGTGCGGGTACTGCGAATTCCGCTGGCCCCGGGCTCGGTCATCCCGGTGATTCTTGAGCATTCCAGCGGCATCGTCCGGGTATAGGCAATCACAGGGAGCGACAACTTCCGCCAACAGAATGACTTGACCCGGCGGGCCCCCTGGACCACCCCAGTGCCACCCCTGGGGAACCCCTGGACCACCCCTAGATCGCGGGCCGTAAAAGTGGGGTCGACCGGTGCATATATGGGGCAATGGCCGCTTGACGCTACCGAACGGTTCCGGCAAGCATGGGTTTCGCCGATCATTCGTCGGCGTACCACGGACAACGATGGCCAGGCGGAGGGCCCTGATGGAAATAGCAGTTCTCGGCCCGCTGACGGTCATCGGGAAACGTCGTCTCCCGGTGGGCGGCACCAAGGTGCGCGCCCTCCTCGCGCTGCTCGCCCTCAACGTCGGCTCCGTGGTGTCCTGCCAGGACCTGGCCGACGAACTGTGGGACGACCACCCGCCGCGCACCGCCAAGAACACCCTGCAGGCCCACATCGCGCGGCTGCGCCGGCTGCTGGACGACGCCGGCCGTCCGGGCGCGCTGCAGACGGTGAACCAGGGGTACCTGCTGGACCTGAGCCCCGACGCGATCGACGCGGAACGCTTCCACCGCCTCGCCTCCCTCGGCGCCAAGCACGTCGCCGACGACCCGCAGGCCGCCGTCGAGTCCCTCGAACAGGCGTTGCGCCTGTGGCGGGGGCCGGTCCTGCTCGATGCCGGCCCGGGCGCGCGGTGCCGGTCCGCGGCGCTGTGGCTCAACGACAGCCGCATCGCCGCGCACGAGAACCTCATGGCCGCGCGGCTGGCCCTCGGCGAGGAGCGCGCGGTCGCCTCCGAACTGGATCGCCTGGCCGCCCAGCATCCGCTCCGCGAGGGGCTGCAGGACCTGCTCATGCTCGCGCTCTACCGGGCCGACCGGCAGGCCGACGCGATCGAGGTGTTCCACCGGCTGCGCCAGCGCCTCCGCGACGACCTCGGCCTGCAGCCGGGCCTGCAGATCCAGCGCCGGTACCGCGCGATCCTCGACCAGGACCCGGCGCTCGCTCAGCCGCTGCGCGCCGCGTGACCTGACCTGCCCGGCCCCGACGGGCCCGACCCCGGCCGGTCAGTCGAGCGCGCGCCGCATAAACCCCTTGACGCCGGCGAAGCAGAAGCCGATGAGCGACGCGCCCAGGACCAGAAGGGAAATCCACAGCGGCAGCGACTCGACGCCGCTGTCCACCAGCAGCAGTGCGCGCAGCGCTTCGCTGAAGTAGGTCAGCGGGTTGACCGCGCACACCACCTGGAACCACCGAATCGCCTCAAGGCCGAGCCAGGGAAACTGCGTGGCGCCGGTGAACATCAACGGAGTGAGCGTCACCGCGAACATGATCTCGATCCGCTGCGGCGGCACGAAGGTGCCCAGGGTCATTCCGATCGCCGCGCCCACCAGGGACCCCAGCAGAATCACCCCGACCATCCCCGGCGCAGCGCTGAGCGGCCAGTCCACCCCGCTCAGGACGAGCATGCCGATCGGGATCATCAGCACGGCCGACAGCACTCCGCGCGCCGCGCCGAAGAGGATCTTCTCGACCGCGACCAGTTCCAGACGCATCGGCGCCAGGAGCCGGTCCTCGATCTCCCTGGTGTAGGAGAAGTCCAGCACCAGCGGAAGCGCGGTGTTCTGCAAGGCCCCGATGAAGGCGGCCAGGGCCACCACGCCCGGCAGCAGTACCTGCTCGAACTCGTCACCCACATAACCGAGGTCGCCCAGGACCTTGCCCAGGATGAAGAGGGTGAAGAGCGGCTGGAGCACCACCTGCGCGAGGAACGAGGGAAGTTCGCGGCCCGTGACCGACAGGTCGCGCCAGAAGACGGCCATGAAGACACGCGCGGAGCCGGGCGCGCGTGCCGCGTCGTCGTCGCTCTGACGGCCGGGTGTTTCAAGCATGCTGGTCAACGGAGCTCCCGACCGGTGAAATGGATGAACACGTCCTCAAGGCTCGGCCTGCCGATGGCGATGTCGCTCACCTCGCATCCGATTCCGTCGAGCACCTTGACGACGCCCGGCAGCACAGCGGTCGGGGCAAGGGCCGTATAGATCCGGAACTGCTCGTCCGCGCCCGAGGGGTGCGCCGGAAGGCGCTCCACCCGCTCCACGCGCTCCACCCCGTCAGCGCCCGTGAGGGTGAGCGTGGCGTCGTCGGCGGTGGTGCTGCCGGAGAGGCGAAGCGTGACGGTCAAGGTGGTGCTGCCGGGCAGGGTGCGGGTCAGCGCCGCGGGCGTGTCGAGAGCGATGAGCTTGCCGTGGTCGACGATGCCGACGCGGTCGCACAGCTTCTCGGCCTCGTCCATGTCGTGGGTGGTGAGCACCACGGTCACCCCGTCGTCGCGGAGCTCGGATATCCGTTCGTGCACGAACAGCCGTGCCTGGGGATCGAGTCCCGTCGCCGGTTCGTCGAGGAACAGCACGGAGGGCCGGTGCATCAGGGCTCGGGCGATCATCACCCGCTGCGCCTGACCGCCGGACATGAAGTCGACGCGGGCGCCGGCGAAGTCCGTCAACCCCATGCGCTCCAGGAGGAGGTCGGCGGTCCGCTTCCGCTCGGCTGAGCGGACCCCGTGGTAGGCCGCGTGGAACAGCAGGTTCTGCCGGACGTTCAGAGACCGGTCCAGGTTGTTGCGCTGCGGCACCACGGCCAGCACCCCGCGTGCCCGGGCGGGCTCCGCGACCACATCCGTCGAATCGACCAGGGCACGCCCCGAGGTGGGGAGAACTCGCGTGGTGAGGATTCCCACGGTCGTGGTCTTGCCGGCACCGTTCGGTCCGAGCAGACCGAAGACCTCTCCGTGCGAGACGGAAAAACTCAGCCCGTCCACTGCGGGTACCGGGCCGATCGGATATTTCTTCACCAGGTCTTCGACCCGCACGGCATCAGTCACAATGCCGACCCTAACGACTGCTTCCGACGGAAGTACAGCGATGGCGGGGAGCGGAGCGCGCCCCGCCGCAAGATAGGGGTGATCCCAAGGCAGGGACCCCTATCGATGAAAAACTCTCGGAATTCTCGTCGTTCGCGAAGAACTCGGTGAAATCAGCCACCGGGAAATCACGCGACCGTTCACATATGGCGGTGGCCGCCACGGAGCGAATCCGCGGCGGCCACCTTCGACGTGCGGCCATGACGGCACTTCCGGCCGGGCTACTCCGTCCCCTCGCCGAGCTCGTTCTTGATGAATGCGATGAGTTCGTCGTCGCCGGCCGCGTCCAGCTGGTCGGTCAGCGCATCGCCACCGCCCGACTCGGCCGCCGTCCACTTCGCCAGGAACGCCTGCAGCCGCACCGTCACCCGAGCCCGGACCAGCTCGTCCGACCAGCCGGCCGTGTAGGCCGCCTCCAGCTTGTCCAGTGCGCTGATCACGGGCTCGGCCACGTCCGCGCCGCTGTCGCCCAGCTCGTCCAGCAGGTGCCGGGCGAGCACCACCGGCGTCGGATAGTCGAACGCGATCGTCGAGTCGAGCCGCAGCCCGCTGTCCTGCGCCAGGACGGTGCGGAACTCGACGGCCGTCAGCGAGTCGAACCCGAGATCGCGGAACGGCCGTCCGTCGATGTCCTCCCTCGACGTGTAACCGAGCACCGTGCCGATGCCACAGTGGATCATCTCCAACATGGCCGCCTCCTGCTCCTCCAGGCTCATTCCGGCCAGTCGTGCCCGCAGGTCGGCAGCCCTCGCACCACCGTCGTCCTCCTGGGCCGCCGTCGATCCAGCGGTCGGGGCGCCGTCTGCTTCCACGAACCCTCGGAGCAGGGCGCTGGGCCGCATCAGCGTGAACGTCTCGGCGAAGCGGGGCCAGTCGACGTCGGCCACCGTCAGACCGCTGTCGTTCCGGTCGATCGCCTGGGCCAGGGCCCGCATCGCCAGGTCCGGGTCCATCGGCGTCAGACCACGCCGGCGCAGGGCCCGGGCGGCTTCGGAGTCCGCGGCCATACCGGCCCCGGCCCACGGGCCCCAGGCGATCGACGTGCCCGCAAGCCCCCGCTCGCGGCGGGACTGGACCCACGCGTCCAAGAACGCGTTCCCCGCCGCATACGCACCCTGACCACCGCTGCCCCACGTCGCGGCAATCGAGGAGAACACCACGAACAGGTCGAGCGGCAGATCGCGCGTCAGCTCGTCCAGATACCTCGTCCCGTCGACCTTGGCACGCAGCACCGAGGCGGCCGCCTCCGGCGTGGTCGCCTCCAGCGGCTGCTGATCGTCCAGACCGGCCGCATGCACGACTCCGGTCAGCGGCCACTCGGCCGGAACACCGGCGACGACCGCGGCCAGAGCGTCCCGGTCGGCCACGTCGCACGCGGCCACGCTCACCCGCGTACCGAGCCCGGACAGCTCGTCCAGCAAGCCGTCCGGAGCGATGCCGCGGCGGCTGGTCAGGACCAGATGCGGCACGCCCCGCCCTGCCAGCCAGCGGGCCACCTGCGCGCCCAGAGCCCCGGTGCCGCCAGTGACCAGCACCGTTCCGGACGGGTCCGGGCTCCAGGACGCCTCCGTCACCCCGGCCGGCACCGCCCGGATCAGCCGCCGGCCGTACACCCCCGACTCGCGGATCGCGACCTGATCCTCCACGTCACCGGCCCGGCCGGCGAGGACCTGGACGAGCCGCTCACCGGCCGCCGCATCCACGACCTCCGGCAGATCGACCAGGCCGCCCCAGCGGTGCGGGACCTCCAGCGCCGCAACCCGGCCCAGCCCCCACACCGCCGCCAGCGACGGGTCCTCCAGCCGGTCCGAGCCACCCACCGACACCGCACCGCGCGTCAACACCCACAGCGGAGTCGCGACCTCACCCAGCTCCTGCACCGCAGCCAAGGTGTCCGCCCAGCCCTCGGCGTGCAACACCACCCCAGCCACATCGGGCAGCTCCGCAACATCCCGGGCGGGCACACTCACCACTGTCGCGCCCACTGCCGCCAGCGCCGCGGATACGTCCGCGTCCTCGGGCCCGACGACCACCCACGTACCCGACAGCCTCGCCGACGGCAGGCCGCCCAGCGCGTCCCACGCGACCCGGTAGCGCCACGAGTCCAGCCCGTTGCCGACGGCTGCTCCGGCCGACGGCTGTGGCCAGTACCGCTCGCGCTGGAAGGCGTAGGTGGGCAGGTCGACCGTGCGGCCGCCCCAGTCGGCGAACACCCTGGCCCAGTCGATGCGGGCGCCGGTGGTCCACAGGCCGCTGATCGCGGTGAGGACGGCGTCGGTCTCGTCGCGGCCCTTGCGCAGGGCCGGCGCGAAGACGGCGCCGGTAGTGGTGTCCTGAGCCATGCCGGACAGCACCCCGTCGGGGCCGAGTTCGAGGTACCGGTCGACTCCGAGCTCGGCCGTGGTGGCGACGCCGTCGGCGAAGCGGACGGGCTGGCGGACCTGGTTCAGCCAGTACTCCGGCTGCTGCATGGCGCCGGGCTCGGCGACCGCTCCGGTCAGGTTCGATACGACCGGGATCCGTGCGGGGTGGAAGGTCAGGCTGTCCAGGACGGTGGCGAAGTCGTCCAGCATCGGCTCCATCAGGGCCGAGTGGAAGGCGTGCGAGACCGTCAGGATGTTCACCCGCCGGCCGTGGGCGGTGCACTCGGCCGCGTAGCGGTTTATGGCCTCCAGGTCACCGGAGAGCACGACGGACTGGGGGCCGTTGACGGCGGCGATGTCCAGTCCGGAGTCCGTGACGTCGGCGAGGTCGGCTTCGGTGGCCTGGACGGCGAGCATGCCGCCGCCGGCGGGGAGTGCCTGCATGAGGCGGCCACGCTCGGCGACCAGGGTGCAGGCGTCGTCCAGATCGAGAATCCCCGATACGTGGGCGGCGGTGATCTCGCCGAGGGAGTGGCCCAGCAGCACGTCCGGGGTGATGCCCCAGGACTCGATGAGGCGGTAGAGGGCGACTTCGAGGGTGAACAGGGCGGTCTGCGCCCACAGGGTGTCCTCCAGACCGGTGCCGTCGGCCAGGACTTCGCGCAGCGGACGCTCCAACCGCACATCCAGGCGGGCGCACACCGCGTCGAAGGCTTCGGCGAAGACGGGGAACTGCTCGTAGAGGTCCAGGCCCATGCCGGGGCGCTGGGAGCCCTGGCCGGTGAACAGGAACGCCAGCAGGCCCTCACCGGAGACACCGGTCGCGAGGACGCCGTCCCCGGCCAGCACCGCGCGGTGCTCCAACCCGGCGCGCGTGGTCGCCAGCGACCAGCCGACATCCACGGCGTCCAGCTCGGGCCGGTCGGCCACGAACGACCGGAGCCGCTCGATCTGCGCCCGCAGGGCGGCCTCGGACTTCGCGGATACCGGCCACGGCACCGTCTCCGGTGCCTGCCGTGCCGCAGGGTTCGGCAGCGGCTCGGGTTCCGCTGCCGGTTCAGCCTGTGGGGGCGCCTGCTCCAGGATGACGTGCGCGTTGGTGCCGCTGATCCCGAAGGACGAGACGCCCGCACGGCGCGGCCGGTCCACCTCGGGCCACGACCGTGCCTCGGTCAGCAGCTCCACCGCACCAGTCGACCAGTCCACCTGCGGCGAGGGCTCATCCACGTGCAGCGTCGACGGCAGCACACCGTGCCGCATCGCGTGCACCATCTTGATCACACCCGCGACACCCGCTGCCGCCTGGGCGTGGCCGATGTTGGACTTGATCGAGCCCAGCCACAGCGGCTCGCCGTCCTCGCCGCGGTCCTGGCCGTAGGTGGCCAGCAGCGCCTGCGCCTCGATCGGGTCCCCGAGGCGGGTGCCGGTGCCGTGCGCCTCCACGGCATCCACGTCCGCAGCCGTGAGGCGGGCGTTCGACAGCGCCTGACGGATGACGCGCTGCTGGGAGGGGCCGTTCGGCGCCGTCAGCCCATTGCTCGCACCGTCCTGGTTGACGGCGCTTCCGCGCACCACGGCGAGGATGTGGTGCCCGTTGCGCTGCGCGTCCGAGAGGCGTTCCACCAGCAGCAGACCGGCGCCCTCGCCCCAGCCCGTACCGTCCGCCGACGCCGCGAACGCCTTGCACCGGCCATCGGACGCCAGCCCGTCCTGCCGGTCGAACTCCGCAAACGCCGCCCCCGTGGCCATCACCGTCACACCCCCCACCAAAGCCAGCTCACACTCACCCGACCGCAACGCCTGCCCCGCCCAGTGCAACGCCACCAACGACGACGAACACGCCGTATCCACCGTCACCGCCGGACCCTCCAGCCCAAACGCATACGCCACCCGACCGGACAGCACCGCCGCCGCATTCCCCACCCCCGCATGCCCGTCATCCGCGTCCTGCGACGCCGCGAGCACCTGCGCATAGTCCTGGCCGTTCGTCCCCGCGAACACGCCGACACCACGGCCACGCTGCGACCTCGGGTCCATCCCGGCCGACTCGAACGCCTCCCACGCCGCCTCCAGCAGCAACCGCTGCTGCGGATCCATCGCCAACGCCTCACGCGGCGAAATCCCGAACAACCCCGCATCAAACCCACCCGCATCGGAAACAAACCCACCAGCACCACCAGGCACCCCAGCCGGCCAGCCACGATCGGCCGGGAACGCCGACATCGCATCCACCCCGCCCGCAACCAGATCCCACAACTGCTCCGGCGACCCGACCCCACCCGGGAAACGGCACGCCATACCCACAATCGCCAACGGCTCATCCACCAGCGCGAGCTCCCTCGGTGAAGCGGACACTGCCGTGGAATCCGTCACGACCAGCTGTGCCGACAGGTACTCGGCCAGGACCGTCGGCGTCGGGTAGTCGAAGACGAGCGTGGTCGGCAGCCGCAGTCCCGTGTGCGCAGCGAGGAGATTGCGCAACTCCACGGCGATCAGCGAGTCGAAGCCGAGCTCCTTGAACGCCCGCCCCGGCTCGACGGCCTGTGCGCTCGCATGCCCCAGGACGGTAGCGGCGTGCGCGCGGACCAGATCCAGCAGGATCTGGTACCGCTTCTCTTCCGGCACGGCAGCAAGCTGCTGGCGCAACCCGGACTCAAGACCCTCGTCGGTCAACGGTCCCGGCGATGTCACGGCGGCTTCGGGGAGCTCGGCCAGCAGACGGCTGGGGCGCGCGGAGGTGAACGCCGGAACGAACCGCTCCCAGTCGATGTCCGCCACCATCACATCCGTACTCCCGCACTCAACAGCCTCCGCGAACGCCCGCAGAGCGAGCTCCGCATCCAACGGCCGCATCCCCCCGCGCCGCAACCGCTCCACCACCACCCCATCAGCCGCCATACCC
>NZ_JAAKZZ010000192.1 GCF_011045075.1 Streptomyces boncukensis
GAGGCGGGCTCCTCGGCGCGGTCGACGGTGGACACGGGGGCCTCCTGCGGGGATGGCGGAGCGGCCGTTTGGTAGACCAAACGACTTTGGTATACCAAAGCGCTCCCATGATGTGACCGTCAACACCCTGTGCGGTATCCGCGCCGTTAAGAGTGGATGACGGCCCCGCCGCTGCGGCTACGCTGACGGAGTCTCAGCGATCAAGGACGCCGGGGAGTCGAATGACCGCGGAACGCACCGACCAGCCGCTGGGCGCCGCTCGCGAGCGCGTGCTGGCCCTGCTGCGGGCCGACATCATCGCCGGGCGGCTGCCGCCCGGCGAACGGCTCGTGGAGCGTGAACTCGCCGACCGCTTCGGCGTCTCCCGCGCCCCGGTCCGCGACGCCCTGCGGGCCCTGGCGGCGGAGGGCTTCGTGGCCGCCGAGTCCCCGCGCCGCACCGTCGTACGCCGCCTCACCCGCACCGACGTCGCCGAACTCTTCGAGCTCCGCGAGGCGCTGGAGGTGCACGCCGCGGGGCTGGCCGCCGAACGCGCCCGCCCGGACGACCTCGCCGAGCTGGCCGCGCTCCTGGAGCGCGCCGCCACCGCCACGGCGGACCGCGACGCGGACGCCATCACGGACGTCAACACCCGCTTCCACCACCGCATCCTCGCCACCGCCGGGAACTCCCTGCTCTCCGCGGCGCTGGAGCCCGTGGAGGGCAGACTGCGCTGGCTCACCCGGCGGAACGAGGAGTGGCCCACGCTGCTCGCGGAGCACCGCGCCCTGTACGAGGCCGTCGCCTCCGGCGACCGGGAACGCGCCCGCGCCACCGCGCTCGCCCATGTACGCGCCAACCGCGCCGTCACCCTGCGGCTGCTGTTCGGCGAGAGCGACCCGCACCGCTGACGCCCCGCGGCACCGGGCCCGCCCGCTCGCCGGGGCCTGCCCGAGGTAGTGGTGGCCTGTCATGCGGCACCAGGCGGGCAGGTCGAGCGAGGCGGCCGGATCCGTGGCGACCCCGTGCACGACCGTGCCCGCCTCGGCGCCCTCCTCCCGGCGGATGCCGTCCGCCGTCCGCCGTCCGTCAGGGCAACCGCCCTGGAGCGCGCACCGGCCGGCGCCTACCCTCGTCCCATGGAAGCACTGGCCGCACGGCTGTCGCACCTGGATTCGCACGTCCACGGCTCGATCCGGGTCGTCGCGTTCTACGACACGCTGATGCGCCGCCGGGTCGACCTTCCGGCGCTCGTCCGGGCCTCGGCGGGGCTGGCCGAGTGCGTGGCCGGGGTCCGGCTGCACGGCACCGGGCAGGTGATCCGGTGCGCGCCCGACGGCAGGGAGGCGTCCGGCGCGCCCGCTGCCGCGTCCAGCACGACGCCGGTCGTCCTGGACGAGGAGGAGATCGGCACGGTGTGGGTGGAGCGCCCCGGCCCGCCGGGGCCGCTCGACGACATGCTGCTGGAACGGCTCGCCATCGCCGTCGCGGCGGTCGCCGAGCGGTACGGACCGGCCCGCACCACCATGGCCGACCCCGCCCTGATCGAGCTGGTGATCAGCTCCGACAGCGACGAGGCGGCCAGGGCCCGGGCGCTCCGGCTGCTGGGGTTCGCCGCCGAACTGCCGGTCCGCGTCGTCGCGGTGCGCTCCCGGCACCCCCTCGACCGGATCAGCGGCCTGCTCTGCCCGGACCGCCCGGTGAAGGCGGCGGCGCTCGCCGGCGTCGGCGTCGTCCTGGCCGCCGCCGTCGAGACGGCCCGGCTCCCCCCGGACGTACGCGCCGGCATCGGCGCCGCCGCGAGCCCCGGCCCGTCCTGGCGGGAGGCCCGCACCGCCCTGCGCTTCACCACGGCGCGCCGGCCCGTCGTCCGGCACGACAGCCTCGGCGCACTGGCGCTCCTCGCCCAGGCGCCCCGGGAGGCCGTGCGGGACAACCCCGACGTGGCCGCCGTCGCCCGGCTGGCCGACGGCCCCGAGGACCTGGAGACCCTGGACGCCTACTGCGCCACCGGCTCCCTGCGCCAGGCCGCCGGGCTTCTCCACCTGCACCACAGCAGCGTCGCCCGCCGGCTCGAACAGATCGGGAAGACCCTGGATTTCGAACTCACCGAGGCACCGGGCCTGGTGCGGGCCGGGCTGGCCCTCACCGCGTGGCGGCTCCTGGACGGCTGAGGCCGCGCCGGCCGCCGGAGGCGGGGCTACCCGGCGGACAGCGCCTCCCGCACCGCCTTCGCGGTGGAGGCGGGGTCGTAGTCGTCGGAGACGCCCTCGACCAGGATGATGTCGCCCTCGATGTGCCGCGAGCGCAGCGGCGCGATCTCCTGGTAGGCGGGCGACTCCCACCAGGCCCGGGCCTCGGCGATACCGGGGAAGCCGATCATCACGAGGGACCCGGGCCAGCTGCCCTCCATGACCTCGTGCTGCACGCCGTGCACGAGGAAGCGGCCGCCGTACGGCTCGAAGGTGCCCGGGATGCGCTCGATGTACTCGGCGATCTCCGGGTGCGGGGCGGCGTCCTGCAGATGGGCTATGGCGTAGGCGGGCATGATCTCCTCCTGACCGGTCCGGCTCCGTACTCCGGTGATCATGGCAGGTGGCCCCCCGGGCGTCGATGACGTCGCGGGTAAGCGCCCCGCGCACCCCGGCCGGCCGGGTCAGAACGGCGGCTTCCAGGGAACGACCCGGAAGTTCCCCGTTCCGCCCCTGACCTTCTCGAACGGCGCCGAACTCACGCACGGCGCCAGGTGCTTGTCGTCCACCGGGCTGCCGGTGGCGGCCCAGCTGTAGCCGAGCCGGTCGTGCCCGCCGCGGTCGTGCACGGTGACGCCGACGCGGCGGCCCTTCGCGCCGGGCAGGTCGGAGTCGGTGATCACCCCGGAGACGACGGCCACCTTGCCGCCGGTGACCAGGCAGTCGACCCTGGCCTTCGCCCAGGCGCCCGCGCCGTCGAGGTAGTGGCTCCACCGGAAGGTACCGGTGGCCTTCTGCGGGTCGCCGTTGTGGGCGGCGGCCAGACGCGCGTCGAAGGAGAACGTGATGTCGTCTCCGGCCGATCTGTGGAGCTTCGCCGTGCCGGTGAGGGCCGCCGCTTCCCGCTCCCCCGGCCGGGGCGCGGCGGTCCGTTCCAGCTCGGCGGCCGTCGCCGCGGCGCTGCCGGCCGCGACCACCACGAAGAGAGCGGCCATGGTCGCGGCGCGGAGGCCGGTGGGACGAGGGCGACGCGCACTGCGCATGGGACCAGCTCCTTTGCGGATGTACCCGAATCGTGCGGATGGGCAGCAGCCTCGCGGGTGCGGCTCCGCCGCGCATCGCCCCGCGGACGCAAGACGCACCGCCGCGCGGCGGACCCGCCGATCCCGCGACTCCCTCTCGCGGACGACGGGACGATCGGAACCCGGCACACGGGCGTAGGCCGATGGTCCGGCCCGCCGCCCGATGTGCCCGCTGGGGAAGGCGTGTCGGATGGACCCATGGGTGATCTTTCGACGGATCCGGGACCGGCACTCCGCAAGCGGCTGGCGGCGGAGAGGAACGTCTGGCTGTGCACGGTGCGTCCGGACGGCTCGGCGCATGTCACACCGGTCTGGTTCGTCTACCGGGACTCCCGGTGGTGGATCGGCGTGGACGGCGACTCGGTGAAGGCCGGAAACGTCCGGGCCGACCCCCGGGTGTCCCTGGCCCTTGAGGACGGACGGTCGCCGGTCGTCGCCGAGGGAGAGGTCTCGCTGCTCCCGGACGGCTTCCCGCCGGGAGTCCTCCGCGTGTTCGCGGAGAAGTACGGATGGGACCCGACCGCTCGCACCCGCCCGGGGGTTCCGCGTGTGCTGCTGAGCGTGCGGGTGCGGCGCTGGCTGCTGCGGGGTACGGCCCGGTGAGCCGGCGCGCGGGCCGTACGGCCGACGGGCGCCTCAGGGCAGCAGGCCCCGGCGGCGTGCGGTGACCACGGCGGCCAGCCGGGTGTGGGCGTCCAGCTTCCGCATGGCGCCGCGCAGATACGACTTGACCGTCTCGGGCAGCAGGGAGAGACGCCGGCCGGCCTCGGCGTTGCTGCATCCCAGCGCCACCTGCGCGAGGACGTCCAGCTCCCTCGGGGACAGCGGCGAGGGCGCCTCCGGTTCCGGGTCCGCGCCGAGTCCCGCCAGGCGGCGGGACGCCTCCAGGAGCCGGTCGCGCAGCGCGTCGTCCGGCACGTCGTGCGCGATCGCGCGGAGTTCGGCGTGCACGTGGCGGACCTCTTCCGTCGCGGCCCGGTCCCGGGGCAGGCCCCGGTCCGTCGCCGCGAGCTGATGGAGTCTCAGCCGGCGGTCGACCTCGTCCCGGATGGCGAGTTCCCTGGCCAGCTGCCGCGCCGCTTCGGCCATCGCGTCCGTCGCCAGGTCGCCGAGCGGCGCCGCGCCGCGCGAGGCTCCGTACAGCACGCCGCGCACGGAGTCCGACACCACGACAGGGACGGCGGCGATGGAGCGGATCCCCTCCCCCTCCACCACGGCGTCGTAGTCGTGGGTGATGGTGTTGGCCGAGCGGTAGTCGGCGACGGCGACGGGCCTGCGCCGGGCCAGCGCCTGCCCGCCGAGGCCGGCGCCGGCGACGACGTCGAGTCCGCGGATCGCCGCCGTGCGGGCGCCCAGGAACTGCGACAGATGGACGACCTCGGTGCGCACCTGGCCGCTGAAGAGGAGGGGGAGGTCGGTGCGCCCCTGGACCTGGCGGAGGGCGTGCCGGAACGCGTCGCCGTCGTCGGGCCGCAGCGTTCCGTCCGGTGTCTCGGGCAATGCCGCTACCTCTTTTCGGGGGTAGTCGGGCCTCGGTGTGACTCGGAGTATAGGTCTGCGCGCGCCTTTGTCACTGCTCGTCTCCGTACTTGTGGAGGTAGCCCGTGTCCGTGATGCCGAAGGTGCCCAGTTATGCGTCAGGGACGTCCGACAAGCCGCTGCTCGGCGATACCATCGGCGACAATCTCGGCCGTACGGTACGGGCGTTCCCCGACCGGGACGCGCTGATCGAACGCGCCTCCGGGCGCCGCTGGAGTTACGCCCAGTTCGCCGCCGACGTCGACACCCTGGCGCTCGGGCTGCTGTCCCTGGACATCGGCAAGGGCGACCGCGTGGGGATCTGGGCGCCCAACTGCGCGGAGTGGACGCTCACCCAGTACGCCACCGCGAGGATCGGTGCGGTCCTGGTGACCGTCAACCCCGCCTACCGCGCCCATGAGCTGGAGTATGTGCTCAACCAGGCCGGGATCCGGCTGCTCGTGACCGCGGAGCGGTTCAAGACCTCGGACTACGCCGCCATGGTCACCGAGGTGCGGCCGTCCTGCCCGGAACTGGAGCATGTGGTCCCGCTCGCCACTCCCGTCTGGGAGCGGCTGCTGGAGCACGGGCGGCGGGGCGACCCGGCGGCGCTGGCCGAGCGGCAGGCGGAGCTGAGCCCGGACGACCCGATCAACATCCAGTACACCTCGGGGACGACGGGGTTCCCCAAGGGGGCGACCCTGTCGCACCACAACATCCTGAACAACGGCTTCTTCGTCGGGGAGCTGTGCGGCTACACCGAGCGGGACCGCGTCTGCATCCCGGTGCCCTTCTACCACTGCTTCGGCATGGTGATGGGGAACCTCGCGTGCACCAGCCACGGCGCCGCGATGGTGATTCCCGCCCCCGCGTTCGAGCCCGCGGCCACCCTCGCCGCGGTCGAGGCGGAGGCGTGCACCTCGCTGTACGGGGTGCCGACGATGTTCATCGGGGAGCTCGCCGACCCCGGTTTCGCCTCGTACGACCTGTCCACCCTGCGCACCGGCATCATGGCCGGGTCCCCGTGTCCGGCCGAGGTGATGTCCCAGGTCATCGAGCGCATGGGGATGGCGGAGGTGTCCATCTGCTACGGCATGACGGAGACCTCGCCGGTATCGGCGCAGACCCGCGCGGACGACTCGCTGGAGCGGCGGGTGGCGACGGTCGGCCGGGTCGGGCCGCACCTGGAGGTGAAGGTGGTGGACCCGCACACGGGCCGTACCGTGCCGCGCGGCGAGACGGGAGAGCTGTGCACCCGCGGCTACTCGGTCATGCTCGGCTACTGGGAGGCGCCGCGGGAGACGTCCGAGGCCATCGACGCCGCGCGCTGGATGCACACCGGCGATCTCGCGGTCATGGACGACGACGGCTATCTCAGCGTCACCGGCCGGATCAAGGACATGGTGATCCGCGGCGGGGAGAACATCTATCCGCGGGAGGTCGAGGAGTTCCTGCACACCCATCCGGACGTGCTCGACGTCCAGGTGATCGGCGTGCCCGATCCGCAGTACGGCGAGGAGCTGATGGCGTGGATCCGGATGAAGGACGGCGCCGCGCCGCTGGACGCCGAGGCGGTGCGCGCGTTCTGCGACGGCAGGCTCGCCCACTTCAAGGTGCCGCGCTATGTGCACCTCGTCGACTCCTTCCCGATGACCGTCACCGGCAAGGTCCGCAAGGTCGAGATGCGCCAGGCCGCGGTGCGGCTGCTGGAGCAGTCCTGGTGAGGCGGGGGAGGCGGCCTCCGGTTCAGACCTCCGGGGCGCGCACGGCGACGGTCCGGCCGCCGTCGTTCATGGACGCGAGGACGGCGTCGGCGACCGCCGCCGCGGTGAGGCCGTCGAGCGCTGTGGCGAGCGGCGCGGCGCCCCGGGGCGCCGCGCGCCCGGAGCCGATGGCGTCGGTCCATGCCTGCAGTTCGAGGCGGTAGGCGTCGGCGAACCGGGGGCGCCAGTCGGCGGGGTGGCCGGTGGAGCGGGTCCGGTCGGCGTCGGTCACCAGCCGTGCCGGGTCGGTGAGGGCGAGGGTGCCCCGCTCCCCCACCACCTCGCAGCGGATGTCGTATCCGTAGCCGGCGTTGAGGAAGGTCTCGGCGGTGGTGAGGACGCCGTCGGCGGTGCGCAGCAGCATCACCTTCGGGTCCCGCAGGCCGGCCGCCGCCGGGCTGGGGCGGGCCGCGTGAAAGCTGACCTCGGTGATCGGGGAGTCGAGCAGCCAGGGCACGGTGTCGAACTCGTGGACGGCCGAGCCGGTGACGCCGGACGCGTCGGTGCAGCCGGGCGCGGCGCTGACGCCCCGGCTGACGCAGTGCAGCAGCAGCGGCGTTCCGCAGGCTCCCGCGGCGAGGGCCGCCTTGAGCTCCGCGTGTGCGGGGTCGAAGCGGCGCATGAAGCCCAGGGAGATGAGTCCGCCGCCCGCCCGCTGCTCCGCGCGGACCACGGAGGCGCACTCCTCCGTCGTGGGGGCGAGGGGCTTCTCGCACAGCACGGGCTTCCCCGCGCGCACGGCGGCGACGGCCAGCTCTGCGTGCGTGCTGTCGTGGGAGGCGATGACGACGGCGTCGACGCCGGGGTCGGCGATCAGGGCGTGGGCGTCGCCGGTGGGCCGCGCGCCCGGCGCGAGGGCCGCGGCGGAGGCGGCGCGCGCCTCGTCGGTGTCCGCGACCGCCGCGACCTCGGCGCCGGAGACGAAGCGGTGCAGGGTGCGCACATGGTCGGCGCCCATGTTGCCGGCGCCGACCACCCCGACGCGCACGGTGCTCATACCAGGCTCACCCACGTCCCGCGCTCGGCGGAGCGGGCCATGGCGTCCAGCGCCACGGCACTGGCCACGGCGTCGGCGGGGGTCGCGCCGTACGGGGTGTCCTCGGCGACCGAGCGGAGGAACCGGTACGCCTCGATGACCTTCAGGTCGTCGTAGCCCATGCTCGTGGCGGCGCCCGGCTGGAACGCGCCGTACTCGCCGTGCCCCGGGCCCGCGTACAGGGTGCTCACGGGCTGGTCCTGGTAGTCGCCGCCGCGGCTGACGCGCAGCTCGCCCATCCGCCGGAAGTCCCAGAACACCGCGCCGGTGGTGCCGTGAATCTCGAAGCCGTAGTTGTTCTGCTCGCCGGCCGAGACCCGGGACGCCTCCAGGACGCCGCGGGCGCCGGAGGTGAAGCGCAGCAGGCAGCTGACGTAGTCGTCGTTCTCGACCGCTCCCGACTCGCCGCCGGTTGCCCGGGTGTGGCCCGCGGTGGCGCCGGTCGGGCGGGGCCGCCGGGGGACGAAGACCGCGGTGTCGGCGGTCAGCGCCGCGATCTCGCCGAGCAGATGGCGGGCCAGGTCGACGCCGTGCGAGGCGAGGTCGCCCAGGACGCCGCTGCCGCCGCGCTCCCGCTCGAACCGCCAGCTCAGGGCCCCTTCGGGGTGGGCCGCGTAGTCGCTGAGCAGGCGGATCCGCACATGGGTGACCGCGCCCATCTCCCCGGCGGCCACCAGCTCCCGGGCGGCCTCGACGGCGGGCGCGTTGCGGTAGTTGAAGCCGACGGCGCCGTGCAGCCCCGCGGTGTCCAGCGCGCCGGCCACCGCGCGGGCGTCGCCGGCGGTCAGGCCCACCGGCTTCTCGATCCACAGGTGCTTGCCCGCCTCCGCCAGCGCGACCCCGATCTCGCGGTGCAGGAAGTTGGGCGCTGTGACGCTCACCGCCCGCACCCGGGGGTCCGCGGCCACCTCCCGCCAGTCGCGGGTGGCGGACGCGAAGCCGTACTGCCCGGCCGCCTCCTCGGCCCGGCCGGGCACCTCGTCCGCGACGGCCACCAGCTCAGGCCGCAGGGACAGCCGGGGGAAGTGGTGCGGCAGCCGGGTGTACGCCTGGGTGTGCACCCGGCCCATCCAGCCGAATCCGACGACGGCGATACCGAATGTACTCACCATGACCCCTTCTTTGGACCGATCCAAAACCGTTCGATTACCATGGGCACCGCATTCGCCAGGTGTCAAGGTCTTGCCAGGAGCAGCCGCCATATGGAACGGTCCAGCCCATGAGGACTCCCACGATCCGTGACGTCGCCGCGCGGGCCGGTGTGTCGAAGTCCCTGGTGTCGCTGGTACTGCGGGACGCCCAGGGCGTGCGCCCTCAGAAGCGGGCGGCCGTGCTCGCCGCCGTCGAGGAGCTGGGCTACCGGCCGAACGCCGCGGCGCGCAGCCTCAGCGAGCAGCGCACCCGCGCGGTCGGCGTCCTGCTGAACGACATGCGCAACCCGTGGTTCGTGGAGCTCCTCGACGGACTCAACGCGCGGCTGTACGACAGCGGCCTGCACATGCTGCTGGCCGACGGCCATCTCAACCGGCGCCTCGGTGAGGACCTGACGCGCACCTTCACCGAGCTGCGCGTCGACGGACTGGTCGCCGTGGGCACCCTGCGGGACCCGCAGGCGCTGCGCGGCGCCGCCGGGCGGGTCCCCACCGTCGTCGCGGGCACCCGGGAGCCGGCGCTGCCCGGCGTGGACATCGTCGCGGGCGACGACGAGCACGGCGCCCGCCTGGCCACCGAGCATCTGCTGGACCTCGGCCACCGGCGCGTCGCGCACATCGCAGGCCGGGGCGCCGTCGGCGACCTGCGCCGCCGCAGCTTCGAGGCCACCGTGCGCGAGCACGGGCTCGCCGACGTGTCCGCCGTCGAGCGGGGCGACCTCACCGAGGAGGGCGGCTACCGGGCCACGGTGCGGCTGCTGAGCCGGTCACCGCGGCCCACCGCCGTCTTCGCGGTCAACGACGTGACGGCCGTGGGCGCGCTGTCGGCCGCCGAGGAGAGCGGCCTGGCGGTCCCCGGCGACCTCTCCCTCGTCGGCTACGACAACACCTATCTCTCCCGGCTGCGGCACCTGTGGCTGACCACGGTGGACGGCGCCAGCCACGACGTCGGACGCCGGGCAGCGCAGCGTCTGCTGGAGCGGATCGAGGAGCCGGGGCGCCCCGCCGGGACCGACCTCGCCACGCCCTCGCTGGTGGTGCGCGGTACGACGGCGCCGCCGACAGACGCGGGCTGACGCGGGCTGACGGATCCGGGCCGCCGGCTTCTGCTCCCGGCCGCGCGGCGGCCGTGCGGAAACGCTCGCGGCGCTCCCCCTCACTCCTCCTTATGCGCCGGGCGGGCGCGGGCTCCGGCCGGACCGGCCGTGCCGTTCGTCTCCTGCGCGTCCTGCGTCGCGGCCCAGGTGCCGAGCAGCCGGATCGCCTCGCCGGAGGGCGATTCGGGTTCCGCCGCATAGGTGTAGAGCCAGCGCTCCCCGTCCTGGAGCCGCAGCGCCTCCACATGCATGACGAGCCTGCCGACGACGGGGTGGTGGAACCGCTCGGGGCGGTGGCATCGCGCGTCGACCTCGTGGTCGGCCCACCAGCTGCGGAACTCGGGGCTGGCAACGGAGAGTTCGCCGACCAGCGCGTGCAGGGCCCGGTCGCGCGGGTAGCGGCCCGCGGTCTCCCGCAGCACCCCGACGCTCACCCGCGCGATCATCTCCCAGTCGGTGAACAGCTCGCGCGTCGACGGCTCCAGGAACAGCCAGCGCGGGTGGCTGGCAGCGGCGGACGGCATCGGTTCGAGTCCCACCAGCAGCGCCCGCCCCATGCGGTTCATCGCGTGCACGTCTCCGCGCGAGTCGACGATGATCGCCGGTGCCTGGAGGCTGTCGAGCATCAGCCGCATGCCCGCGTCGAGGGGCGCGAGCCGCAGATCGTCGGACCTGGACACGGCGAGGGTCGACCGGACGAGGTGGTGCAGGTGCAGCCTCTCGACCTCGGCCAGCCGCAGCGCACGGGCGATCGCGTCGAGCACCTGCTCGGACGGCTGGAGGTGGCGGCCCTGCTCAAGGCGGGCGTAGTAGTCGAGGCTCACGCCGGCCAACATCGCGACCTCCTCGCGGCGCAGGCCCGGGACACGGCGCCGGCCGCCGGTCTCGATCCCCACGTCCCCGGGCTGGATACGCGCCCGCCTGCTGCGCAGAAACCCGCGCAGCTCACTGTTCTCGGCCATGCCTCCACCGTAGGGCCGGTGGCGCCGGCGCGGGTAGGACTCCGCGTCCGAGGATGCGCTCGCCGCTGGTCGCGGCGGTACGCGGGCCGCATAGTCGCCGCATGACCACGACGATCACTCAGACCTCCCGCCTCGGCGACCGGACCGTGCGGCGCATCGGCTACGGGGCGATGCAGCTCGCCGGCCCGTGGGTGTTCGGCCCGCCGGAGGACCCGGGCGCGGCGGGTGCCGTGCTGCGCCGCGCCGTCGAGCTCGGCGTCAACCACATCGACACCTCGCAGGCATACGGCCCCGACGTCGTCAACGAGCTCATCGCCGATGTACTGCACCCCTACCCGGACGGCCTCGTCATCGCCACGAAAGTCGGCGGCCGCCGTACCGAGGACGGCGGATGGGTCCGGGCCTCGCGCCCGGAAGAGCTGCGCGCGACGGTCGAGCAGGACCTGCGCTCCCTGCGGCTCGACCGGATCGACCTCGTGAACATGCGTTTCGGCGTCGGGGCCAGGAGCCGGACGCCGTTCCGCTCGCCGAGCAACTCGGAGCGCTGACCGAGCTGCGCGACGAGGGCAAGCTGGACCTCATCGGCCTCTCCACCGCCTCGGCCGACGTCGTCAGGGGGCCCTGGACGTCACCCCGATCGCCGAGGTGCAGAACGCGTTCAGCGTCGCGAACCGCGCGGACGAGCCCGTCGTCGACCTCTGCCGCGAGCACGGCATCGCCTACGTCCCGTACTACCCCCTCGGCTCGGCGTTCACCGGTGGCCCGCAGGCGCTCGCCGCCGACCCGGCGATCGCGTCGGTGGCCGCCCGGCACCGCGTCTCGGCGTCGCAGATCGCGCCGGCCTGGCTGCTCGCCCACTACGACCGCATGCTGCTGATCCCCGGCACGAGCTCGGTCGCCCACCTTGAGGAGAATCTGGCCGTCGACGGCATCCGGCTGGACGACGCCGACCTCGACACGCTCGACGGCGTCGCCCACCTCGGCGCCCCGGGCTTCTAGACGGACCCGCGCCAGGCGCGGGTGCGGGCGTGGTCGGCCGCGGCGGCGAGGGGGCCGTGCCAGGGCGGGCCGTGGCCCGGGACGAGGATGTCCGCGGGGAGTGCGCCGAGCGCGTCGAGCGCGGCCCGCGCCGCCTGCGGCGCGTGGGAGAAGCAGGCGGCCAGCAGCTGCGGGCCGGTGGTCCGGGGCGCGGTGGGGTGTCCGGTGACCAGTGCGTCGCCGGCCGCGACGGCCCCGGCGTCCGGCAGGTGGTAGGCGCTGTGGCCGGAGGTGTGGCCGTGGCAGGCCACCGGCACGGGACGGCCCGGCAGGTCCAGGGCGCCGTCCGCCGGGAACGGGAGGGCGTGCGGGATCCGCAGCCGGGTCAGCGCTCCGACGCGGGCGATCCGGCCGGTCCACGCCAGGACGCTGGGCCGCCACACCCGGGGGATCAGGTCCCGGGCCGTGGCCTGCTCCAGGTGCCCCTCGCGGGCCTGGGGGACCTCGGCGGGATCCATGTAGACGGGCGTTCCGTAGCGCTCGTGCAGATGGTTCAGGCCGCCCATGTGGTCGACGTGCGCGTGGGTCAGGAGGACGGCGCGGATGTCCTCGGGCCGGTGGCCGATGGCGCGGATCGATCCCTCCAGCGCCGCGATGTCGCCCAGCCAGCCGCTGTCGATCAGCGTCAGGTCCGTGCCTTCGCGCACCAGCACCCAGTTGACGTCGGTGCCTTCCACGCAGAAGACGCCCTTCGCGACCTCGCGCATGCCT
>NZ_JAAKZZ010000193.1 GCF_011045075.1 Streptomyces boncukensis
CGCCGGGTTTACGGGCACTCCTGCAATCTAGTCGATGCCGCTGCCGCTCAGCGCAGCGCGTCGGCCACCTCGTGCGCGGCGTGCACCACGCGCACCCCCACTTGATCCGGCACCGAGTCGGCCAGCATCACCACGCCGACGCTGCCCTCGATGCCGCCCACTCCGAGCACGGGCGCGGCGGCGCCGCTGGCGCCGGCCTCCAGCTCGCCGTGCGTCAGGGCGAAACCGGGCCCCTCCTCGCACTCGGACCCGCGGCCCATCAGGATCGCCCGGCCCGCCGCGCCCCGGTCCAGCGGGTGCCGGAAGCCCGTGCGGTAGGCGACGTGGTAGTCGGTCCAGCTCGGTTCCACGACGGCGACGGCCAGCGCCTCGGTCCCGTCGACCAGGGTGAGGTGCGCGGTCGCCCCCACGTCCTCGGCCAGCGAGCGCAGCGCGGGCAGCGCCGCCTCCCGCACCAGCGGGTGCACCTGGCGGCCCAGGCGCAGCACGCCCAGCCCGACCCGGGCCCGGCCGCCGAGGTCGCGGCGGACGAGCGCGTGCTGTTCCAGGGTGGCCAGCAGCCGGTAGACCACGGTGCGGTTGACGCCGAGCTTGTTGGACAGCTCGGTGACGGTCAGGCCGTGGTCGGTGTCGGCCAGTAATGTGAGGACTCGCAGCCCTCGGTCGAGCGTCTGGGAGGTCTCCGCGGTCACGGCGCTATCCCCTCCTCGGGTGAGTGACGGGAAACCTAGCGAGCGGCACCGCTGACCGGAAGCCCTTGTCCAGAATCCGGGCGTCCGCTGTCCCCCTCTTTCCCGTTACGTCCCCGTTACGTCCCTGTACATTTCCCGGCGCCGTCCAGGCCCGCACACACCACCGTCACGACATGCGCGTCGCCCATTCACGGACCTTCGCGATCCGCGCGTCGATCTGGTTGGCGGTGGCCTCCGCGCTGGGCGGGCCGCCGCAGACGCGGCGGAGCTCGTTGTGGATCACCCCGTGCGGCTTGCCGCTCTGGTGGACGTACGCGCTCACCAGCGTGTTGAGCTGCTTCCGCTTCTCCAGCAGCTCCTTGTGCGTGACGACGGGGCGGTTCTCGGCGGGCAGTTCCAGGAGATCGGCCTCCGCGTCCGGCCTCTTGCGGCTGTGCGAGATCTGCCGGGCCTGCCGCTTCTGGAGCAGAAGCTGCACCTGGTCCGGCTCCAGCAGACCCGGAATGCCCAGATAGTCCTGTTCCTCCTCGCTGCCGGGGTGCGCCTGCATCCCGAACTCGGCGCCCTCGTACATCACCCGGTCGAAGACGGCGTCCGACTCCAGCGCCTCGAAGGGGAGCTGCTCGCCGGTGTCCCCGTCCTCCTCGTTCTGCTCCTGCTCCGCCTCCTTGAGCAGGTCCGCCTCCGGTGCGTACGGGTCCTCCTCGTCGCCCTTCTTCGGCTTGTCGAGGACGTGGTCGCGCTCGACCTCCATCTCGCCCGCGAAGGAGAGCAGCGTGGGGATGGTGGGCAGGAAGACGGACGCGGTCTCGCCGCGCCGCCGCGACCGCACGAAGCGGCCGACGGCCTGCGCGAAGAACAGCGGGGTGGAGACGGTGGTGGCGTACACGCCGACGGCCAGCCGGGGCACGTCCACGCCCTCGGAGACCATCCGGACCGCGACCATCCAGCGCTCGTCGTTGTGCCTGAAGTCCTCGATGCGCTGCGAGGCCCCGGTGTCGTCGGAGAGCACGACGGTGGGCCCGGCGCCGGTGATCTCGCGCAGCAGCTTGGCGTACGCGCGGGCCGCGTCCTGGTCGGAGGCGATCACCAGGGCGCCCGCATCCGGCACGGTCCTGCGGACCTCGGACAGCCTGCGGTCGGCCGCGCGCAGCACCGCCGGCATCCACTCGCCGCGCGCGTCGAGCGCGGTGCGCCACGCCTGCGAGATCGCGTCCTTGGTCATCGGCTCCCCGAGCCGCGCCTCGATCTCGTCGCCCGCCTTGGTGCGCCAGCGCATGTTGCCGCTGTAGGAGAGGAATATCACCGGCCGGACGACGCCGTTGGCGAGCGCGTCGCCGTAGCCGTAGGTGTAGTCGGCCACGGAGCGGCGCACGCCCTCCGCGTCCTCGGCGTACTCGACGAACGGGATGGGGTTGGTGTCGGAGCGGAACGGGGTGCCGGTGAGGGCGAGGCGGCGGGTCGCGGGCTCGAACGCCTCCTGGCACGCCTCGCCCCAGGAGCGGCTGTCCCCGGCGTGGTGGATCTCGTCCAGGATCACCAGGGTCTTGCGCTGCTCGACGCGGTTGCGGTGCAGCATGGGGCGGACGCCGACGCCCGCGTAGGTGAGGGCGACCCCCTGGTAGTCCTTGCTGAGCGGCCCCGCGCTGTAGTCCGGGTCCAGCCGGATGCCGACCCGGGCGGCGGCCTCCGCCCACTGCTTCTTCAGATGCTCGGTCGGCGCGACGACGGTGATCTGCTGGACGACGTGGTGGTGCAGCAGCCACGACGCCAGGGTGAGGGCGAAGGTCGTCTTGCCCGCGCCCGGTGTCGCGACGGCCAGGAAGTCGCGCGGCTGCTGCGCCAGGTACGCGTCCATGGCTGCCTGCTGCCAGGCCCGCAGCTTGCTGGCCGTGCCCCAGGGGGCGCGGCCGGGGAAGGCGGGGGACAGATGGTGGCTGTTGGTCGGCGTGGTAGTCACGGTCTCCGGATGCCGGTTCGGGGTCGGGACCGCCCCAGCGTACTCACCGGGCGCGGGGGGCGAGGGCGAGCCCTGTCGTCCCGTTCCCGGAGAGGGGGCCGGCTGCGGGAAGGGGCTGCCCCGTGCCGTCCGTCGCGGGCCGCGGCGCCACCGTCGTCAGGCCGTCAGGTCGTCAGGTCGTCAGGTCGTCAGCAGGACGCCGCCGTAGGACGCCGCGGCTATGACCACCCACGAGCACAGGCCGAGGGCCGCCACCCGGCCGCCGGTGCGGGCGAGGGTCGGCAGGTGCACCGCGCTGCCCAGGCCGAACAGCGCGGCCCCCAGCAGCACCTCGCGCACCTCGGAGGCGCCGTCCAGCGCCCCGTGCGGCAGCCACCCGGTGGTCCGTACGGCGACCAGCGCGAGGAAGCCGCACACGAAGAGCGGCACCAGGGGCGGGCGCTTGGTGCCGGGGGCGCTCCCGGCGGCGGCGCTGCGGCGGCGCGCGGACACCGCCACGGCCGCCACCAGCGGCGCCAGCAGCAGCACCCGGAGCAGCTTCACCAGCACCGCCTGGCCCAGCGCGTCCGGGCCCGCCGTCTGCGCCGTCGCCACGACCTGGCCCACGTCGTGCACCCCGGCCCCGACCCAGCGCCCGTACTGCTCCGCGTCCAGCCCGAGCGGGCCGTGCAGCAGCGGGAGGACGCCGATGGCGAGGGTGCCGCACAGGGTGACGAGGGCCACGGACGTGGCGACGTCCCGCTCGTCGCTGTCCCGCACCTCGCTGACCGCGCCGACGGCGGAGGCGCCGCAGATCGAGTAGCCGGTCGCGATCAGCAGCGGCTGGTCGCCGCGCAGCCCCAGCTTGCGGCCCAGCCAGACCGTGCCGCCGAACGTCGCAGCGACGACCGCCAGCACCATCCCGACGGTGGCCCAGCCCAGCCCCAGCACATCGCCCAGGCTGAGCTCCAGGCCCAGCAGGACGATGCCGAGCCGCATCAGCCGCTTCCCGGCCAGGCTCAGCCCGGGGCGTGCGGCTCCGCCCACCAGGCCGCGGACGCCCGGCAGATGGGCGGCGGCGACGCCCAGCACGACCGAGGCCGTCAGCATGGGCACGCCGGGCAGCAGCAGATGCACCCCGGAGGCGGCGGCGACGCCGAAGGCCGCCATCGCCAGGCCGGGCAGCCGGCTGGGCCGCCGGGGCTGCCGGGCCGCCGCTCCGGGTTCGCGCGCCGCGTCCGCCGAGACCCGCGGCAGCGCCATCAGGCGTCGGCGGGCAGGTCGTAGACCCGGCGGACGCTCGTACCGAGGCGGGAGATGTCGGCGCCGTAGACGTGGATCGACACCGCGGTGCTCTCGCAGCCGTTCCACACCCGGTGGATGTCGCCGGGCGGCGCGAAGCCGCACACCGAGCCCTCCGGGTTGACCACGTCCTCGGTGGCGACGAGCCGCGCCGCGGCCTTGCCGGACGCGTCCGCGGGGACCAGCCGGTAGCGGCGCTCGTGCTCCTCGCCCTCGTGGACGCCGGTGACGCACCAGGACACGTGGTCGTGCACGGGGGTGGCCTGGCCGGGCAGCCAGACGAGCGCGACGAGCGAGAAGCTGCCGTCCCGCTCGGCGTGCAGCAGGTGCTGGCGGTAGCGGGCGGGGTCGGGCTCGCGCTGCGCGGCGGTGAGGAGGTCGGCGGAGCCCAGCTGCGGGGCGAGCCGCTCGCCGACGAGGTAGGCGGTGACGTCGGGCGGCAGGCCCCGCGCGACCGCTTCGCGGATGTCACCGACGAGGGCGGCGAGTCGGCTCGTTGTCCGGGAGTCGGTGGTGTGTACGGCCATGTCGGCAGCGTGACGCGCCCCACGTATCGCGTCCAACGACGCCTTCTTGGGCACCCCCTTACCCGGGCTTATGGATGCCACCGGGGACCGGCGCCCCGACCCGGCAGCCGGGCCCGGGGAGCGTTGCGAAAGCCCCTGGTGCCGTGACCGGCCCTAGGGGGTGTTTCGAAAGCCCCTAGCAGCCGACCTTGTTCTCCGCGGTCCGGCGCAGCTCCTGGAGCACCAGCGCGGTCGCGGGTATCTCCAAGTGCTCCCGCAGCACATACGCCGACACCTGCCGCCGCGACGCGGGGTCCAGCGCGCGGCCCGTCACCTTCTGGTGGACCAGGAAGGAGAGCACCAGGCCGGGCATCATCGCGATGCCGAGGCCCTCCGCGACCAGGCTCTGGACGACGAGGTTGTCGTCCGTCGTGAAGGCGATGTCCGGGGCGAAGCCCAGCTCCGCGCACTCGTGCAGGAAGTTGGTACGGCACCGCAGACAGCCCGCGATCCACCGCTCGTCGGCCAGCTCCGCCAGCTTGACGGCGCGGCGCCGGGCCATCGGGTGGCCGGTGGGCAGCAGCACCGTCAGCTGGTCCTCCAGCAGCGGGATCTCGACCAGCTCCTCCGGCACCTGCTCGTGCAGCCCCGGATAGGTGAACGCGAGGGTGATGTCGCACTCGCCGCGCACCACGCGGCGCAGCGAGTCCGGCGGCTCGCCCTCCTGCAGCTCCACCCGCACCCCGGGGTGCTCGACGGCGAGCCGGGTGAGCGCCTCCGGCACCAGCGTGGCGCCGGCGCTCGGAAACGCGCAGACCCGCACCTTGCCGGCCCGCAGCCGGGTCAGCGAGGCCATCTGCTGCTGCGCCGTGGCGATGCTGTCGAGGATGACGCCCGCGTGCCGGGAGAGCGCCTCGCCCGCCTCGGTGAGCCGCATCTGCCGTCCGGCGCGGATGAACAGCGGGGTGCCGACGGACCTTTCGAGCGCCTTCATCTGCTGGGTGATCGCGGGCTGGGTGTATCCGAGGGCGCGGGCCGCCGCCGAGTACGACCCCGTTCGCACCACCTCGTGGAAGGTCCTGATGTGCCGCGAGTCGAACATGTGTTTAACCATAAGCGGAATTTGGGAAGCCGTACGCGGCCGGTGTCCGCGCTTCTGGATCCCCGGGAGTCACAGCGGCCTCAGCTCCTCCGCTCCCCTCCCTGGATCCGGCCCGCCACCAGGATCCCGAGCGCCGCCACGGCCGCCGACACCACGTACACCATCAGGAACGCCACCGGCTCCCCGTCCGCCTCCCCGGCCCCGGAGGACTCCGCGCCCACCGAGCCGCCGCCGAGCGCGGCGAACACCGCGCCGGTGACGGCCAGCAGCAGGACGTTGGAGAGGTTGTCGGACACCTGGAGCGCCGCGGAGTTGCGGCCGGTCTCCTCGGGGGCCGACAGCCGCAGCAGCAGCACGCTCAGCGAGGAGATCACCAGGCCCATGCCGAGGCAGCTGAGCGTCAGCGCCGCCACCAGCGTCCACACCGGCACGGAGTGCACGAGGACGAGGGGCGCATAGCCGATCCCGAGCGTGACCAGCACCATCCCGGCCCGGATGAGCGTCTGGCGGTGCGGCTCCATCCGGGGCCGGGACTGGAGGAAGGAGCCCAGCGCCCAGGACCCGCCGCCCGCCGCGAGGGTGAGCCCCGCCATGGTCACGGACAGCCCGCGCTGGGTCACCAGCATCAGCGGGACGAAGCTCTCGGCGACGATGTACGACCCGGCCGCGACGCCCCGCAGCAGCACCACGGCCGGCAGTCCGCGCGCGGCGCGGAACGTGCCGCGCGGCAGCAGCGCCCGTACGGCCGGTACGAGCAGCGCGGCCCCGGCGGCGGCGGGCAGCAGCGCGAGCAGCCGCAGGTCCTGGCCGGCGTACTGCAGCAGCGCGGCGCCCAGCGCGACGGTGACCGCGAGCCATATTCGGCGGCGGTCCGGAGGCCGCCCGCCGTCCGCGCCCTCCGGCGGCCCGGAGGCGCGGCGCCGCAGCGGCGGCACCATCACCGCCAGCGGCACCACGACCAGCACCGGGATGCCGAGGAACACCCAGCGCCAGCCGAGCTGCTCGGTGACCGTTCCGGAGACCAGCGGCCCGACGATCGAGGGCACCACCCAGGACGCGGCGAACGCGGCCAGCACCCGCGGCTTGAGCTCCTCCGGGTAGGCCCGGCTGACGGTGACGTACAGGGCGACGATCACCAGCCCGCCGCCGACCCCCTGCACGGCCCGCCCGAGCACCAGGATCCACATGGTGACGGCGGTTCCGGACAGCACCAGCCCCGCGCCGAACGCCAGGATGCCGGTCGCCAGCGGCGGCACCGGACCGCGCCGGTCGCACCACTGACCCGAGGCGACCATGCCGACGAGGGAGGTGGTGAAGTACGCGGAGAACGCGTACGCGTAGAGCGAGATGCCGCGCAGCTCGTCGGCGGCGGCGGGCATGGCCGTACCGACGGCCATCGCCTCGAAGGCGATGAGCAGGACGACGGAGACGATGCCCAGCGTCAGCGCCCGGTGCGGGCCGCTGAGCGGGCTCTCGCGGCGGACGCGGGGCAGGTCGCCGCCGCCGCTGCCGCCGTCTTCGGCGGCAGCCTTGCCGTCCGGCACCGTCCCGGCCGTCGCTTCCTCGTTCACGCCCATGCGGACCAAGGTAAGGGGGGCACAGCGGGCAAGCCTCCTACAGGGGGGCGGAATCGGCCTGGGGCTCTGGACCTAGGGCCCCGGGGGTGTTTCGCCGCGGTCCGGCAGGATTCGCCGGACGGTCAGCGCCACTCGTGCGCCAGCACCGCCCAGATCTCCTTGTCGTGGCGGGCGCCGGCGTAGGGCCACGCCTCACGGCGCACGCCCTCCAGCCTCATACCGAGCCGCTTGGCGACCGCGGAGCTGCGGTCGTTCTCCGTCCGGCAGTGCCACTCCGCGCGGTGCAGGCCGCGTGTGGTGAACGCCCAGTCCAGCAGCGTGCGGCAGGCCGGGGTGACCAGCCCGTGGCCCTCGGCGGCCGGCTCCAGCCAGCAGCCGATCCCGCACGAGCCCGCCGCGGCGTCGAAGTCCGTGAACATCGCGCCGCCGACCAGGGTTCCGGCCCGCCGGATGCCGTAGAGGCGGGCGCCGTCCGCGGCCCGCCGCTCCGCGTACCAGCGGAGGGTGGCGCGCGCTCCCGCCAGGTCGTCGGTGACGAAGGCCGGTCCCACCCAGGGCCGGATGTGCTCGCGGGCCCGGTCCAGATGGGCGGCGAACTCTCCGGTGTGCCAGACCTCCAAGGGGCACAGCCAGGCGTCGTCCCGCAGCGGGAGGGAGAACAAAGGGGCCTCCTCATTCGCATAACACACGTTTTGTTTATGTACCCTAGCAGCATGCCGCGCACCAGGGGAGATCACGAAGCCCGCCGCCGCGAAGTCTCCGAGGCGGTCTGGCGGTTGCTGGCCGCGCGCGGCTTCGGCGGGCTCACCCTGCGCGCCGTCGCCGCCGAACTCGGCGCGACCACCGGCCTGCTCACCTACTACTTCCCGGCCAAGCGCGATCTGCTCGCCCACGCGCTCGACCTGCTCGAACAGCGCACCGCCGCGCGGCGCTGGAGCGCCTCCGAGGAGGGTCCGCGGGGGCTGGCCGCGCTCCGCGCCGCCCTGCTGAGCGTGCTGCCCCTCACCGCCGACTCGACCGCGACCAGCCGGATCTGGGTGTCCTCGTGGGAGCCGGCGCTCACCGACCCCCGGCTGGGCGAGGACTGCGCCCGGATGTACGGGCAGAGCCGCGCGAAGCTGAGCGATCTGGTCGCCGAGGCCCAGGCGCGGGGCGAGCTGGCGCCCGGTGATCCGGAGCGGATCGCGGCCGGCGCCCACTCGTTCGTGCTCGGCCTGGTGGTGCAGGCTCTGTTCGACGCCGCGGCGTTTCCGCCCGAGCGGCAGGTCCAGCTTCTGGACGACCACCTGGAGGCGCTGGCCCGCGGTTAGTGCGTCTCCGGCGTCGTCGGCCGGGTCGGGGCTGCCCCCTCCTGCTTCGTCGCAGTCTGCGGGTGGCCTGTGGCTTGGCGCGCAGTTCCCCGCGCCCCTGATGGCGCACCCTCGATCGAGTGCGCCCCGTCGGGGGCGCGGGGAACTGCGCGACCAGCCACGTCAGCCCGAGAGCGACCAGGGCCCCTCGGCTTCGACCAGCAGCAGCCAGCGGGCCGACGCCTGGAAACGCCGGCCCCACACCGCTCCGCCGCCGTCGATCAGCACCGGGCCGCGGCGGAAGTCGCGGAAGAGCCGGCGCACCGCGTACCGCCCGGGGCCCTCGTGGCTGAACTCCAGGTCCCGGGTGCCCGGGGCGGTGATCAGGATCTCCGTCCCCTCGCCCTCGGCCGCCCCGTTCAGCTCGCGGGCCGCGTCGGCGGTCAGGAGCGCCACCTGCCAGGGGCCGGTGGCCCGCACGTCGAGCTGCCACGGATCCGCGCCCGCGTGGTCCTGCCGGGGCAGCGGCAGCCGGTCGGACACCGGGCCGGTCCGGCGCAGCAGCCGGGTGGTGCGCGTGCCCCGACGGACCCGCCGCAGCTCCACCGGCCGGTCCGAGCCGCTCTCGACGGCCAGGATGAACGGGCCGCGCTCGGTGCCCCGGGCGAGCCGGAGCCGCTGGGAGCCGCTGCGCGACCAGGAGCCGAGCACCGCCGGCCGGTCCTGCCCGGGGCCCGGCCCGCCGGGCGCGCCGGCCGCGGCGGAACCGGACCGCTGCTCGTCGGCGATGCGTACCGCGTCCGCCTGGCAGACGCCGATGCGCCGCGGCACACCGCCGGGTGGCGACCAGCGCACCGAGGCGGCGGCCGCGCCGTGGCGGCGGTCGAAGAAGCACGCGGCGCCCCGCGCACGGTCCAGTCCGAGCTGCCCGTCGAGCCGGTCCAGCGCGGCGCGGCCCTCCGCGAGCAGGGCCGGCGCTTCGTGCGGGGCGCTGCGTGCGGCGCGCTCGTACGCGTCCAGGGCCTGGGTCCAGTCGGACAGTTGCCCGTACGTGGCCGCCTCGGCGTCCGGGCGGAAGGGGTGCCGGGAGAGGAGATGGCCGAACGCGGTGACCTCGGTCCGGATGCTCGCCTCGGTATCGGCCGCCGGGCTCGCGGCCGCCCCGTCGGCCTCGGCTCCCTCTTCCAGGGGCGTGAGGTCCACGCGGTGCGCGGTGCGGTGGCGGGTGCGCGCCGCCGCGCCCCACAGCACCGCGCAGCAGGCCAGCAGACCGGGCCCGAGGGGCAGCAGCCCCAGCGCGAGGACGCAGAGCACGATCTGCAGCAGGGCGCTGGTCGCGCCGTACCGGAGTGACGATGACACCGACAGCGACAGCGGCGGGGAGGGCGCGGGCGCCGGACGGCGGCGCGCCGGCGGCTCCGAGGCGCGGGGGCGGGGGGCCGTGCCGCCCGTGTCCGGGCCGATGGGACCCCACCAGCGTTCGCGCCGGCCCCGCTTCCGCGCCATGGTTCCTCCCCATCGGGCCGCACCCGTCCGGTCCGCCCGCTCCTCCCATTCTGACCCGCGGCGGAGGAAACGACAGGTGCGCGACCGGGCACAGTCCGCCGCCCGCCCCTTCCGGGGCCCGGCAACCGGCCGCGGACCAACCGGACGCGGACAACTCCGGTCATCCGACGGTCCGGTGACGGCGCGACCGGCGGAGAAGAACATCAACAAACTGTCGCGCTTCGGGCCCCAACGGCCTAACATTGTCGCGCGCATCACGGGGGAACCCCTCAATCTTGCTTGTCACAACGGTGAGTTGACGTTCTCCACGTCCACAGCCCGACTGCGACCCAGGTGACACAGTGCTGTCTAGACTCCGGTTCCGCACCGGCAGGGGACCCGACCAGGGGGCCCGCGGGGTGCGGATCTCCCGCCGTCTGATCCTGCTCGTCGCGGTGCCGCTCATCGTGGCCATCGCGTTCGCCGGACGCGCCCTCACCCCGGCCACCGGCCAGGCCGTCCAGGCCGACCGGCTCCGCACGGCGGTCGAGGTCTCGACCGCCGCCGGCGACCTGGCCTACCGGCTCCAGCACGAACGCGCCGAGGCCGCCGCGCGGATCGCCTCGGACGGCAGCGGCGGGAACGGCAGCAGCGGACTGGAGCGGTTCCAGGCGCTCGCCCGCGCCACGGACCGCAGCGTCGCCCGCTACCGCGAGCGCAGCGCGGGGATGTCCGCTGTGCCCTCGGGCACCGCGGCGGCCCAGCGGCGCATCGACAAGTCCCTCGGCGAACTCGCCTCGCTGCGCGCCCAGGTGCGCTCCGGCAGCGGCGCCCTGTCCTCCATGGCGTTCGGCTACCGCATCGTGCTCGCGGACCTGATCTCGTTCCGGGACAGCATCGCGCAGGCCAACGGCGTGAGGGCGGGGGACGCCGACCACATCCGCGCCGCCGCCGCGCTGACCGAGGCGGCCGAGTACCTCGGCCAGCAGGAGGTGAGCGTGCTGCGGGCGCACTCGGACGGCGGCTTCACACCCGCCTCGCTGCGCACCTTCGAGGCGGCCAGGATCGGCTACACCGACGCGTACCGCACCGGCAACACGCTCGGCGACCCGCAGTGGCGCACCTGGCTGGAGCGGACGCTGTCCGGGCCGAAGGCGATGGCGGCGGAGAAGCTCGCGGCCCAGGTCGCGCGCAGCCCGGCGGACCGGCGGCTGGCCGTGGACCCGAACGCGTGGCGCACGGCCATGTCCGACCGGCAGGAGCTGCTGCGCACGGTGATCCGCCGGGTGGACGCCGACGTGCACGAGACCGTCTCCGCCGAGCGCACCCGCCTCATCTGGTGGGCCGTGGCCGAGCTGTGCCTGGTCCTGCTGACGCTGGTGGGCGTGGTGCTGATCGCGACCCGGCTGGGCCGCGACCTGATCCGCAGGCTGCGCGCCCTGCGGGACGCGGCGCACGAGGTGGCGCACCAGCGGCTGCCCGAGGTCGTCAGCACGCTGTCGCAGCCCGGCTCGGTGGGCCGCGCCTCGCCCGACCAGATCGCCGACGAGGCGGGCAAGCCGCTGGTCAACCTCGGCGACGACGAGATGGGCGAGGTCGGCGAGGCGTTCAACTCGGTGCACCACGCGGCCGTACGGCTCGCGGCGCAGCAGGCCGAGTCCCACGAACGGTTCGCCCAGACCCTGGTGACCGTCGCCCGCCGCGGCGCCCAGCTCAACGCCGTACTGACGAACGAGCTGAGCTCCGTGCAGCGCGACGAGCTGGACCCGGAGCGGATGGAGGCCCTCTTCGCCCTCGACCACCTGGCCATCCGCATGGAGCGGAACGCCAACAACCTGCTGGTCCTGGGCGGTTACGGGCACGGCAAGGTGCGCTCGGCCGACGCGCCCTGCGCCACGGTGATCTACGCCGCCGCACAGCAGATCGAGCGCTACGGGCGGGTCAGCCTGGGCCATGTCGAGCAGTCCATCGGCGTCGCGGCGCGCGCCGTGGACGACGTCGCGCACCTCCTCGCCGAGCTGCTGGACAACGCCACCCGGTTCTCGCCGCCCGAGACCCGGGTGGGCGTGGCCGCCTGGCACCTGTGGGACCGGGCCGTGCTGCAGATCGTGGACGAGGGCGTCGGGCTGCCGCCGGAGCGCAGGGCCGAGCTGAACGCCGAGTTGGCCACGCCGCAGCGGGATGTCGGGGCCGTGCGTTCCATGGGCCTCCAGGTGGTGGCGCGGCTGGCGGCGCGGCACGGCGTCACCGTGGAGCTACGCGCGTCATCCGGGCCCGGAACGATAGCCGAGGTGATCCTCCCGAAGGCGGTACTGGCCGAACCGGTCGACGACGACTCGCCGCTCACCGCGCCGCGCGCCCTGGAAGAGCTCCCCGGTCCGCTCCGCTCCGCTGGCGCGCCCCGCGCCCTCGGCAGGCCCTCGTGGGCCCGGGACGCCGAGGAAGACCCCGACAGCGAGCACGACGAGCACGGCGAGCACGACGACGGGCACCGGGTGGCAGCGGACGAGGGGGCGCGCCCCGCCGCGCACCCGGACGAGCCCGCGCCGCCGAAGAGCGCCCCGGACGGCCCCGGCCC
>NZ_JAAKZZ010000194.1 GCF_011045075.1 Streptomyces boncukensis
GTGAGTACCTGCGGCGCCGGGGCATCCAGCACACGATTCCCGAGAAGGCCGACAGCCAGACCGCCCGCCTGCGCAAAGGGTCAGGCGGAGGACGGCCACCCGGTTTCGACGAGGAGCGGTACAAGAAGCGCAACACTGTCGAGCGGGCGATCAATCGGCTGAAGAACGCCAGAGCAGTAGCCACCCGCTACGACAAACGCGGCTACATCTACCTCGGCACCGCAACCGCCGCAGCCCTCACCATCTGGCTCCGAACATGATCGACCGGACAAGTCCTAGGGGGCCGCGCCCCTGATGGGCGCTCCGTCGCGTCAGTCCACGGCCGTGACCGCCTCCGCGAACTGGGCCTGGTAGAGGCGGGCGTAGGCGCCGTCGGCGCGCAGCAGCGTCTCGTGGTCGCCCTGCTCCACGATGGAGCCGTTCTCCATCACCAGGATCACGTCCGCGTCCCGGATGGTGGAGAGCCGGTGGGCGATCACGAAGCTGGTGCGCTGCGCCGCGAGCCGGGCCATGGCGCGCTGGATCAGCACCTCGGTGCGGGTGTCCACCGAGCTGGTCGCCTCGTCGAGCACCAGGATCACCGGGTCGGAGAGGAAGGCGCGCGCGATGGTGATGAGCTGCTTCTCGCCGGCGCTCACCCCCGTGCCGTCGCCGCCGTCGTCGTCCAGCACCGTGTCGTAGCCGTCGGGCAGCGTCCGGATGAACCGGTCGGCGTGCGCGGCGCGCGCCGCCTCCTCGACCTGCTCCCGGGTGGACTCCTGCGCCCCGTACGCGATGTTCTCCGCGATCGTGCCGCCGAACAGCCAGGTGTCCTGGAGCACCATGCCGATGCCGGTCCGCAGCTCCGCACGGGGCATCGCGGCGATGTCCGTGCCGTCCAGCAGGATCCGGCCCCCGCGCACCTCGTAGAACCGCAGAAGCAGGTTGACCAGGGTGGTCTTGCCGGCGCCTGTGGGGCCGACGATGGCCACCGTCTGGCCGGGCTCCACGGACAGCGAGAGGCCGTCGATGAGCGGCTGGTCCTCGGCGTAGCGGAAGGAGACGTCCTTCAGCTCCACCCGCCCGCGCAGCTCGCCCGGACGCTCCGCATCGGCGCCCTCGGGGTCCGGGGCCTGCTCCTCGGCGTCCAGCAGCTCGAAGACGCGCTCGGCCGAGGCCACGCCGGACTGCACCAGGTTGGCCATCGAGGCGACCTGGTTGAGCGGCTGGGTGAACTGCCGCGAGTACTGCACGAACGCCTGGACGTCCCCGATGGACAGCGAGCCGGAGGCCACCCGCAGCCCGCCGACGACGGCCACCAGCACATAGTTGAGGTTGCTGACGAACATCATCGCCGGCTGCATGATCCCGCTGATGAACTGCGCCTTGAAGCTCGCCCGGTACAGCTCCTCGTTCCGCTCCCGGAACGTCTCGGCGGACTCGCGCTGCCGCCCGAAGACCTTCACCAGGGAGTGCCCCGTGTACATCTCCTCCACGTGCGCGTTCAGCGCGCCGGTGGACCGCCACTGCGCCACGAACTGCGGCTGCGCCCGTTTGCCCACGCGCGTGGCGACCAGCAGCGACAGCGGCACGGTCAGCAGCGCGACCAGCGCGAGCAGCGGGGAGATCCAGAACATCATCACGAGCACGCCCACGATGGTCAGCAGCGAGTTGATCAGCTGGCCCAGGGTCTGCTGGAGGGTCTGCCCGAGGTTGTCGATGTCGTTGGTGACCCGGCTGAGCACCTCGCCGCGCGACTGCTTGTCCAGGTAGGACAGCGGCAGCCGGGAGAGCTTGGCCTCCACCTGCTCCCGCAGCCGGTGGACGGTCCGGCTGATGACGCGGGCGGAGATCCGGCCGGAGGCCAGCATCAGCAGCCCCGCCACCGCGTACACCGCGATCACCAGCAGCAGGACGCCGCCGACGGCACCGAAGTCGATGCCCCGGCCCGGGGTGAAGTCCATGCCGGAGAGCATGTCGGCGACCCCGCCGTCCCCCGCGGCGCGCAGCCCGTGCAGCGCCTCCTCGCGGCTGGCGCCCTCCGGCAGCCGCTGTCCGATGAACCCCGCGAAGATCAGGTCGGTGGCGTCGCCGAGCAGCTTCGGCCCGAGCACGCTCAGACCGGTGCTCGCCAGCAGCAGCGCCACCATGGCGAGCAGCCGGCCGCGCTCGGGCCGGAACTGCCGCAGCAGCCGCTTGCCCGACCCGGTGAAGTCCATCGACCGGCGGGGCGGCGCCCCGGCCCCTGGCGTACTCATGCGCCGCTCATTTCGTTCGCTTCTCCGCCCGTGCGGCTGGGTGCGGGTCTCGTCGTCGGCGGGGCGGCGGCCGCCCGTGCGCCGCTCGCGGCCTCCTGCTCGGTGAGCTGGGAGAGCACGATCTCCCGGTAGGTCTCGTTGTCCGCCATCAGCTCGTGGTGCCGGCCGGTGCCCACCACGCTGCCCTCGTCCAGGACGAGGATGCGGTCGGCGTCCCGGATGGTGGCCACCCGCTGCGCGACGATGACGACGGTCGCCTCGGCGGTCTCCGCGGCCAGCGCGGCACGCAGCGCCGCGTCGGTGGCGTAGTCCAGCGCGGAGAAGGAGTCGTCGAACAGATAGATCTCCGGCCGGTGCACCAGGAGGCGGGCGATGGCGAGCCGCTGCCGCTGCCCGCCGGAGACATTGCTGCCGCCCTGGGATATCTCCGCCTGAAGGCCGCCCTCCATCCGCTCCACGAACTCCCGGGCCTGGGCCACCTCCAGCGCCCGCCACAGCTGCTCGTCGGAGGCGTCCGGTCGCCCGTAGCGCAGGTTGGAGGCGATCGTGCCGGAGAACAGATACGGCCGCTGGGGCACCAGTCCGACCGTCTTCGCCAGCAGTTCGGGAGCGAGCGTCCGCACGTCCTCGCCGTCGACCAGCACCGTGCCCTCAGTCGCGTCGAACAGCCGGGGCACCAGGCCGAGCAGGGTGGACTTGCCGCTGCCCGTCGAGCCGATCACCGCGGTGGTCTCCCCGGGGCGCGCCACCAGGTCGACGCCCCGCAGCACGGGGGCCTCGGCGCCCGGGTAGCCGAACCCGGCGCCGCGCAGCTCCAGCCGGCCGTGCCGCCCCAGCTTCCGCACGGGCGCGCTCGGGGGCACCACGCTGGACCCGGTGTCGAGCACCTCCTGGATGCGCTCCGCGCACACCTCGGCGCGCGGCACCGACATGAACATGAACGTGGCCATCATGACGGCCATCACGATCTGCATCAGATACGCGAGGAACGCCGTCAGCGCGCCGATCTGCATCGCGCCGCTGTCGATACGGTGCGCCCCGAACCAGACGACCGCGACGCTCGACCCGTTCACCACCGTCATCACGATGGGGAACATCGCCGCCAGCAGCTGCCCGGTGCGCAGCTGCACATGGGTCAGGTCCGCGTTGGCGCCGTGGAAGCGCTGCCGCTCGTACTCGTCCTTCACGAACGCGCGGATGACGCGGACGCCGGTGATCTGCTCGCGCAGCACGCGGTTCACCCCGTCCAGCCGCTCCTGCATGGTGCGGAACAGCGGGCGGAGCTGCCGTACGAGCAGCATCACCGAGACGCCCAGCACCGGTACGACGGCCAGCAGGACGGCGGAGAGGGGGACGTCCTGGCCGAGTGCCAGGACGATGCCGCCCACGCACATGATCGGCGCCGTCACCATCAGCGTGAACGACATCAGCACCACCATCTGCACCTGCTGCACGTCGTTCGTGGTGCGGGTGATGAGCGAGGGGGAGCCGAACTGGCCGACCTCGCGGGCCGAGAAGGACTGCACGCGGTCGAAGACGGCGCCCCGGAGGTCGCGCCCCAGGGCCGCTGCGGTGCGGGCGCCCAGGAAGACGGCGCCGATGTTGCAGACGATCTGCACCACGGAGACGGCGAGCATCAGCCCGCCGAAGCGCAGGATGTAGTCCGTGTCCCCCTTCACGACACCGTTGTCGATGATGTCCGCGTTGAGCGTCGGCAGGAAGAGCGTCGCCGAGGTCTGGACGAGTTGCAGGAGGACGAGCAGCCCGATCGGCCGCCGGTGCGAGCGGAGTCGGGAGCCCAGGACGCGGATCAGCACACGGAGTTCCTCACCAGAGACAGCACTGTCCGGGGGCGCGCGGCAGCGGCGAGCGCCGTCCCGGCCCCCCGGTTTCCGGATGTGGTCTAGCACTTCGAGAACCCGTCCCGCCATCGCATTCCGGCGGCGGCCCGCGACAAGGGGACCACGGTGATCTTGGGGATCACGGGGATCACGGGGATCACACGGAGAAGGCCCCCGGGTAGGTCTGCTCGCGCACCGTCACATACTGCTGGCGCACCGCCTGCCCCAGCGCCATCTCCTCCCCGGCCTCGAACACCTGGCAGGACGCCGCGGGCCACCGCGGCGGTTGACCGCCTCCCGCGAGCGCCCACGCCGCCTGCCGGGCCGCGCCGAGCGCTGTGTAGTCGGCCGGCTCGGGCACCACCACCTGGGTGCCCAGCAGTCCGGGCGCCGCGGTCCGGACGGTGGAGAGCCCGGCCGCCTGGCCCAGCAGGAACACCCGCCGCACCTGTACGCCGCGCCCGCGCAGCACGTCCAGCGCGTCCGCCAGGCCGCACAGCATGCCCTCCACTGCGGCCCGCGCCAGGAACTCCGGCTTCATGCTCTCGCGCCGCAGCCCGTGCAGCGAGCCCGCGGTGTGCGGAAGCTGCGGCGTCTGCTCGCCCTCCAGATACGGCAGCAGCACCAGCCCGGAGGCGCCCGCGGTCGACTGCGCCGCCAGCTCGTCGATCCCTGCCAGGTCGGTGTTCAGCAGCTCCGCCGTGCCGCGCAGCACACGGGTCGCGTTGAGGGTGCGGACGACCGGCAGGTGCAGGCCCGTCGCGTCCGCGTAGGAGGTGATGGTGCCGGTCGGGTCGGTCAGCGCCTCATGGTGCACCGCGCACACCGAGCCGGTGGCGCCGAGCGAGATGACCGCGTCCCCCGGGCCCACGCCGAGCCCGAAGGCCGCCGCCATGGTCTGGCCCGTACCGGCCGAGATCAGCAGCCCCTCGGGGGTCTGCCCCGCGGCCTCGGCCGGGCCGAGCACCTCGGGCAGCGCCGCCTGGTGGCCCAGCGCCAGCTCCACCAGATCCGGGCGGTACCCCTCGGTGGCGGCCGACCAGTAGCCGGTGCCCGAGGCGTCGCCCCGGTCGGTGGCCCGCCGCGCGGGGCGGCCCAGCAGCTGCCACACCAGCCAGTCGTGCGGCTGCATGACCTCGGCGACGCGGGCCGCCGCCTCCGGCTGCTCCCGGGCCAGCCAGCGCAGCTTCGCGACGGGGTGCGCGGCCTGCGGCACGGTGCCCACTGCCTGCGCCCACGCCGCGCGCCCCCCGAGCGCCTCCACCAGGTCGGCGGCGGCCGGCTGCACCCGCTGGTCGTTGCCCAGCAGCGCGGGGGCCACCGGCGCCCCCTGGCCGTCCAGCGCGAGGAGCCCCTGCTGCTGTGCGGAGACCCCGATGGCCTGGACGTCGGCGAGCTGGCCGCCGCTGGCGGCCTTGCCGAGCGAGATCAGCCAGGACTGCGGGTCGTCGCGGTCTCCGGGGTGCTCGGCGTGCCCCTGCTTGACGACGGCGCCCGTGTCCGTGTCGCAGACGACGATGCTTGTGTACTCGGCTGAGCTGTCCAGCCCCGCGACTATCCCCATGGACCGGAATGATGCCCTATTCGGCACCGAAGGGAAGGAGAGGGACCCATCACATCAGGTGGTGCGGGGCGCGCCCGGCGGCGCCAGACGGGCCGGGGCGCGCCCGCTCGGGTCAGCAGCGCTTCTCGGAGGCCGCCTGGTGCGGCAGCGACGAGCCCGCAGGACGCAGGGTGCCGGTCGCCGAGGTGCAGTTCTTGACGGTGTCGGTGCCCTCGGTCCAGAACTCCTGCTGCGTGGTCGCGTTCCAGGAGCCCTTGCCGTGCGTGGTGTCTTCGGCGTAGTCGTAGACGCCGAGCGTGACGTCGTACGGCTTGGCGTCCTGGTGGAAGCTCTCCCACACCCACAGGTAGCCGTAGTTCTCGTTGCACTTCTTCGAGTAGAACTGCTTCACGGAGCCGATGGTCTCCCCGCCCCGCTTGATCAGCCCCTTCTGGCCGATCTCCACGGCGTCGTCGCAGACGCCCGCGGCCTGGGCCCGCTTGCTGACCGGGTTGCCCTCCGGGGAGGGCGCGGCGGAGCGGTTGGCCTGGTCGGGCGCGGGGCCCGCGGGGCCGCTTCCGGCGAAGGCGGCACCGGCGGGCAGCAGCACCAGCGCGCTGGTCGCGGCGGCGGCGAGCAGGCCCTTGGAGAATCGCGTGCTCATGACATTGCGCATGAAAATTTCCCCCTCTTTCACGGAGTACTGGTCGGAATCTCGATGAAACTCGATGAAAGGTGCTATCCGGGGCATGTGGAGCTTGCCCCGGTACACAGTGAGACACGCGACCCCCGGGAGGGGTTGTACGCGCGGCGCAGTTACGTTCCGTACGTCCGGCCCAGGTCCGCGGCGACCCGCTCGCGGGCCTCGGCCGGGTCGATTCCGAGCCGCCTCAGGACGGCCGTCAGCGCCTCGTCGTCGCTGCCCAGCAGCGCCAGGACGAGGTGCTCGACCCCGATGCGGCGCTCCGATCGCGCGCCGGCCTCGTGCAGGGCGCGCTTCAGCGCCTCCTTCGCGCTCCGGGTGAACGGCAGGTGCCGCGTCCTCCGCGGCGGCCGGTCCCCGGCCGGTGCCCCGGTCAGGACCGCGCTCCGGCAGGACGCGGCGGTGGCGCCCAGCCGCACCAGGGTGGCCGCGCCCGGCCGGCCCGGGGACCGGAGGGCGGCGAGCAGCAGATGCTCGGCGCCGATCCGGTCGTGCCGCAGCGACCGGGCCTCCTCCTGGGCGCCGATGACGCTCTCCCGTGCCGACGTGGTGAACCGCTCGAACATGGCCCCTCCTCCTGGTCCTTCCTGGTCCCTCCTGGTGCTTGAGCGGCTGCCCCGGCACTACTGTCAACCTAGGATGACAAGAGAGGAGTGTCAACCCGCATTGACACACTGGAGGGTCCCCCGGTGTGCGCGCCGGGCGCCCGGGGTCTAGCATCGCCTGCACTATCAGGAACGGAGTGTTCATCTGTGGGCCATCTCCGCGTGGGCGTCGCTGTCCTGACGATGGGAAACCGCCCGGACGAGCTGCGCGAGCTGCTGCGGTCGGTCGCCGAGCAGAGCGTCCCGGCCGCCCGGATCGTGGTCGTCGGCAACGGTGCCCCGCTCCCGCCGCTGCCGGACGGCGTGACCGGCATCGAACTCGACGACAACCTCGGCGTCTCCGGCGGCCGCAACGTGGCCCTGCGGGAGCTCCAGGAGGCCGGCGACGTCGACCTGGTGGTCGACCTGGACGACGACGGGCTCCTGGTGAGCACCGACGTCTTCGAGCGGCTGTCGGAGATGTACCGCGAGGACCCCGGGCTGGGCATCGTCAGCTTCCGCATCGCCGACGAGCGCGGCCGCACCCAGCGCCGGCACGTCCCCCGGCTGCGGGCCGGCGACCCGGAGCGCGGCGGCCTGGTGACGACGTTCCTCGGCGGCGGGCACGCGCTGTCCGTGCCGATGCTGAAGCAGACCGGCGGCTGGCCGGACGAGTTCTTCTACGCACACGAGGAGACGGACCTCGCCTGGCGGGCCCTGGACGCCGGATGGCGGATCCGCTACGCGCCGGAGCTGGTGCTCCAGCACCCCTGGACCGCGCCGACCCGGCACGCCGTCTACCACCGCATGGTGGCCCGCAACCGCGTGTGGCTGGCCAAGCGGCACCTTCCGGCCCTCCTCGTGCCCGCCTACCTGGGCGTGTGGGCGGGGCTGACCGTGGCCCGCAGCCGGTCGCTGACGGGGATGCGGGCATGGGCGGGCGGGTTCGTCGAGGGCGTGCGCACACCGTGCGGCGAGCGGCGGCCGATGCGGTGGCGCACCGTGTGGTGGATGACGCGGCTGGGACGGCCCCCGGTCATCTGAGGCCGTTCCCGGCGATCCCTCCGCGGCGGGCCCTCAGAGCGGCACCAGCCGTACGCCCTCGTAGGCCAGCCACTGGGCGTGGGTGTGGAGGCCGTACGCCAATCCGACCGCCGGCCGCCAGCCGCGCAGCTGCGGCGGGTCCGGTGGGCCCGGTGGGTCCGCCCGGCGCGGGGCCGCCGCGGTCGCGGCGCCCGTCTCCACGGCGACCGGCCGGACCGAGGCCCGCACCGTCTCCGCCAGCTCGCCCACCGTGCAGCGGACCGCCTCCGCGAGGGAGACGGCGGGCTCGGACGGCGGTGTGCGCAGCACCAGCGAGACGGCGTCCGCCAAGTCCCGCACGTGCAGCGGGTGGACCGGGCTCTCCGCGGCGTCGTCGAGCACCACGGGGCGGCTGCGCAGCGCCTCCCAGACCATGCGGCCGATCCGCGACTCCCGGCCGCAGCCCGGACCGTAGACGTCCCCCACGAGCAGCGTGCGGACCCGCGCGGGCGCGTACGGCGCGCCGTTGGCCCGCACGGTCACCCGCACCGACGCCGGCCCGCCCCCGCGCAGCGGGCGCAGGTCGACCGTGGCGGCGGGCGCGCTCCCGGTCCGGCGGCCGGGCGTCCCGGCCGCGACCCGGTGCCCGCGGTCGGACAGCGTGCGCACCAGGTGCTCGCCCAGCGGGGTGGCAGCTCCGAGCACCTCGACGGAGGGCGTGCGCGTGTGCGTACGGGCGCCGGGGGCGCGAAGGCGCGCCGCCTCCTCCCGCCCCGCGTCGAGCCCTTCCCGGGCGACCCGGAGCAGCGCGTCGCGGCAGGCGGCGATCTGCTCCTCGGTATGCCCCTGGCTGATGCCGCCGGGGCCCACGGTGGACAGGGCCTCCCGGACCACGGCCGCGTCCGGGAGGGGCGTGCCCGCTGTGCCGCCGCCGTCGGCCCGGTGGCCCTCCCGCAGCGCCGTGAAACCCATGGTGAGGGCGGTCAGCCAGGTGGCGTCCGCGGCGCCTGGGGCGATGCCCTCGGCCATTCGTACGATGGCCGGTCGGCCTCTTCCGGTCCGGCCCGCCGTGCGGACGCCGGCGCCGTCCAGGTACTGCTCGCAGGTGAGGTGCAGCCAGCGGGTGGGGCCAGGACCGGGGTGGCGTACGGCGCACTGGGCGACGCCGTGTTTGAAGAACGGGACGACGCGCAGCCCGGTCAGCCGCGCGCCCTCGTCCCCGGGGAGGTCGGACGGCACGAAGCACACCGAGCGCCGCGGGCCCCGGAAGGCGTTCCCGGAGATGCTCCCGTGGTCCTCGTGTTCGGCGAGGTTCGGCACCGAGACGTAGGAGGGGATGCCCCGGGCGCTCAGATAGCGGTACATCAGGATGTCGTCCGGCCAGCCGTCCAGCCGCTCCCTGCCGTACCGCACGAACCCGGCGGCGGCGTTCCGGGGCAGCACGATCGCCACACACGGGAAGTACTCGTTGACGGCGCCCACCCAGCGGGCCCCGGCCAGGGCGCCGAAGCGCACGGCGGCGCCGTTGCGGGAGTCCCACAGCGCGAACAGCGCCAGGGCCGCGTCGGGCATCTGCTCGATCGCGGCGCGGGCACGCGCGAAGAGACCGGCGGAGAGGATCATGTCGTCCTGGACGACGAGGTGGTGGGTGGCGTCCTCCTCGATAGCGGACCACGCCGCCAGGGCCGTACGCAGCACGGACGGCCTGCCGCCGGGGTCCGGGTCCATGACGACCCGCAGCGCGCCGGGCGGCGCCGAGGCGGCCAGCTTCTCCGCGGCGCGCAGCCGCTTCGGGTGGGTCATCACGGAGCCGCTCATCCGATAGCGCGACACAGATCCTCCGTGTGTGAGGTCCGGGGGGCGACCGCGGGCGGCCGGATCCGGACAGTACGGCGGGCGTTCCTCCGGCCGCAAGACCGCCGAAAAGACGCTCTGGTGGGTTCGGGAGCAGCGCCGACACCCTGATCCGACGGAGCGGATCGACGAGCCTCACGGAGGGAAGTTCCATGCCCGATACGTCGAATGTGCCCGTCGCACGAGCCGGTGCGGAGGTCGCGGCCCGGCTGGCGGCGCTGAGCGGCGCCCGCGTCGTGGTCACCGGTGGCGGGGGACTGGTGGGCAGCCGGCTGGTCGCGCTGTTACGCGCCGCCGGGGCCGATGTGACGGTGCTGGACCGGATGGACGCCTACCCGGGGACCACCCGGTCCCTGTTCGGCCTGGAGCGGCTCGGCGCCCGGGTGGTGGTCGGCGACGTCTGCGACCGGGCCGTGGTGCGGAACCTGTTCGCCGGCGCGGACCGCGTGGTGCACGCCGCGGCCTACGCCGATGTGGCCGCCTGCACCCGGCGCCCGGACATCGCCTTCCGCGCGAACGTCCAGGGCACGCAGGTGGTGCTGGAGGAGACGGCGCGGGCGGGCGCCGGACGGCTGGTGCTGGCGTCCTCCGCGGCGGTGTACGGCGACGGGGAGGACGCAGCGCGCGGGCCGCAGGAGTTCCGGGAGGACCAGCCGCTGGTCCCGCTGTCCGTCTACGCGAACTCCAAACTGTGGGGCGAGCACCAGACGCGGCTGATCCTGGGCGGCTCGGACACCGAGTACACGGTGCTGCGCTACTTCTCCGTCTACGGGGACCCGCAGGTCCCCAAGCCGGGCAGCCACTCGTGGATGGTGGCCTGGCTGTCCATGCAGGCCCGGGTCGGCCGCCCGATGCGGCTCAACGGCGGCGGCGTACAGGTGCGGGACCTGGTGCACGTCGAGGACGTGGCCGCCGCGACGGCGCTGGCGCTCGTCGAGGAGGAGGCGGCGGGCCGCACCATCAACGTCGGGACGGGCGTGCCCACCTCGGTGCGGGAGGTGGCCGAGCTCATCGCCCCGCACTTCCCCGGCTCGCGCTGCATCACCACCCCCCGGCCGGAGGGGGACCCGCTGGGCGGCTACGCGGCGACAGCGCGCTGCCGCGCGCTGCTGCGGTGGACTCCCGCCATCGCGGTGCGCGAGGGCGTCGAGCGGTATGTGCGCTGGCTCGCCGCCACGCCGCAGGCCGTGCCGGACTGGCTGACCGAACAGGCCGCGTGACAGGCTCCGGGCCCGAATGCCGCGAAACGGGAAGAGCATCACGGAAGGGGACGGACGGATGAGCTATGTCGGCTCCTACATCTGGTCGGTGCGGCAGGCGGTGGGCAGCGAGCTGCTGCTCGTGCCGGGGGCGCAGGTGCTGCTGCTGGACGGGGCCGGGCGCGGGCTGTTCCAGCGGCGCGCCGACTCGGGTGTGTGGGAGATCCCGGCCGGGGCCTGCGAGAAGGGCAGCGACTTCGCGGGCACCGCCGTACGGGAGCTGGCCGAGGAGACCGGACTGCGGGTCGACCGCGCGGACCTGGTCGCCTTCGGCTCGCTCTCCGACCCGGAGATCCACACCCTCACCTACCCCAACGGGGACGTCACCCACTGCTTCGCGCTCTGCTTCCTGGCCGAGACGTGGTCCGGCGAACTGTCCCCCGCGCCGGACGAGGTGGCCGCCGCGGCCTTCCACCCGCTCACCGACCCGCCGGGGCCGCTGCACCCGCCCACGGCCGTGGCCCTGGAGATGCTGCGGGAGTTCCGGGCGACGGGAAGGTTCCAGGCCCGGTGAGCGGGGCGGAGGCGATACGCGCGGCCGTACCCTGCCGCGCCTGCCTGTCCGGGGAGGACCTGGACTGGCTGGGCGGCGAGTCGGTCAGCGTCGGGCTGGAGCTGATGACCACGGTGACGGTGGCGCCACCCGGCGCGGGCCCGGCGGGCCCGGCGGACCAGGCGGGCCCGGCGGGCGCCGCGGGCGGCTGGCCGGAGGAGGTGTGGGCGTATCTGCGCGCGCGGCTGCCCGGTCTGCCGCCGGAGCCGCCCGCCGTGGCCGTCCACAGCGACGCGCCCGCCGCCAGCGGGCTGTCCTCGTCGACGGCGCTGATCGTGGGGCTCTTCCGCGCGTTCACCGACGCGTACGCGCCGGAGCCCCGGATCCCCGCGGCGACGCTGGCGCGCTGGGCCTACGAGTTCGAGTTCGCCGTCTTCAACGGCGGGGGCATGGACCAGCTCGCCGTCCTCGCCGGCGAGGCCCTGCTGCTGGAGGGGCGCACCCGCGGGCTGCCCGTCATCCGGGACCGGCGCGCCTTCCCGGAGGACTGGGCCGTCCTGGTCGTCGACTCGGGCACCCGCAAGGACACCGGGGACCACATCCGGTCCGTACGGGCGCGGCTCGCCGCCGGGGACTCGCGGCTGCGCGACTTCGTGGCGCGCACCCGGGAGACCTCGGCGGCGGTGTGGGAGGCCCTGTGCGCCCGGGACACGACGGGCCTGGGCACCGCGATGGACGGGGCGCACGTCCTGATGCGGGACCTGCAGGGGATGTCCACCCCGCAGCTGGAGGAGCTGCGCGAGACCGCCGCCGGCGCTGTCGGGCTGCCGCTGAAGCTGAGCGGGGCCGGCGGGGGCGGCGCGCTGGTCGGGGTCTGCC
>NZ_JAAKZZ010000195.1 GCF_011045075.1 Streptomyces boncukensis
TCTACACTCGAAGGTTCGTCGGCAGCGTCAGTTGTGTATAAGAGACAGAGCCGTGCGGACCGGGTGGACCGTGCGGACACAGGGCTCGGCATCGGACGCCTCCCGGGGAGGGGCTGGGAGTGTCATCGTGCGCGCGCCAGGGGTGCGGGGCGCGCTGTGCGGTGCGTACGGGTGGCGCGCCGCGCGCCCTACTCGGCGCCGCCCCGGCCCAGCCACCGGCCGCGCAGCGCGAAGAGCACCGCCCCGGCGGTCGCGAGCAGCAGCAGGGAGACGGCCGTCGCGCTCTCCGGGTCGTCCTGCAGGAGCAGGTACACCTGGAGCGGCAGCGTCTGGGTGCTGCCGGGGAGGTTGCCCGCGAAGGTGATGGTCGCCCCGAATTCGCCCAGTGCGCGGGCCCAGCACAGGGCGGCACCGGCGGCAAGCGAGGGCATCACCATCGGCAGCGTCACATGGCGCAGCGTCTGGAGGGTGGAGGCGCCCATCGTCGCCGCCGCCTCCTCGTAGCGCGGGTGCAGCCCCAGCAGCGCGCCCTCCATGGTGATGACCAGGAACGGCATGGAGACGAACGCCGCGGCCACCACCGCGCCGCTGGTGCTGAACGGCAGGCTCACGCCGATCGCGTCCAGCGGCCCGCCCAGCAGCCCCCGGCGGCCGAAGCCGCGCAGCAGCGCGACGCCCGCCACCGTCGGCGGCAGCACCATCGGCAGCAGCACCAGGCAGCGCACCAGGGCCTTGCCGGGGAAGTCGACCCGGGCCAGCAGCCAGGCGAGCGGCAGCCCCAGCACGAGGGAGAGCAGCAGCGCCCAGGCGGACACCAGCAGCGAGAGGCCGAGCGCCTGGCCGACGTCCGGTGAGGTGAGCCGGGAGCCGAGCCCCCGCCACGGCGACTCGGTGACGATGCCCAGCAGCGGGACCAGCAGGAAGGCGACCGCGAGCAGGGCGGGCGCGGTCAGTACGGGCGGTGCGCCGCCGCCTGCCCGCCCGGCGCTCCGGCGCGCGCGGCCCGTCCGGCCCTTGTGCGCGCGGGCGGCCGTGCGCCCCGGGCCGCGGCCCGTGCGCGGGGCGTCCGGTCCGTGCGGGGGCGCGAGGCGGGTGCCGCCGCTCATGGCTTCCCGAAGCCCGCCTCGCGCAGCAGCTTCTGCGCCTTGGCGGAGCGGAGCCACGAGGTGAAGGCGGCGGCCTCCTTGCTGTGCCGGGAGCTCTTCAGGGGCGCCGCCGGGTAGCTGGCGGGGGCGTTCTGGGCCGCGGGGATCCGCACGGTGGCGACCTTGCCGCCGGCGACCGCCGCGTCCGTGGCGTAGACGATGCCCGCGTCGGCCTCGCCCATCTCGACCTTGGTGAGCACCGAGCGGACGTTGACCTCGCGGGAGACCGGCTCGACCGCCACCCCCTGCCGGTCCAGGACCTGCTGCCCGTACCGCCCGACCGGCACCTTGGCGGCGGCCAGCACGACCTTCAGGTCACCGCGCGCGAGGTCCTTCAGGGCGCGGACGCGGTGCGGGTTGCCGGGGGCGGTCACGAGGGTCAGCCGATTCGTGGCGAAGACGGCGGGCTCGGCGCCGGTCTCGCCGCGCACCCCGTCCATCGTCTTGGTGTCCGCGGTGGCCAGGACGTCGGCGGGGACGCCCTCCCGCACCTGGGCTGCCAGCGCCTGCGACCCCGCGAAGGAGAAGCGCACCCGGGTGCCCGGGTGCGCCTTCTCGTAGGCCGTGCCCGCCTTCTGGAACACGTCCGTGAGGGAGGCGGCCGCCAGCACCCGCAGCGTGGTCGTGCCGCCGCCGTCGCTGCCGTGTGCGCCGCCGCCGCAGGCGGCGAGGGGTGCGGCGACGCCGAGCGCCGCACAGGCCGCGAGAGCGGCTCTCAGCGGCCCGGAGCCGGAGCGCCGGCGTCCGGGCAGCTCCCGGAGCGGGCCGCCGTGCGGTTCGGAGGGTATCGGGGGCGTCTCGGGCATCGGGCTCTCCAGCGCTCAGGCGCGGTCGGTCGGCACATGGTCGACATGGACATTGGTCGACTTCACCCGGGCCACCGCCTCCATCCCGACGGCCAGCCCCAGCTCCTCCACCGCCTCCCGGGTGAGCAGCGAGACCAGCCGGTGCGGGCCCGCCTGGATCTCGACCTGCGCCGCGACGTCACCCAGCTGCACGGCGGTGATGATCCCCGGAAAGGCGTTCCGCGCGGAGGTGTACGGCTCCCCGCCGTCGTCGCCGGACGGGTCGGCGGCCAGCGCCGTGGCGAAGGCGGCCAGGTCGGCCCCGGCGATCTGCCGCTTGCCGCCCGCGTCCCGGTGCGTGGGCAGCCGCCCCGCGTCGGCCCAGCGGCGGACCGTGTCGGGGCTGACCCCGAGCAGCCGCGCGGCGCGGCCGATGGAGTAAGAACGCATATGCGGCACGCTATGGCTCCGCACCTCGCATATGCAAGGGTGACTGCGGGTTCCGGCCCGCAGATGCACCATCCAAAGGGCGGCTACAGCGCGCCCTTCCGGGTGAGCATCGTGAAGGACAGCCAGCCCGGCAGCACCGGCAGCCACAGCGTCAGCAGCCGGTACAGCAGCACCGCGGGCGTCGCGACCTCCTTCGGCACCCCGAAGGCGATCAGCGCACCGATGAGCGCCGCCTCCACCGCGCCGAGACCGCCGGGGGTGGGCGCGGCCGAGCCCAGCGCGTTGGCGGTGAGGAAGACGACCGCGAGGCTGGCGTAGCTCGCCTGGTGGCCGAACGCGCGGACACAGGCGTCCAGGCACATCACGAAGGCCAGGGTGAGCAGCAGCATGCCCAGCACCCCGGTCAGCAGCTTCTGCGGGCGCTGCACCACGTCCAGCATCCGCGGCACCACACCGGCGAACAGCGAGCGCACCCGCTCCGAGACGAACCGGCGCAGCGTCGGTACGGCGGTGACTATCAGCGCCAGCACGGCGGCCGTCAGCAGCCCCGCGACGACGGTCCGCGAGGGGGAGAGGGTCGGGGTGTGCTCGGTGCCGGTGATGTAGCCGAAGAGCAGCAGCAGGGTCACATGGCTGCCGAGCCCGAACAGCTGGGAGGCGCCCACGCTGGCGACCGCGTGACCGGGGCGGACTCCCGAGCGCTGCAGGAAGCGCGCGTTGAGTGCCACCCCGCCGACGGCTGCCGGGGCCACCAGCTTGACGAACGAGCCCGCGACCTGGGCCTGCACGGTGCGCCGGAAGGACACCTTCTCCGGGACGAAGCCCAGCAGCGACATCGCCGCGCACAGATAGGTGAGCGAGGAGAAGACCACGGCCCCGCCGACCCAGGCCCAGTTCGCCTCCAGCACCTTCTCCAGCGGCACCTGGCTCAGCTGGGTGAGCAGGAAGTAGGCGGCCAGTGTGCCCAGGATGAAGCTGACCAGGGTGCGCGGCTTGATGCGCTCCAGCCGTGCGGGCTCTATCGGCGCCTGCGGGCGCATCAGCAGGACCTGCTGCCGGATCTGCGCGAGCAGGTCCTCCTCCCGTGCCTCCTCCAGCGCCTCGTCTATGGCCTTCTTCTCGGCGTGCTTGGCGGCCCGGAGCGTCTTGCGGTGCTTCGGTGTCTCCGGCTCGTCCTGGACCTCCCGCGCATCCCTGGCCTTCGCCTCCTTGTTGGCCCGGGACGCCTCGATGACCGCCTCGCGCTCGCGCTGTGCGCGCTCCTTGGCGCGGTGCCGCAGCTCGGTGCGGGTGCTGCGGCTGAGCGCGATCGGCTGGAGCAGCGGCAGGCTGTCCGCGATGGCGTCGGGGCCCAGCACCTCGACGGCGGCGGCCACCGCCCGCTGCGCGCCCACCCGCAGCCCGAGCGTGGTCAGCAGCTGCGCGATGTCCATGCGCAGCACGAGATCGCCCGCCGCGATCTCACCGCCCCGCAGGTCTGTCAGGAACACGGCGCCGGAACGATCCACCAGCAGCGCGTCCCCCACGAGCCGCCGGTGTGCGATACGGCGCGACTGCAGCGCCTCGACCTGGCGCCAGGCGGTGCGCAGCAGCTCGTCGGTGAGCTCCTCGTCGGGCAGCGCGTCGAGGCTCCGGCCGCCGATGTGCTCGTAGACCAGCATCACCGCGTCCGGGCCGAGCTCCGAGGTGGCGATCAGCTTGGGCGCGTTGGCGCCCGCCGAGATGGCCGCGTACGCGAGCAGCGCCTCCTGCTCCAGGGCCTGCCGCAGCGTCTGCAGGCTGCGCCGCTGGTTGATGCCCCGCAGCGCCAGCCGCCGCCACACCCGGTAGAAGAACCCCTGTGCCTGCTGCTCGCGGTCCACCACGGTGACATCCAGCGGCGGACCGTCCTCCAGCGTGACGCGGTAGCGGCGGCCCCGGTCGCCGTTGTCCTGCCTCTCGGGCTCGCCGGGGTCCTCCATACGCAGCGCGCTGACCGGTGTGAAGCCCACCCGGCGCAGCCCCGCCAGCAGCGTCTGCCCGGTGGGCCGCACATTCGGGGTGCCGACCGCGTACAGCGTGCCGTAGGCGACCGTCCAGCCGATCAGCAGGGTGATGATGATGGAGAACGGCGTCGTGTAGCCGGGGACCAGCACGGCGAACGCGTTCAGCAGCAGCACCACCCACAGCAGCACCCGCCAGCGCGGACGGCGCGCCATGCCGACAGCCGTCATGTACGCGATAACGGGTGCCAGATAGCTGTGGATGGGCGTACTGGAGTCGCTGGGCGTGATCGACTTGGTGAGCGCGTCCTGGATGGACTCCGGCGCGGCCCGCGAGACCCACAGGTCGACCGCCAGTGAGGCACCGTGCGCGAGGACGGCGGCGAGCACCCCGTCGGCGATCCGCAGCCCGTCCCGTTTGATCAGCCGCTCGATGGCGAACGCGACCGGGACCAGCAGCACGGCGAGGCTCGACGCCAGCCCGGTGAGGTTGATCAGCAGGGCAGGCGTGTCCTCGGTGCCCTTGTCGATGTCCTGCTCCAGGCCCGCCGTGGTGCCGTGCGCGAAGTTCGCGATGGTGAGCACCAGGGCGATACCCAGCAGCCCGAGCCCCATCCGCAGCAGGTCCGAGGGGCGGTGCACCCGTGCGGACAGCAGCGGCTCGTCGCTCTCGATCTCGACGCGGTCGGTGTGGGCCGGGCCCTCCGGCGGTTCCTCGGCGGCCGGTGCGTCCGGAGGGTCCGCTGCGGCAGGCTGCTCGGCGCCAGGGGGCCCCTTGCTGAGGGAGCTGTCGCCCTGCCGCTGCTCGTCTGTCGTCTCGTCCTGGTCCCGTATCACTGAGGCTCGTCCCGCAACGCCGGTCGGCTCGTTCCGACTGGCCCGATTGTCCGGCTGGAGGCCCGGGAGCCGCCTCCCGGAGGAGCAGCGCGCCCGTCACCGCCCGGAAGATGGTGGCACGAGGGGGCGGCTCTTGGTGGCACGAGGGGGCATATGGGGCGCGCGGAGGGGGCGGCCGGCTCGCGGTACGGCTGACGGCGGTGTAGGGCACCATGGCGCGCATGGCAACCGACCCCGCAGAGCTCCCCGACTACGCGGAGCGTGTGCTCGAAGTCACCGAGTTGATCCCGCCCGGCCGCGTGATGACGTACGGCGACATCGCGGAGTGGCTGGGGGAGGGCGGCCCGCGCCAGGTGGGCCGGGTGATGGCGCTGTACGGCGGTGCGGTGCCCTGGTGGCGTGTGGTGCGCGCGGACGGTGTGCTGCTGCCCGGCGAGGAGCTGCGCGCCCTGGAGGAGTACCGCGCGGAGGGCACTCCGCTGCGCGAGGCCGCCGGCCCGTCCTCCCGCTCGCCGGGCCACATCCCGCGCGTCGACCTGCGCCGCGCCCGCTGGGACGGGCACACGGCGGGTTCCGGGCACCCCGGTGGTCCCGGCGGTGCCGGAGCTCCGGCGGGGGGCGGTGGGTGACCACCGGCTGCGACAGCTCACACAGACCAGCTTCCGCCATGCGGCACGTCCCCATGCGCTGAGCCGTCCGTACGGAGTACCGAAGTGAAGCGCTGCGCCTCCTGTGCCCGCGGGCGTAGCGTCTGTACCACCTTGCACAGACCCTCCCCTAGGCGATCCACGTGAGTTCCTCCATCCCGTCCAGCATCCCGTCCAGCGCGCAGCGGCAGTCCTCGGGTGCGGATGCGTACCGGCTGGTGCGCACTCCGCCGGCCCCGGCCGGTCTCCCTGCGTTGGACGCCGCGCAGCGCGGAGTGGTTGACCACGCGGACGGGCCGCTCCTGGTGCTCGCGGGGCCCGGCACGGGCAAGTCGACGACCCTCGTCGAGGCCGTCGTCGAGCGCGTCCGCGCGGGCGGCGATCCCGAGCGCATCCTGGTCCTCACCTTCAGCCGCAAGGCGGCCGTCGAGCTGCGCGACCGGATGGCGGCCCGGCTGTCGCGGGGTGCGGCCGGTGCGGGCGGTGCGGGCGCCCCGCAGGCGACGACCTTCCACTCGTACTGCTACGCCCTGGTCCGCGCGCACCAGGACGCCGACCTGTTCGCCGAGCCCATACGGCTGCTCACCGGGCCGGAGCAGGACCTGTACATCCGCGAGCTGCTGGAGGGGCAGCTCGCCCTGGAGCGGGAGGGCCGCGCCGGTGTGCGCTGGCCGGACGAGCTGCGCGCCTGCCTCACCACGCGGGGCTTCGCCGACGAGCTGCGGGCGGTGCTGGCCCGCAGCAGGGAGCTCGGGCTGAGCCCGGACGCGCTCGCCGCGTTCGCCCGCCGCACCGGCCGCCCGGACTGGGGCGCGGCGGCCGCCTTCCTCGCCCAGTATCTGGACGTACTGGACGCGCAGGGCGTGCTCGACTACGCCGAACTCGTCCACCGCGCCGTCCTGCTGGCCGGGAGCGACGAGGTCGCGGGGCGGCTGCGCGCCGCGTACGACGCCGTCTACGTCGACGAGTACCAGGACACCGACCCCTCCCAGGTGCGGCTGCTCCGGGCGCTCGCGGGCGGCGGCCGGACGCTGGTGGCCTTCGGCGACCCGGACCAGTCGATCTACGCCTTCCGCGGCGCCGACGTCAACGGCATCCTCGACTTCCCGCACGCCTTCCCGCAGCGCACCGGGGCGCCCGCGCCCGTACGGGTGCTGCGGACCGGCCGGCGGTCCGCAGCGCGAGTGCTGGCCGCCACCCGGGAGCTCACCCGGCGCATGCCGCTGACCCGGCTGCCCGCCGAGGCCGTCCGCGCGCACCGCGAGCTGGCGGCCGAACGTCCGGGCGGCCGGGTGGACGTCATGACGTACCCGACGGCGGGAGTCGAACTCGACAGCGTCGCGGACCTGCTGCGCCGCGCCCACCTTGAGGACGGCGTCCCCTGGGGCGAGATGGCGGTCCTCGTGCGCGCGGGCGGCCGGAGCCTTCCCGTGCTGCGCCGCGCCCTCACCTCGGCGGGCGTCCCGGTGGACGTGGACGGCGACGACGTACCGCTGCGCCACGAGCCCGCCGTCGCCCCGCTGCTCACCGCGCTCCGGGCAGCCGCCGAGGCGGCGGTGCGCGCCGAGCGCGACGAGGGCGCCGTACGGGAGGCGGGCGGCGCCGGGCGGGCGGAACGGGCCGGACGCGCGGAGGGAGACGCGGACGGCAGCGCGGACGGCGGTGCGGACGCAGATACGGACGCAGTCGCGGACGCGGACGCGCCGGACACCTCCGCGGCGCCGGGCGCGCTGGACACCGGGACCGCACTCACCCTGCTCACCTCGCCGCTGGCCGGGCTGGACTCCGCCGACCTGCGCAGGCTCGGGCGCGCCCTGCGGGAGGAGGAGCGCGCGGCGGGCGTCGCCGTCCCGCGCCCCTCCGACGTCCTGCTGGCCCAGGCGCTCGCCGAGCCCGGCCGGCTGGTCGCCCACGAGCCCGCGCCCGGCTCGCCCGGCGGCACCTCCCGGACGGGCGGCGCCCAGCGCCTGGGACTGCTGCTGCGCAAGACCCGCGAACTGCTCGCCGGGGGCGGCACGGCCGAGGAGGCGCTGTGGACGCTGTGGGAGGGCACCCCCTGGCCGGGGCGGCTGGAGCGTACGGCGCGGCGCGGGGGGCCCGCCGGGCGGAACGCGGACCGCGACCTGGACGCGGTGTGCTCGCTGTTCGCCGTCGCCGCGCGCGCCGAGGAGCGCACCGGGGGGCGCGGGGCGCTCAACTTCCTGGAGGAGCTGGAGGCCCAGGACATCGCCGCGGACCTCCTCGTCGACCGTGCGGTACGCGCCGACGCCGTCCGCCTGATGACCGCGCACCGCGCCAAGGGGCTGGAGTGGCGGCTGGTCGTCGTCGCGGGCGTACAGGACGGGCTGTGGCCGGATCTGCGGCGCCGCGGCTCGCTGCTGGAGCCCGACCGCATCGGCCGCGACGGGCTGGCCGAGCCGCTGCCCCCGGGCGCCCTGCTGGCGGAGGAGCGCCGGCTGTTCTACGTCGCCGCGACGCGCGCCAGGGAGCGCCTCGTCGTGACGGCCGTGAGCGCCCAGGCGGAGGACGGCGACCAGCCCTCCCGCTTCCTGGCCGAGCTGGGCGTCGAGCCGCGGGCCGTCAGCAGCAGGCCGCGCCGCCCGCTGACGGTGCCCGCGCTGGTCGCCGAGCTGCGGGCCACCACGGTCGACCCGGCGGCCTCGCCCGCGCTGCGGGACGCGGCGGCCCGGCGGCTCGCCCGGCTTGCCGTGCTCCGGGACGACGAGGGGCACGGTCTGGTCCCCGCCGCCCATCCGGACCGCTGGTGGGGGCTGTACGAGCCCACCCGGTCCGAGGTGCCGCTGCGCGACAGGAACGAGCCCGTGGCCCTGTCCGGCAGCGCCCTGGAGCAGCTCGCGCACACCTGCTCGCTGCAGTGGTTCCTGGGTCGTGAGGTCCGGGCCGACGAGCCCGCCACCGCCGCACAGGGCTTCGGCAACGTGCTGCACGTGCTGGCCGACGAGGTCGCCACCGGCACCACGCCCGCCGACCTGGGGGTGCTGATGGAGCGACTGGACGCGGTCTGGGACGGACTGGCCTTCGACGCGCCCTGGAAGTCGCGGCAGGAGAGGGACAGCGCGCGCGCCGCGCTGGAGCGGTTCCTGCGGTGGCACATCATGGAGCGCGGCGGGCGCCGTACGGCGGGCAGCGAGCACGCCTTCGACGTGACCCTGGAGGCGGGGGAGCACACGGTCCGCATCCGCGGCAGCATGGACCGCGTCGAGACGGACGACGAGGGACACGCGTACGTCGTCGACTTCAAGACCGGCCGCTCCCGCCCCACCGGCGCCGAGGTGGCCCGCCACCCGCAGCTCGCGGTCTACCAGCTGGCCCTGCGGGAAGGCGCGGCCGATCCGCTGTTCGCCGGGCGGCGCCCTGCGCCGGGCGGCGCCGAGCTGGTCCAGCTGCGCCAGGGCGCGGCCGGCCGGGACGGCGGCGATACCGTGCCCGCCGTACAGCGCCAGGAGCCGCTGGAGGAGTCACCGGAGGGCGACAAGGGCGACTGGGTGGGCGAGCTGCTGGCCACCGCGGCGGGACGGGTGCTGGACGAGCGGTTCACTCCGTCGCCCGGACAGCACTGCGGCCAGTGCGCCTTCCGCCGCGTCTGTCCGTCCCAGCCGGAGGGGCGTCACATCGTCGAATGACCGTCCCGTCGTCCGGGAGAGGACCTCCCGGGGCCCGCGCTGTCAGCAGCGGCGGCTACCGTCTCTACGGTGCCCGCACAGCTCACCGACCCCGAGCAGCTCAAGGAGCTCCTCGGTATCCCGTTCACCCCGGAGCAGACGGACTGCATCACCGCACCGCCGGCCCCGCAGGTGATCGTGGCCGGTGCGGGCTCCGGCAAGACGACGGTGATGGCGGCGCGCGTCGTCTGGCTGGTCGGCACCGGGCAGGTCGCGCCCGAGCGGGTGCTGGGCCTGACGTTCACCAACAAGGCGGCGGGAGAGCTGGCGGAACGGGTGCGCAGAGCGCTCGTCAAGGCGGGGCTCACCGACCCCGACCCGGCCGATCCGGACGACGCACCCGGCGAGCCGAGGATCTCCACCTACCACGCCTTCGCCGGGCAGCTGCTGTCCGAGCACGGGCTGCGGCTCGGCCTGGAGCCCACCGCGCGGCTGCTCGCCGACGCCACCCGCTTCCAGCTCGCCGCGAGCGTGCTGCGCACGGCGGCCGGTCCCTTCGAGGCGCTCACCAAGACGGTCAGCGCCCTGGTCGAGGACCTGCTCGCGCTGGACGCGGAACTCTCCGAGCACCTGGTGTCCCCCGACGAGTTGCGCGTCCATGACACCCGGCTGCTCGCCGAGCTGGAAGGCGTGCGCCTGACCAACGAGAAGCTGCGCAAGGTGCCGCACGCCGCGCTCGGCCGGCGCGAGCTGGCGGGGCTGGTCGAGGAGTACCGCGCCCGCAAGCGCGCACACGAGCGCATCGACTTCGGCGACCAGATCGCCCTGGCGGCCCGGCTCGCACGGCTGCCGGAAGTGGCGAGGGCGCTGCGCGAGCAGTACTCCGTCGTCCTGCTGGACGAGTACCAGGACACCTCGGTCGCCCAGCGGGTGATGCTGGCCGGGCTCTTCGGCGGCGGCACGGGGCACCCGGTGACCGCTGTCGGCGACCCCTGCCAGGCGATCTACGGCTGGCGCGGCGCCTCGGTCGCCAACCTGGACGACTTCCCCGGGCACTTCCCGGATGCCGACGGCACCCCGGCACGGCGGTTCTCCCTCAGCGAGAACCGCCGCAGCGGCGGTCGCCTCCTCCAGCTCGCCAACGGGCTCGCCGCGCCCCTGCGCGCCCGGCACGCGGGCGTCCAGGCCCTGCGCCCGGGGCCGGGCGCCGCCCGGGACGGGCTGGTGCGCTGCGCGCTGCTGGACACGCACGCCGGGGAACTGGAGTGGCTGGCCGACTCGCTGGCCCACCTCGTCGGCACCGGCACCCCGCCCGGTGAGATCGCGGTGCTGTGCCGGGGCGCCGCCGACTTCGCCGGGATCCAGGGCGCGCTGGTCGCGCGGGACGTCCCCGTCGAGGTGGTCGGCCTCTCCGGGCTGCTGCACCTGCCGGAGATCGCCGATCTGGTCGCCGTCTGCGAGGTCCTCCAGGACCCCACGGCCAACGCCGCCCTCGTCCGCGTCCTGACCGGTCCGCGCTGGCGCACCGGACCGCGCGACCTCGCGCTGCTCGGACGGCGCGCCAGGCTGCTCGTACGCCGCCGGCGGGGCGAGCCGGACGGCGGCCCGGACCGGCGGCTCGCCGCCGCCGTGGAAGGCGCCGACCCGGCCGAGACGGTCTCCCTCGCGGACGCCCTGGACACCTTTGTGGCATCCGGGGAGCACGAGGACGAGCTGCCGTTCTCGCCCGAGGCCAGGGTGCGCTTCGCACGGCTCGCGGCCGAGATCCGGGAGCTGCGCCGCTCGCTCGCCGATCCGCTGATGGACGTGCTGCACCGGGTGCTGTCGGTGACCGGGCTGGAGGTCGAGCTGGCGGCCTCCCCGCACGCGGTGGCCGCACGCCGCCGCGAGACCCTGGGGAACTTCCTGGACATCGCCTCCGGGTTCGCCTCCCTGGACGGCGAGGCGACACTGCTCGCGTTCCTCGGGTTCCTGCGCACCGCCGTGCAGTACGAGAAGGGGCTGGACAGCTCCCTGCCGGGCGGCGAGAACACCGTCAAGGTGCTCACCGCGCACAAGTCCAAGGGGCTCGAATGGGACGTGGTGGCCGTCCCCGGCCTGGTCGCCAAGCAGTTCCCCAGCGAGCAGCCCCGCGAGTCCTGGCTGAGCCAGGCCAAGGTGCTGCCCTCCCCGCTGCGCGGCGACGCCGCGACGCTGCCCGAGGTGTCCGAGTGGAGCGCGCGGGGGCTCAAGGACTACGACACGGCACTGCGCGACCACCAGGCCACCGAGGAGCTGCGGCTGGGCTATGTGACGTTCACCCGCCCCCGCAAGCTGCTGCTGGGCTCCGGCCACTGGTGGGGGCCCGCGCAGAAGAGGCCGCGCGGTCCGTCCGCGTTCCTGGACGCCCTGCGCGCCCACTGCGAGGCCGGGGCCGCACACGGCGAGGTCGAGCACTGGGCGGAGCCCCCCGCCGAGGGCGCGCTCAACCCGGCCCTGGACGCGCCGGCCGAGGAGCGCCCCTGGCCGCTGCCCCTGGACGAGGAAGCGCTCGCCTGGCGCCGCCGGGCTGCCGCCGGCGTGCTGGCCCACCTGGAGCACACCCGGGCCGGCGGGGAGGGCACCCCGGGAGCCGAGGAGCCCGGCGAGGGGGCCCCGGAGCGCTCCGGGGCGCCCTCCCCGGCCCCGGACACCGGCGGCGGGCCGGAGGGGCTCACGCCCGAGGAGGTGCGGCTGACGGCTGCCTGGGACCGTGATCTGGACGCGCTCGCCGCCGAGCTGCGCCGCTCCCGCGCGGCCGTCCGGGACGTACCGCTGCCGCGTTCGCTGGCCGCCACCCAGCTGCTGCGCGTCGCCGCCGACCCCGAGCGCTTCGCCCGCGAGCTGGCCCGCCCGATGCCCCGC
>NZ_JAAKZZ010000196.1 GCF_011045075.1 Streptomyces boncukensis
ACCCGCCCCCGGCCGTCCCCGTGCAGCGCCGCCACACCGGTGCCGGTGAGCAGGGTGACGCCGTGGTCGGCGTGCAGGGCCGCGCACACCGCCGCCAGCTCGGGGCCGAGCTGGGGCAGCAGCGGCTCCTCGGCCGCCTCGACGACGGTGACCTGGTGGCCCATCGTCGCGCAGGAGGAGGCCACCTCGGAGCCGATGAACCCGGCACCGACCACGAGGACCCGCACCTGGCCGCGGCTGAGCTCCTCGCGCAGCGCCGCGGCGTCGTCCAGGGTGCGCAGCGTGTGCACGCCCTCCAGATGCGTGCCGCCCGGCAGCCCGCGCGCCGCGGCGCCGGTGGCCAGGACCACCCCGTCGGTGACCAGACGGCCGCCGCCCTCCAGGAGGACGGCCCGGCCGGGCAGGTCGAGCCCCGCCGCACGGGTGCCGAGCAGCCACTCGGCGTCCAGCTCGGCGACGTCCTCGGCGTCCGCGAGGGCGAGCCGGTCCGCGGTGACGGCACCGGTCAGGTACTCCTTGGACAGCGGCGGCCGGTCGTAGGGCCGGTGGTGCTCGTCGCCGACGAGCACCAGGCGCCCGTCGTAGCCCTGGTCGCGCAGCGCCTGCGCGGCGTACGTCCCGGCCAGCGAGGCTCCGACCACCGTGATCGTCCCCAGCGTGCTCATGCCGCGGTCCCCTTCCCGAACCCGCCGGCGTCCTCGTCTCGCGCGCCGGTGAGCTGTACCCAGACCGTTCCCTCGTGGACGCTGACAGGGTGCGTACGCACGGCCCGGCGGGCCGGAAGGCAGGTGGGCTTGCCGGTGCGCAGGTCGAATGAAGCCGCGTGCAGCGGGCATTCGATCAGACAGCCTTCGAGCCAGCCCTCGGAGAGCGAAGCGTCCTGGTGGGTGCACGTGTCGTCGATCGCGTACAGCTCACCGTCCGTACGGAAGACGGCGATGGGAGGTTCGAGGTCTAGACGAAGGGACTCGCCCTCGGGCAGGTCTTCAAGGCGGCAGACGGGTACCACTGGCCCCCCTCATACTCTTCGCTACGATGCGAGTTTCGTATCGCGCACGATGACGCGTGATGCGCAACAGAATCCAGGCGAGGAGGTGCCCGCGTCAAGCGCTTGCCTCAAACCCGGATGCGAGCCGGGTGCCACAATCGAGAACCACAAAACAGGCCACCAGGTGGTGACGTTGAGCAGATGACGGACAAGACGGCAGACATGGGAGCGGCGACGCAGGGTTCGGGCAGGCAGGCCAGGGGTGCGGCAGGCTCGGTCCAGTCGGTGGACCGAGCCGTGAGCGTACTGGAAATCCTCGCGCGGCACGGCGAGACCGGAGTCACGGAGATCGCCGAGGAGCTGGGCGTCCACAAGTCGACGGCGTTCCGGCTGCTGGGCGTGCTGGAGGCCAGGGGCCTGGTCTCGCAGGAGCAGGACCGGGGCAAGTACTACCTGGGCCCCGGGGTGCTGCGGCTGGCGGGCGCGGCGGCCTCGCGGCTCGACATCTCACAGGAGGGCGCGCCGGTCTGCCGGGACCTGGCGGAGCACGCGGGCGAGACGGCGAACATCGCGGTGCTCGACGACGACGCGGCGGTGAACATCATGCAGGCGCGCGGCTCCTCGTCGGTGACGGCCCAGAACTGGCTGGGACGGCGGACGCCGCTGCACGCGACGTCCAGCGGGAAGACGCTGCTGGCGTACCAGCCCAAGTCCGTGCAGGAGAGCGCGCTGACCCGCAAGCTGCCCCGGCTGACGGACCACACGATCACATCCCCGGCCGAGCTGCGGGCCGAGCTGAAGAGCGTGCTCAAGAGCGGGTACGGCATGGCGCGGGACGAGTTGGAGATCGGGCTGCACGCCGTCGCCGCGCCGGTGCGGGCGCACGACGGCAAGGTGATCGGGGCGATCAGCGTCTCGGGGCCCTCGTACCGGTTGGAGGAGGAGCAGCTTCAGGAGGTGGCCAAGCGCACCATGGCCGCGGCGCAGGACCTGTCACGCCGGATGGGGTACGCGTACTGATCCCCGCACCGTGTGCCGGGACCGCGACCCGGCGTGGACCCGGGGCACGGCGCTAGGCAGAGACCAGCCCCGTCTCGTAGGCGATGATGACGAGCTGGACCCGGTCGCGTGCGGCGAGCTTGGACAGCAGCCGGGTCACGTACGTCTTCACGGTGGCCACACTCAGCACCAGCGTCTCGGCGATCTCGGTGTTGGACAGGCCGCGGCCGACCAGCGTCAGCACCTCCCGCTCCCGCCCGGTGATCCCCGTCAGGGCGCGGGGCGGCCGGGCCGCGGGCGCGGGGGGCTCGGCGAACCGGGCGATCAGGCGGCGGGTGACGCCGGGCGCCAGCAGCGCGTCCCCGGCGGCGACCACCCGTACCGCCGCCAGGATGTCGTCCAGGGCCATGTCCTTGACCAGGAACCCGGAGGCGCCCGCGCGCAGCGAGCCGTAGACGTAGTCGTCGTCATCGAAGGTCGTCAGCACCACGACCCGGGAGGTGCCGGGCATCCGGGTGATGTGCCGGGTGGCCTCGATGCCGTCGATGCTGCCGGGCATCCGGATGTCCATCACCACGACGTCGGGGCGGACCTCCTCCGCGAGCCGTACGGCCTCGACGCCGGTGCCCGCCTCGCCGACGGCCTCGACGTCCGGCGCCTCGGTGATGACCATCTGCAGCGCGGTCCGCACCAGCGGCTGGTCGTCGACGAGGAGGACCCGCACCGGCGCGGTCATCGCACCCCCGCCGGTACGGGCAGCCGGGCCGCCACCCGGAAGCCGCCCCCGGGGCGCGGCGCCGCCGCGAACTCACCGTGCAGCAGCGCGACCCGCTCCCGCATCCCCGCCAGCCCGAAGCCGGTGCCGCCGCCCCGGCCGCCGCCGGTTCCGGCATCGACGATCTCCACGGCCAGCTCCCCCTCCCGCTGCTCGACGGTGACCCGGCAGGACCGGGCCGCCGCATGCCGCACGACGTTGGTGACGGCCTCCTGGATGATCCGGTACGCGGAGACGTCGATCTCCGGCGGCAGTGGTCGCTGCTCGCCCCGCCACCGCACGTCCACCCGCACGCCCGCCGCCGTGGTCGTCGCGGCGAGCCGCCCCACGTCCCCGAGCCCGCACGCCTGTTCCGGCGCGCCGGTGTACTCCCCCGGCTCGGCCCCGCGGAGCGCCACGAGCATACGGCGCAGGCCCGACAGGGTCTCCCGGCTGGCGTTCTCGACCTCGCCGAGGGCACTGCGGGCGCGCTCGGGCTGGGTGTCGAGGACCCGTCGCGCCGCACCCGCCTGCAACGCGACGATGCCCATGGTGTGGGCGATCATGTCGTGCATCTCGCGGGCGATCCGCAGCCGCTCGGCGGTGACCGCCTGGGCGGCCGACCGGTCGGCCAGCGATGCGGCGTGCTCCCGCGACTGGCGCGCGGAGTTGCCGATCAGCCAGGAGATGACGGCGGTCAGCAGGACCGCCAGCTCGGTGGAGGCCCCCACGTTCCAGCCCGCCACGGCCCGTACGGCGAGGTATCCGCAGGGCACGGCCAGCGCCAGGGCCAGCGCCGCGGCTCCGGTGCGGCGGGGCCCGGCGGCGGCGACGAAGTACAGCGCGACGATGACCGCGAGGTACTGCGGCAGCGGGATCTCCCCCACGCCCAGCGGCATCGGGGACGCCACCGCCGCGGCGAGCATCAGGCACAGCCCTGCCAGCGGCCGCCGCTCCAGCCGCCGCCCGCCCACCGCCGTGAGGACTCCGGCCACCGCCAGCGTCAGCAGCCCGTCCCAGCGGTAGAGCTGGATCGCGGGCCAGTCGGCGGGTTCGCTCTCGCCGGGCAGCCGGACCCGGAACACGAAGGTCAGCGCCGCCCCCGCACACCAGGCCAGGGTGGTCCAGGCGCCCGGCGACATGCGTGTGAGCAGCGGTATCGGCGGCGAGGAGTGCATGCAGCGATCGTAGCCAGCCGCCCGCGGCCCCGGATCGGACCGAGGGTGTACAACCGCGGTCGACAGCCGGGCCGGCATTGTCAGCGGCGGTCCGATGCGGCGCGGGGCACGCGCCGGACACCGTGGAACGCATGATCGAAGTCAATCTGCTGACCAAGCGCTACGGCGGAACGACCGCCGTGCGGGAGCTGACCTTCGCCGTGCGCCCCGGCCGCGTCACCGGCTTCCTCGGCCCGAACGGCGCAGGCAAGAGCACCACGCTGCGCATGGTGCTCGGCCTCGACGCGCCCACCAGCGGCACCGCGACCGTCTCCGGCAGCCCGTTCCGGGACCGGGCGCGCGGGCTGCGGCACGTGGGCGCGCTGCTGGACGCGGGCCAGGTGCACGGCGGGCGGACCGCCGCGGCGCATCTGGGGGCGCTGGCCCGCTCCAACCGCATCCCGCGCGCCCGGGTGGACGAGGTGCTGGAGGAGGTCGGGCTGGCGGGCGCCGCGCGGCGCCGGACCGGCGGGTTTTCGCTCGGCATGCGGCAGCGGCTGGGGATCGCGGCGGCGCTGCTGGGCGATCCTCCTGTGCTGGTGTTCGACGAGCCGCTGAACGGGCTGGACCCGGAGGGCGTGCAGTGGGTACGCGGACTCTTCCGGGGTCTGGCCGCCGAGGGGCGCACCGTGTTCGTCTCCAGTCATCTGATGTCCGAGATGGAGCACACCGCCGACCATCTGGTGGTGATCGGGCGGGGCGAGCTGATCGCCGCGGAGAGCCTCGCGGAGTTCGCGGCGCGCGGCACCGGAGCCGGAGCCGGGGTGACCGTGCGCACCCCGCAGCCCGCCGAGCTGACGCTCGCGCTGCGGGCCGAGGGCGCCACCGTGCGGCCGGACAGCGACCGGGCCGACGCCGCGCTCGCCGTGACCGGGCTGGACGCCGCCCGCATCGGCGCGCTCGCCCACCGGCACGGGGTGCCGCTGCTGGAGCTGACCCCCCGCTCCGCCTCGCTGGAAGCGGCGTTCATGGAACTGACCTCCGGCAGCGTCGAATTCCCCGCAGGAGATGCCCGGTGACCTCGACAGCCCCCGCACAGCCGGCCGTCGCGCCGGATCTCCGGGCCCGGTTCCGGGATCTGCTCGCCGCCGAGTGGCTCAAGCTCTGGTCGCTGCGCTCGACGGCCTGGACGCTGTTCGCGGGCGCCCTCGCCGTGCTCGGCCTCAACGCGGGCACCGCCTGGGACCACTACCGCTCCTGGGACCGGATGAGCGCGGAGTCCCAGCGCAGCTTCGTGCCCGACGGGATGCCGGTGCTGGACGCGTTCACCGGGAACGGGGTGACGTTCCTGATGCTGGTCGCCGCGGCGCTGGGCGCCCTGACGATCACCGGCGAGTACGGCACCGGGCTGATCCGTACGACGTTCGCCGCGGTTCCGGCGCGGCGCTCGGTGATGGCCGCCAAGGTGTGTGTGACCGCGGCGGTCACCACCGGGTTCGGCACGCTGCTGGCGCTGGTGTCGTATGGCGTCACCCAGGCGATCCTGGACACGCGCGGGGCCGGGGTCCCGCTCGACCACCCGCACATGCCGCGCGTGCTGATCGCCTCCGCGCTGCTGGCTCCGGTCTCCGGGCTCGCGGGGCTGGCCCTCGGGGCGGTGCTCCGGCACAGCGCGGGCGCCATGGTGGCGTGCCTGGTGGTGCTGATGGTGCTGCCGTTGATCGTGCTCGACCAGCGGTACTGGACCGCGCTCATCGACCACGCCCTGCCCTACACCGCCTGGGTCCGGCTGGACGACGTGCAGGGCACGGAGCACCGCGCGGACTTCCCGTGGACCACGACCGGAGCCTGGACCGTCTACGCCGGCTGGGCGCTCGCCTCCGCCGCCGTCGCCGTGGCCGCCGTGCACCGCCGCGATCAGTGAAACCTCGCCGCAACGCAGGGGCCGGGCGCCGGTAACACCCTTGCTCAGAGCACACATTCGCAATCTGATGATCCGTCAGAAACCACTGATCCGCATCTCTTGACGGCGCGGATTCGCATTCCCACCATGTCTCTCATAGCGCAACCAGTCGTGCACTACGCAACACGCTGCGAGGTCTGGGAATGCCATACGAGGTCCGCGCTGTCATCACGATGAAGAAGGACGCCCCGGCGGAGGTACAGACCGTCCTGGTGCCGGACCCCGGCCCGGGAGATGTGCTCGTCGCCGTGCAGGCATGCGGCGTCTGCCACACCGACCTGCACTACCGCGAAGGCGCCGTCAGCGACGACTTCCCGTTCCTGCTCGGCCACGAGGCCGCGGGCACGGTGGAGGCCGTCGGCCCCGGCGTCACCGATCCGCAGCCCGGCGACTCCGTCGTGCTGGCCTGGCGCGCGCCCTGCGGCCGCTGCCGCGCCTGCCGCCGGGGCCGCCCCTGGTACTGCTTCGACTCCAGCAACGCCGGCCGGCCCATGACCCTGCTGGACAGCACCCCGCTCACGCCCGCGCTCGGCATCGGCGCCTTCGCCGAGAAGACGCTCGTGGCCGCCGGGCAGGCCGTCCGGGTCGACCCGGCGGCCCGCCCGGAGGCCGCCGGGCTGATCGGCTGCGGCATCATGGCGGGCTACGGCGCGGTCGTGCACACCGGCGGTGTGGCCTACGGCGACACCGTCGCCGTCATCGGCTGCGGCGGTGTCGGCGACGCCGCCATCGCCGCGGCCTCGCTCGCCGGGGCGCGCCGCGTCATCGCCGTGGACCTGGACGACGCCAAGCTGGACGCGGCCATCCAGTTCGGCGCCACCCACTGCGTCAACTCGCGCGGCACGGACCCCGTGGCGGCCGTCCGGGAGCTGACCGACGGGTACGGCGCCGACCTCGTCGTCGACGCGGTCGGCCGGGCCGACACCTTCGAGCAGGGCTTCGCCATGCGGGACCTGGCGGGCACCTTCGTCCAGGCCGGGGTGCCGGGGCCGCAGGCGCGGCTGGAGCTGCCGCTGCTGGACGTCTTCGCGCGGGGCGGCGCCGTCAAGCCCTCCTGGTACGGCGACTGCCTGCCGAGCCGGGACTTCCCCGTGCTCATCGACCTCTACCTCAGCGGCAAGCTCGACCTCGGCGCGTTCGTCACCGAGACGATCGCGCTGGACGACGTGGAGAGCGCGTTCGACCGGATGCTGCAGGGCAAGGTGCTGCGATCGGTGGTGACCCTGTGAGCGACGCACGCGCGGCCGCCGGGCCGCACACGACCACGAAACCCGCACACCGCCGCGCGGGCGGAGAAGCGAACCGGGGGATGCAGTGAGCGACGCACGCGCGGCCGCCGGACCGCACACGACCACGAAACCCGCACCCTGCCGCGCGGGCGGAGCAGCTAACCGGGGGATGCCGTGAACGCCCTTCACGTTCCGGAGGCCCGGAACGGCCCCGTCGTCGTCATCGGTGCCGGGATCGTCGGCTGCTCGCTCGCCGACGAGCTCACCGCGCGCGGCTGGCGCGATGTCACGGTGCTGGAGCAGGGGCCGCTGGCCGCGCCGGGCGGCTCCACCTCCCACGCCCCGGGTCTCGTCTTCCGCACCAGCCCGTCCCGGACCCTGACCGCGTACGCCGCGTACACCGTGGAGAAGTTCGGCGCGCTGCGCTCGGGCGGGCGCTCCTGTTTCCTGCCGGTCGGCGGGCTGGAGGTCGCCACGACCGAGGAGCGCTGGTCGGACCTGCACCGCAAGGCCGGCCTCGCGGCGGCCTGGGGCGTGCAGGGAGAGCTGGTCGGCCCCGGGCGGTGCGCCGAGCTGTGGCCGATGCTGGCCGCCGGCCGGGTGCTCGGCGGCTTCCACACCCCCGGCGACGGGCTGGCCCGCGCCCTGCTCGCCTGCCATGCGCAGACGGAGCGCGCCCGGTCCCGGGGCGCCCGGTTCCTGGACCGGCACACCGTCACCGGTATCGAGCGCGCCGGAGGGCGGGTGACGGGCGTGGTCACCGACCGGGGCACGTTCCCCGCAGCGCACGTCGTCTCGGCGGCCGGGTTCTGGGGGCCGGTGGTCGGCGCCATGGCCGGGGTCGAGGTGCCGCTGCTGCCGCTGGCGCACCAGTACGCGCACACCGCGCCGCTGCCGGAGCTGCCCGCCGCCGCGGGCCCGGGGGCCGACGAGGCGGTCCGCCCCATCCTCCGTCACCAGGACCGGGACCTGTACTTCCGGGAGCACCTGGACGCGCACGGCGGCCCGCGCCTGGGCATCGGGACCTACGCCCACCGCCCGCTGCCGGTCGACCCGTCCGACGCCTCCGCCGTCCTGCCGTACGACGAGGCGCCGGTCATGCCCTCCTCCCTGCCCTTCACTCCGGAGGACTTCGCCGAGAGCTGGGCGGAGTGCGCCGCGCTGCTGCCCCGGCTGGCGGACAGCGCTGTCGCCGACGGCTTCAACGGCGTCTTCTCCTTCACGCCCGACGGGATGCCGCTGCTCGGCGAGTCCGCGGCGCTGCGCGGCTTCTGGCTCGCCGAGGCCGTCTGGGTGACGCACTCGGCGGGCGCGGCGCGGGCCGTCGCGGAGTGGATGACGGACGGGCGGCCCTCCGTGGACCCGCACGAGTGCGACATCGCGCGCTTCGAGGGCGCGCAGCGCTCCCCCTCGTACGTCAGGGAGCGGGGCGAGCGCGGCTTCGTCGAGGTGTACGACGTCATCCACCCGCTCCAGCCGCCCGAGCGCCCCCGCCCGCTGCGCACCAGCCCCTTCTATCCGCGGCAGCGCGAACTGGGCGCGTACTTCCTGGAGTCGGGCGGCTGGGAGCGCCCGCACTGGTACGAGGCGAACGCGCCGCTGGCCGAGGGGCTGCGGCTGCCGGAGCGCGACGCGTGGTCGGCGCGCCACTGGTCGCCGATCGCGGCGGCCGAGGCGCGGGCCACCCGGGAGCGGGTGGCGCTGTTCGACATGACGCCGCTGCGGCGGCTGGAGGTGACCGGGCCCGGCTCGCTGGACCTCCTCCAGCGGATGACGAGCAACCAGCTCGCCAAGAGGCCCGGCGCGGTCACCTACACCCTGCTGCTCGACGAGGCGGGCGGCGTCCGCAGCGACCTGACGGCGGCCCGGCTGGGCCCGGACCGCTGGCAGCTGGGCGCCAACACCACCGCCGACCTGGACTGGCTGGCCCGGCATGCGCCGGACGGCGTCCGGGTCCGGGACATCACAGCGGGCACCTGCTGCGTCGGCGTCTGGGGCCCGCTGGCCCGGGACCTCGTCCAGCCGCTGACCCCGGCCGACTTCTCGCACCGCGCGTTCGGCTTCTTCCGGGCGCGGGAGACCTACGTGGGGGACGTGCCGGTGACGGCGCTGCGGGTCAGCTACGTGGGCGAGCTGGGGTGGGAGCTGTACACCTCGGCCGACCTGGGGCTGCGGCTGTGGGACACGCTGTGGGAGGCGGGCCGCGCGCTGGGCGCCGTCGCCGCCGGGCGCAGCGCCTTCAACAGCCTGCGGCTGGAGAAGGGCTACCGGGCCTGGGGCACGGACATGACGACCGAGCACGATCCGTACGAGGCGGGCGTCGGCTTCGCCGTGCGGATGGGCAAGGGCGACTTCACCGGCCGCGCCGCGCTGGAGGCCCGGGGCGCCGAACCGGCCCGCCGGCTGACCTGTCTGACGCTGGACGACCCGGGCGCCGTGGTGCTGGGCAGCGAGCCGGTGTACGCGGACGGCGTCGCCTCGGGCTATGTGACCAGCGCGGCGTACGGCTACACCGTGGGCCGCTGCGTGGCGTACGCCTGGCTCCCCGCGCGGGTCGCCGTGCCGGGCACGCCGGTGTCCGTCGACTACTTCGGCGAGAAGGTCCCGGCCACCGTGGCGGCGGAGCCCCTCTTCGACCCCGGCATGGACAAGATCCGCCGCTGATCCGGCGGCACCCACGACCCATCGCCCAGTTCGACCCTCTCCGTGGAGCTCACGTATGACGACGACGGCGGCCCCGAGCCTGCTCGCCACGCTGCCCGGCCACTTCTACACCGACCAGGAGCTGTTCGAGCGGGAGCGGCGGCACATCTTCGAGGCCCAGTGGTACTGCGCGGTGCGCGCAGCGGACCTGGACCGGCCGGGCGCCTACCGCACGGTGCGGGTGGGCGGCGAGAGCGTGCTGGTCACCCGGAACCGGCGCGGCGAGCTGCGCGCCTTCCTGAACGTGTGCCGGCACCGCGGCGCGCAGCTGTGCACCGAGGAGTCCGGCGCGGTACGGCGCGGCCTGCAGTGCCCGTACCACGCGTGGACCTACGACCTGGACGGCCGGCTGACCGCGGCGCCCAACCTGACGCGGATGCCCGACGTGGACCGCTCCCGGTACGGGCTGCACCGGGTGCAGCTGCGCGAGTGGCTCGGCTACGGCTGGGTGTGCCTGGCGCCCGAGCCCCCGCCGTTCGAGGACACGGTGGTGCGGGACGTCGCCGAACGGCTGGGCGGGCCCGAGGTCGTCGACCGCTACGCGGTGGCGGGGCTGGCGCTGGGCCGGCGGATCGGCTACGACGTACGCGCCAACTGGAAGCTGATCATCGAGAACTTCATGGAGTGCTACCACTGCGCGACGATCCACCCCGAGCTGACCGAGGTGCTGCCGGAGTTCGCCGACGGCTTCGCCGCGCAGTACTACGTCGGCCACGGCCCGGAGTTCGCCGAGGAGGCCGAGGGCTTCACGGTGGACGGGAGCGCGGGCTTCGCCCGGCTGCCGGGCGTTCCGGACTCGCACGACCGCCGCTACTTCGCACTCACGGTCCGGCCGCAGGTCTTCGTCAACCTCCTCCCCGACCATGTGATCGTGCACCGGATGTTCCCGCTGGCCCCCGACCGGACGCTGGTGGAGTGCGACTGGCTGTATGCGGCGGAGGTCGTCGCGGCCGGGCCGGACCAGGGCCGGCTGGCGAAGTCGGTGGAGCTGTTCCACCGCGTCAACGAGCAGGACTTCGCGGCCTGCGAGCGCACCCAGCCCGCGATGTCCTCGCGCGCCTACCGCCAGGGCGGCGTCCTGGTCCCCAGCGAGCACCACATCGCCGGGTTCCACGACTGGGTGCGGGCCCTGGTCGCCGAGGAGTGACCCCTCAGGGCTTCAGGGGCTTCAGGGGCTTCAGGGCTCCAGCGGCCGGAACGAGGTCACCTCCCGCACATGGACCAGGGCGTCCAGCGTTGCGCGCGGGCCGGTCCCGCCATGCCTCCCCCGTCCGCAGATCGTCCAGCGGGGCGTGCGGGACCGGTCTCCGCCATGGTCGCGTGCGGCTGCCGCGGCCAGGAGGAAACGTGAAGGAAGCTTCATGTCAGTCGACCGGCGGGTGCACCACCAGGTCCGCGCGCGGACGGGTGCGGGCGACGACCGCCGCGTTGGCCTCGTCGGAGCGGTAGACCCACTCCCGTGCCTCCTCCGGGCCCCTGCCGAAGGCGATATGGCGGCCGATCAGCCACCGCAGCCGCGTCTCCTCCGCGGGGGCCACATACCAGGTCTCGTCCAGCAGCGGCCGCACCCGCGCCCACGGCCCCTCGGAGAGCAGCAGATAGTTGCCCTCCGTCACCACCAGGTCCACCTCGGGGCCCAGGGCGATCTCGGCGGCCAGCGACTCCTCGAACTCCCGGTGGAAGCGCGGCGCGTACACCGTCTCGGGGCGCTCTCCCGCCGCCCCCGCGGCGCGCAGCCGGGAGAGCAGTGCGGCGTAGCCCGCCGCGTCGAAGGTGTCGGGCGCGCCCTTGCGGTCGCCTCGGCCGAGCGCGGCGAGCACGGCGTTCGACAGGTGGTAGCCGTCCATGGGCAGCAGTCCGGCACGCGGCCCCAGCCCCGAGACCAGCGCCTCGGCCAGGGTGCTCTTGCCCGCTCCGGGCGGCCCGGTGATGCCGAGCACGGCACGCGCGGGGCGCTCCAGCAGGACGCGGGCGCGGTCGAGCAGCGCGCCGAGGCCCGGTGCGGCGGCCCGGGGCGCGGTCGGCTCCATCAGAAACGCTCCTCCTGCTCCGCGCGGACCCGCGCCGCCGAGCCCACCCGGTGGTGCTCGGCGGGGTCGGCAAGGGGCCGCAGTGCGTGCAGGGCGCCGGCCGGGTCGCGCCCGTACCGCGTCCAGAACGCGGCCAGCCACCCGCCGAGCACCGGCGGCTGCGGCTGCCAGGGGCGTCGCCGTACCCGGTCAGCACCGTCCGCAGCGGGTGGGTGCCCGGACGGGTGGCGACGAACTCCCGCCGTACGGCGTTCAGCGGGCCCACCTGGGCCTCGGTCCACGGCGGGCCGCAGCAGCCCTCGACGGTGCCGCGCCGCGCCCGCGCGATGCCGTCCCGGCCTGCCTCGCCCAGCGGCACGGTCAGCGCGGCCGATGTGGTGCGGCGGGGGCGGTACCGGCGCGGCGGCGGCCGCGCCGGGTCGGACGGCTGCGGGCATACGGGCGCTCCCGGAGAGGCCGTTGGCGGGGCGGG
>NZ_JAAKZZ010000197.1 GCF_011045075.1 Streptomyces boncukensis
CCGCCACCCCGTTCTCGACGCAGATCCGCACCGCGTCGCAGGACGCGCACACCGAGGCGGAGAACTCCTCCTTCATGGGCGAGCTGCTCGGCGGCAGACTGGGCCGGGAGGCGTACACGCGGTACACCGAGCAGCTCTGGTTCGTCTACCGCGCCCTGGAGGAGGCCGCCGGGCGGCTCGCGGAGGACCCGGTCGCGGGCCCGTTCGTGCGCGGCGACCTCTTCCGCCTCCCCGCCCTGGAGCGCGACCTCGACCACCTGCACGGCGCGGGCGCGGACTGGCGCGCGGGGCTCGCCCCGCTCCCGGCGACGGCCCGCTACGCCGACCGGATCGCCGAGGTCGCGCGCGACTGGCCGGGCGGCTATGTGGCCCACCACTACACCCGCTACCTCGGCGACCTCTCCGGCGGCCAGATCATCCGGGGCACGGCCGAGAAGACCTGGGGCTTCGCCCGCAAAGGCGACGGCGTGCGGTTCTACGTCTTCGAGGGCATCCCCAACCCGGCAGCGTTCAAGCGCGAGTACCGCGCCCTGCTGGACGCGATTCCGGTGGACGAGCTGGAGAAGCAGCGGATCGTCGACGAGTGCCGCCGCGCCTTCGCACTGAACACCGCCGTCTTCGCAGACCTGGGCGAGCACTTCCGGGCCGCGCCGCCCGCCGCGGGCTGACGCCGCCCCGGCGCCGCGCCGTCACACCACCCGTACGGCCATCTCGAACTCGGTCCCCCGCCCGTTCCGGCAGGTCCCGGTCGCGCCCGTGCGCTGGAACCCGTGCCGGGCGTAGAGGCGCTCGGCCGCCCCGTTGCCGTCCACCACGGACAGGACCACGGCCGTGAAGCCCAGCTCTCCGGCCAGGCCGAGGGCACCGGTGACGAGCCGGTCCGCCACTCCCGTGCCGCGCGCCCGGGGCGCCACCCACATCGACACCAGCTTCCCGGTGCCCGGTGCGGCGTCCCGCGCGATGACCCCGACCAGCCCGCTCGGGCCCTCCCCGTCCTCCGCCAGCAGCGTGTTGCGCCGCGTCAGCCTTTCCCGCCAGCGAACGTCGGAGAAGGCCAGCTCCTCCGCGTGCGTCGCCTGGAACGCCGCGGGCGCCTCCGCCAGCGCGGCCAGCCGCACCCGGCGGTACAGCTCCCAGTCGGCAGGGCTCAAGCGGCGTACGGTGGTTACCGAGGACATACGGGAGAGGGTGGCAGCCGGTCCATAGGGGCGGCAACGGATTTGCGCACCCGCGGGAGCGCCCCGAAAAGGCGTTGCAGCCGCAGACGGCGGACTGCGCACAATGACGGCCTCGCATTCATTCGTCCCATGGCCCGGAGGCCATGGCCCCAGGGGGAGTTGGACCGTCATGGCGCACGTCGAGATGCCCGGCGCCCGGGTGCCGATCCGGATGTGGACCGACCCGTCCACCGTGGAGGACGGGGCGCTCCAGCAGCTGCGCAACGTCGCGACGCTGCCCTGGGTCGAGGGGCTCGCCGTGATGCCGGACGTGCACTACGGCAAGGGCGCGACGGTCGGCTCCGTGATCGCGATGCGGGGCGCCGTGTGCCCGGCGGCCGTCGGAGTCGACATCGGCTGCGGGATGTCCGCCGCCAGGACCTCGCTGACCGCCAACGACCTGCCGGGCGACCTCTCCCGGCTGCGCTCCCGGATCGAGCAGGCCATTCCCGTCGGCCGGGGCATGCACGACGAGCCGGTGTCGCCCGGCCGGGCGCACGGGCTGCCGACCGCCGGCTGGGACGACTTCTGGTCCCGCTTCGACGGGGTGGCCGAGCCGGTGAAGTTCCGGCGCGAGCGGGCGGCGAAGCAGATCGGCACCCTCGGATCCGGAAACCACTTCGTTGAAGTATGCACGGATACGTCCGGTTCCGTCTGGCTCATGCTGCACTCCGGATCCCGCAACATCGGCAAGGAGCTCGCGGAGCACCACATCGGCGAGGCCCGCAAGCTGCCGCACAACCAGGGCCTGGTCGACCGCGACCTCGCCGTCTTCGTCGCGGACACCCCGCAGATGGCGGCCTACCGGCACGACCTGTTCTGGGCGCAGGAGTACGCGCGGCACAACCGCACGCTGATGATGGGGCTGCTCCAGGACGTCGTACGCAAGGAGTTCAAGAAGGCGCGGCCCACCTTCGAGCCGACCATCTCCTGCCACCACAACTACGTGGCCGAGGAGCGCTACGAGGGCGTGGACCTGCTCGTCACCCGAAAAGGCGCGATCCGCGCGGGCGAGGGCGACTACGGCATCATCCCGGGCTCGATGGGCACCGGCTCCTACATCGTCCGGGGCCTGGGGAACGCCGCGTCGTTCAACTCCGCCTCGCACGGCGCGGGCCGGCGGATGAGCCGCAACGCGGCGAAGCGGCGGTTCTCGGAGCGCGATCTGGCCGAGCAGACGCGGGGTGTGGAGTGCCGCAAGGACTCCGGCGTGGTCGACGAGATCCCGGGCGCGTACAAGCCGATCGAGCGGGTGATGGACCAGCAGCGGGACCTGGTCGAGGTCGTCGCCCAGCTGAAGCAGGTGGTGTGCGTGAAGGGGTGACGTGCTCCCGGGTACGGGCCGCCCCCGTCGGGGGTGCCCCGCCCGGGGCGCGGGGCAGCCCGTGCCCGGCGCCCCGGGCACGGGCGAGCCCGCGCGGACCGTCAGTCGGCCAGTGCGGTGCGGGTGCGGTACCGCCGCGCCGTGTACACCCCGGCGGCGCCGAGCGCCGCCAGCCCGGCCGCCCCGCCGAGCAGTTCGCCGACCGGCACCGAGGAGCCGGTGCTGGCGAGCGCGCCCGCGGGCGAGGCGTCGCCGCCACCGCCCACGCTGCCCGCGCCGCCCGTGGTGGCGGCACCGCCGGAGCCGCCCGCGCCGTCCGAGCCGCCGGACCCGGAGCCGCCGGAGCCGCCCGAGGCGCCCGGGAGTTGGGCGTTCGCGTCGAGCGAGACGGCGGCCGTGACCGGGTCCAGCTTCTCACCCGCCTGGTAGAAGCCGCCGAACGCCTTCGCGCCGTCCGCGGTGAGCGTGGCCGGGGCCTTGTTCACCGTGATGACGTCCTTCTCCGGGTCCAGATCGCCGGAGGAGAGCTTGAGCGTGGCGACGGCGATGTTGTCGTACGTGGAGACCTTGCCGCTCTCCCGGTCCTTGGCCTTCACATCGGAGACCAGGCTGCCGGTGCTGCCGTCCGCGCGGACGCGCAGCTGGGAGAAGGTGAGGTCGAGAGCGTACTCGCCGCCCTCCTGGTGACCGAGGAAGCGCATCCCGCCCTTGAAGGAGGCATTGATCGAGCCCTTCTCAGCGTTGCCGCTGCCGTCCGGGAAGCGGTAGCCGTCGCCGGTCTCCTTGGCGCCGCCGGACAGCTCGACCTTGCCATGGGCGATGCGACCGGTGACGTAGTCGCGGAAGGACTTCTTGACGCCCCAGTCCAGGTTGCCGTCGGCGATGCTCCCGGAGACCGTCCCGGAGCCGGACCCCGAGGTGGAGCCGGAAGGGGAGCCGGAGGTGGAGGTGGAGCCGGTACCGGAGGTGCCGGTGCCGCTCGAACCGCCGCTGCCGCCACTGCCGCTCGTGCCCCCCGTGCTGTGCGAGCTGCCGCTCGTGCTCCCCGCACTGCCGGAGCCGCCGGAGCCGCCCGAACCTCCGCTCGTACCGCTGCCCGCGCTGCCGCCGGAGTCACCCGAACCACCGTCGCCTCCCGAGCCGCCCGAACCGCCCGTGCCGCCCGTGCCGCCCCCCGTCCGGGCACGGACGGTCAGGGTGGCCGGATCCAGCTTGTCGCCCTCCTTGTAGAAGCCGGCGAAGGCGTCGGCGCCGTCGGCGGTCAGCGTGGCCGGGATGTCCTTGAAGGTCATCGTGCCGCCCTCGCCGGTGCCGGGCTTGACCTCGGAGAGGTCGAGGTCGGCCAGCTCGACGTCGTCCTGGGCCGCCTTGTCCCCCTCCTTCACATCGGCGGAGATGGCGCCGCTGGTGCCCTTGGTGACCACCTTCAGATCGCTGAGCTTGATGTCGAGCGCGCCGTCGTGGCCGTAGAAGTGCACGCTGCCCTTGAAGGCGGTGTCGACGGCGTGCGTGTCCCTGTCGTACGCACCCGCGCCGTCCGTGAAGCGGAACGAGCCGTCGTCGTTGGTTTCGGCCCCGTCGGCAACGGTGATCTTGCCGTGGGCTACCGGGCTTTCGAGGTAGTCGCGGAAGGACTTCTTGACGCCCCAGTCCAGGGTGCCGTCGGTCAGCGGGATCCCGGCGGCGGCTGGGGCGGCCGGGGCCGCCGGGGCCGCCGGTGCGGCCTGCGCGGAGAGCGGCGCGAGGGCGAGGGCGCCCAGCCCGGTGGCCGTCGCGGTGGCCGCGGCCAGCGCGAGGGCGCGGGTCCGGGGTCGGGGGCGTGCGGCGTTGGTCATGGTCGGTGCGTCTCCTGACGGGATGGGTTCACTGGTGGGTGTCGGCGCCGGTGTCGGCGCCGGATCCGGCCGGGGCCTTCCGGCGTCTGCGGGCGAGGGCGAAGCCGGTACCCGCGGCGAGCAGGACGGCGACTCCGGCGCCGGTCGCGGCGAGCGGTAGCGCCGAGGAGGAGCCCCGGGAGCCGCCGGAGTCCGAGGCGTTCTCGGCCTTCGGCGCGGACGAGGCGTCGCCGCTTCCGTCCTTGTTCTCCGTGTCGGCTCCGCTGCCGAGGTCGGGGAGCGCCGGGAGCTTCGCCTGGTCGTCGAGGGCGACGGCGAGCGAGAGCGGGTCCATCTTCGTGCCCTTGGCGTACATCCCGGCGAATGCCTTGGAGCCCTCGGCGGTGAGGGTCGCGGGCGTCTCGGTGAGGGTGATCAGCCCGTGCTCGGGCTTGAGCGCGGACTCCTTCGCCGCGAAGGTGACCAGGGGCTGGTCCCGCGCTGTGCGGCCGTCGCTGGTGACGTCCGCGGAGAGGGTGCCCTCGCCGTCCCGCACCCGGACCGAGAGGCCGGAGAGGGAGAGGTCGAGGTCCTTGCCGGTGAAGCGCACGGCTCCGGCGAAGTCGGCGTCGAGGGCGCCCTTTCCGGCGTCGTACTCGCCCTTGCCGCGCGGGAAGCGGAAGAGGGCTCCGCCGTCCCGGGCGCCCTGGGTGAGCTTCCACTCGCCCTTCGCGATGGCGCCGGTGACGTACTCGCGGAAGGTGCGGCGCACGCCCCAGTCGACGGCGGCGTCCTCGATACGGCCCGGGGACCGCCCCTTCGCGTCCTCCTTCTGCTTCCCCTCCCTCTGCTTCCCTTCCTTCTTCTCCTTCTTCTCCTTCTTCTTCTCCTCCTCGCGGCGCTGCCCGCCGCCGCTTCCGCCGCTCCGCACGTCGGCGGAGAGGTTGACGGGGTCGAGCCGGGTGCCCGCCTTGTAGTACCCGGCGAACGCCTTCGCGCCGCGCGCGGTCAGCGTCGCGGGCACCCGCTGGAGGGTGATCGGCCCGGTGCCGCCGCGCATGTTCACGCCAGAGAGGTCGAGCGAGGCCAGCGGCACCTGCGCGGCGTCGCTGAACCTGCCGGTCTCCCGGTCCTTGCTGCGCAGGTCGGCGTAGAGGGTTCCGGAACCGCCCCCGGTGACCCGGACGGTGGGGTTGGCGACGGTGAGGTCGAGGACGTTGCTGCCGCCCTTGCGGTGCCCGGTGAAGTGGACGCCGCCGGAGAAGGCAGCGCGGAAGCTGCCGGTGTCCGGGTCGTAGCCGCCCTTCGCCGAGTGGAAGCGGAACTGGCTCTCGCCGGTGGTCGCAGCGCCCCCGGTGAGGTTCCAGCGGCCGTTCGCGATCGGCCCGGTGACATAGCTCTGGAACGAGGACTTGATACCCCAGTCCAGCCGCCCGCCGGAGACCGTGCGCTCCTGCGCGTGCGCGGGGGCTGCGGGCAGCGCCACCGGAAGCACCGCGGCAGCGCAGGCGGTCAGCAGCGCGAGGGGGTGTCGCGAGAGTGCGTGCCGGGCGCCGCGGGCACCGTGCGGGACTCTCGCGACGCCCCCTGGGGCGGTTCCGCGTCTGACGTACGGCATGGGGTTTCTCCAGGGGCAGCCGGGGGCTGCAACGTCGGGGCTGCGACGTCGGGGCCGCAGCATCGAGGGCTGGCAATTGAGGTAAGGCTAACCTAAGCTATCGATGACTCAGCCGGAACCCTTCCGGGTTCGTCGTCCCGGTCCCGCCGTCAGCCAGCCGGCGGGGCCACCGGCGGCGCTCCGGCCCACCGCAGACAGCGCCATCACAAGAAGGGCCCACCTCGTGCGTCACAGAGCCCGCTCGGTCGGGGTGTTCGCGGCAGCGACCGCCCTCGCGCTCGTCCTCGCCGGCTGCGGCGGCTCCCCGGGCGGCTCCGGCGGCGACGGCTCCGGTGACGGCTCCGGCGGGGGCAGCTCCCGGGGCGCGACGGCCGACCGCGCGGAACCGCTCTCCGGAAAGGCGCCCACCCCGCGGCTTCCGGCCGAGGTGACATCGGCCGACGGCCACCGGGTCACGGTGCGCAGCGCGCGCCGGATCGTGCCGCTGACCGGCTCGCTCTCGGAGCTCGTGTTCAGTCTGGGGCTCGGCAAGCAGGTCGTGGCCCGGGACATCACCGCCACCTTCGCTCAGGCGAAGAAGCTGCCGGTGGTCACGCGCGCGCACGACGTCTCGGCGGAGAGCGTGCTGTCGCTCAAGCCCTCGGTCGTCCTCGCCGAGACCACAACCGGCCCCGACGAGGCGATCGACCAGATACGGGAGGCGGGCGTCCCGCTCGTCGTCCTCAAGCCCGCGCAGGGGCTGGGCGACGTGGACCCCCGGATCCACGCGGTGGCCGAGGCCCTCGGGGTGGAGAAGGCGGGCGATCGGCTGAGCTCGCGTACGGACCGCCGGATCAAGGCCGTACGCGACGACATACCGGAAGGCGACGCCACACGACGGCCCCGCGTCGCCTTCCTCTATCTGCGCGGCTCCGCCTCCGTCTATCTGCTGGGCGGGGCCCGCTCCGGCGCCTCCTCGCTGATCGAGGCCGCCGGGGGCGTCGACGCGGGCAAGGAGTCGGGGCTGAAGAAGGACTTCACCGCCATCACCAGCGAGGCCCTGGCGAAGGCGGCACCGGATGTGATCCTCGTCATGACCAAGGGACTTGAGTCGGTGAACGGGGTCGACGGGCTGCTGAAGATCCCCGGCGTGGCCCAGACCCCGGCGGGCCGGGACCGCCGGGTCGCGAGCATCGACGACGGCGTCCTGCTCAACTACGGCCCGCGCACCGACGAAGTGCTGAAGGACCTGGCGGCGCAGATCCACGACAAGGGCGGCGCCAAGTGACGCTCATGGCGCAGCGGGAGCCGACCGCGTCCGCCGCTCCGCAGCGCGAAGCGGGCGGCCGCGCCGGACGCCGCCGCGCCGCCCCCGCCCTGCTGACGGCCGGGCTGCTCGCGGCGCTGCTCGTCCTCGTCCTGCTGTCCGCCGGGATCGGCGCGTACGGCATCCCGCTGGGCGACATCATCGGCTCGGTGCGGCACCGGGCCGGGCTCGGCGGCGCGGAGCTGGACCGGGTCGCGGAGAGCGTGCTGTGGAACGTCCGGCTGCCGCGGGTGGTGCTGGCCGTGCTGATCGGCGCCTCGCTGGGCTGCGCCGGGGCGCTGATGCAGGGCGTGTTCGGCAACCCGCTCGCGGAGCCCGCCGTGATCGGCATCTCCTCCGGCGCCGCCGTGGGCGCCGCCTCGTCCATCACCCTCGGGCTGACCTTCTTCGGCAACTGGACCGTCACCGCCTGCGCGTTCGTCACCGGCCTGGCGACGGTGCTGCTGGTGTACGCGATGTCCCGCTCGGGCGGCCGCACGGAGGTCGTCACGCTGATCCTCACCGGGATCGCGGTGAACGCGTTCGCCATGGCGCTCATCGGGCTGTGCGTCTTCTTCGCGGACAGCGCGCAGCTCACCCAGATCACCTTCTGGCAGCTCGGCTCGCTGGCCCAGGCCACCTGGCCGAAGGTGCTGGCGGTGCTGCCGTGCGCGGCGGCGGGCCTGCTCGCGGCCCCGCTGTACGCGCGCAAGCTGGACCTGCTCTCGCTGGGCGAGCGCCCGGCGCGGCACCTGGGCGTCGACGTCGAACGGCTGCGGGTGGCGCTGGTGGTGGTGGTCGCGCTGCTGACGGCCGCGGCCGTGGCGGTGGCGGGGATCATCTCGTTCGTCGGGCTGCTGGTGCCGCATCTGCTGCGCATGGCGGCGGGCCCCGGCCACCGCTTCCTGGTGCCGGGCAGCGCGCTGGGCGGGGCCGTCGTGCTGGTGGCCGCCGACCTGGCGGCGCGGACCATCGCGCAGCCCGCCGAACTTCCGCTGGGCGTGCTGACGGCGCTGGTCGGCAGCCCGTTCTTCTTCTGGCTGCTACGGCGCACCCGGCGCCGGCAGGGAGGCTGGGCCTGAGATGCATCTGCTGCGCAGAGTCCGCGCGCGTACCGCGCCCGCCGCCGCATCCGCACCCGACGCCGCACCCGGCCCCGAGGCCCTGGCCGAGGCCCGGGACGTCAGCGTCCGACTGGGCGCCCGTACGGTCGTGCACGGCGCGAACCTGACCGTGCGTCCGGGCGAGGTGCTCGCCCTGGTGGGCCCGAACGGGGCGGGCAAGAGCACCCTGCTGGCCGCCCTGGCCGGCGACCTCCCCCTCATCGCGGGCGAGCTGCGCGTCGCCGACCGCCCGCTGTCCTCCTGGACGCCCCGCGAGCTGGCCACGCTGCGCGCCGTCCTCCCGCAGTCCACCACCCTCGCCTTCCCGTTCACGGTGGAGGAGGTCGTACGGATGGGCCGCACCCCCTGGGCGGGCACCCCGGCCGAGGACGGGGACGAAGCGGCCGTGGCGGACGCGCTGCGTGCGACGGAGGCGGACGGCTTCGCCGCGCGCCCCTTCTCCGCGCTCTCCGGCGGCGAGCGCGCGCGGGTGGCGCTGGCCCGGGTGCTGGCCCAGCGCACCCCGCTGCTCCTGCTGGACGAGCCGACGGCGGCCCTGGACCTGCGCCACCAGGAACTCGTCCTGCGCCTGTGCCGGGACCGCGCGGCGTCCGGCGCCGGGGTCGCGGTGGTCCTGCACGACCTGGGCCTGGCGGCGGCGTACGCGGACCGCGTGGCCGTCCTCCACGAGGGCCGCGTCGCGGCCTGCGGCCCGCCCGCCGAGGTCCTGGAGGCGGAGCTGCTCACCCGGGTCTACCGCCAGCCCGTCGAGATCGTCCCGCACCCCCGCACCGGCGAGCCCCTGGTCCTGCCGCGCCGCGACACGCTCGGCAGCGGGTCCACCTCGCCGTAGCGGGCCCGCGGCTCATGCGCGGACGACTCAGTCCTTGGGCCGCCGGAAGCAGTCGGACACCACTGTGACCTCGATCAACGAAGTGCTGCCGCTGTGCTCGCGCTCGTCGTGGAGCCTGATGTCGACCGAGAACATGCCGTTCTTCCGGTCGGCAACGATCTGCGGGCTCTTCGCCTTGCTGCTGTCCCGTCCGTCCTTGACGATCTTCCAGCCCTTCTTGCCCAGCTCTCGCCGGAGGCGGTCCATGGCCTTCTCCATGTCCGGAACCGGCACGCCGTACACGCTCCACGGATGGCGCATCCTGACGACTCCCGCGTCCTCGGAGTAGCCCGAGCACGGGGTCGGCCGCGGCCCCGGCTCCGTTACCTTCGCCGCCAAGTCGATAATGTCGAGAATTCCGCTGGACGCCTCCTTCGTCAGCTTGTTCATCCTCCCCGCGTCGCGCACTTCCACCTCGTCCGCGCTCTTCTTGTCGTCGCCCACTTGTGAGCACCCCGCAGCAAGGAAGCAAACCGCAAGCGCGGCTGCCGCTGTTCGCATCCCGCTAGTCGTCGAGTTCAACTCGGTGATACTTCCCTGTGATGACCGCAGCCTGATTCCGCAGGCTCTGTGAGTTCTCGTCCCAGAACCCGCTGTGCCCCCCGGAATCGCTCTTCATGATTTTCCCTCCGAAGTTCTCGTCCGTGGGGATCGTCAACTCCTCGCCGAGGCCGACGAGCTTTCCGCCGTACCGCACGACGCGGTCGTCGAAGGCGCCCGCGCCCATGGCCCAGACGCGGTCCGTGCCAACGCCGAGGTCGCGGGCGTGGCCGACCTGCATCCCCGGGCTTCCCGCCACCACGATGTCGTCGGCGGGAATCCTGTGGTGCTTCGCGCTCTCGCCGATCACCGTGCTGCCGTAGCTGTGCCCCATCACCGTGGTGTGGCTGGAGCCGGGCTGGGCCGCCTCCGCACCCTCCAGGAAGTTCTGCAGCCGGGGCCCCGCCTTCTCGGCGTAGGAGCCCGACGTCGCCTGGGGGATGGTGTCGGGGGCGTTGTAGTCGAACCACGAGATGACGGAGACGTTCTTGCCGGGGGCCATCTTGTGGCTCTCCCGCCACATGTCCTCGCCCCGCCCGAGGTCGCCGCCGATCTTGCTGATGTCGGTGCCCGTCCCCGGGACGTACACCGCTCTGTGGTCGGCCGTGTCCGGGTTGCCGTTGGCGAGGATGACCTTGCCGTCGCCCTCGCCTTCCGGGTCGAAGCCCAGCAGATACGCCTCGGGGAGCCCGTCGCGTCCCGTGCGGTCGAACCGCTCCTGGATCGCCTTCATTCCGTTGAGCTTTCCCTCCAGGCGTTCCCTCTTCTTGTCCCACTCACGCCACGCCGCGGTCTCGTGGCCCATCGCGGCCGTCCGCTGCGGCTCGTCCGCCCGCAACGCGGCGAGCCGCAGCTCGTACTGCCCCCGCTTCTCGGCCATCACCGCGCGGTTCGCCTCGTCCCGCACGTCCGCCGGGAGGCCGTCCAGCGCACCGACGCTCGCTGGGCGGAGCGCGACGAGGTCGTCGCGCTCCTGGTCCGACAGCCCCTTCCACCACCGCGCGTTGTCCTTCGGGGTGCCGTCCTTCGGCGGGTCCTTGATGTCGCCCAGATAGTCCTCGGCGCCCTTGCGGGCGCCGCGCATGTCCTTCTGGGCGTCCGCCCAGTCCGCAGGGGAGACGTCGAGGTCGTCGTCCGCGGTGAGCGCCCGCAGCCGGGGAGCCCATGCCTGGTCGGCCTCGGTGGCCTCCCTGACGGCCGTGGCGATGCGGTTCGCGATGGCCACGGCCTTCGCGCGGTGCGGGTTGCCGCCGAGGTTCGCCGCCTGGCGCTCCAGCGCCTCCGCCTGGGCGCTGGCTTCACGGGACGGGCTCAGCGGGTTGCCGGCGGCGCCCGGGTCCGCCGTGCCGGCGCGGGCCGGCACCGTGCCGCCCTCCGGGACCTCGCCGTCCACCTTGTCGCCCCCGGCGGGGTACGTCACCGAGCCGTCCGGGTTCACCGTGAGGCCCTCGGCCTTCGCTTCGGCCACCGCCGCTTCGAGCTTCTTCTTCGCGGCGCGCAGGTCCGCCGCGAGCGCGTTGAGCGAGGTGCGTATGAGGCCGCACTCGATCTGCGTGTAGTGGAAGTTGGCGGCCAGCTTGCGGACCTGGGTACGCGCTTCCGTCGCCGCCTTGCCCGACAGGGCCGTGTTCATGCCCTTGGTGATACGGCCGCCCAGGCCGTCCTTCGCCTCGCCGGCCATGCTGCTGGCGAAGCCGTAGCCGTCCGCCGCGTCCTCGAACTCGGACGGCTTCAGCTTGGCGAGCGTCGCGTACCTCATGCCGCCCCGTCACCGCGCCTTCGGGGTCCCGCCGCCGACCGCGGGGGTGTCCGCGTACTTCTTGTCCAGCGCGGCGAACGAGTCCGCGACGGCCTGGTTGTTGTGGTGGTGGCCGCTGCCGGCCCCCTCCAGGCAGCCGCGCAGCGTGCCGCATCTGCCGCTGACCTTCTTCAGATAGCCGGTCCAGGACCGGTGCAGCTCCCGCTGGGCGGCAGCGCACTGGAGGTCGCCCGCTTCGGCCCCGGCGCCGAGACCCGCCTGCTCCTTCTCCATGCGGGCCAGCGCCTTCTTGATGTTGCCGCGCAGCGCGTTGACGCCGTTTCCCGCCTCGGTCCACGCGGACTTCTCGGACTTCACCCCGCTCTCGCCGCCGTCGGCGCCGTCTCCCCCGCCCGCCCATCCGGGCTTGCCGCCCGCCGAGGCGAGCCGGAGGCCGTCGCCGCCGCCCGAGGCGCCCGGAGCGGCCCCGCCCTCGAATAAGTCGTAGACCGCAGAACGCTTCTCCGCCACCATGCCGTCCCCCTCGTGTGGGCCCCGCCGCCGGCGAACCCGGCTCGGCCCGTCAACTCCCGTCTGCGTCAAGGCCGTTACCGTAGTGCGTGGCTGCCTCCACTGGCCACCCGACGCGCGTCGCCCGGCGCCCCGGCCCGGAGGTGATAGCTCCTACGCTCTCCGGGGGATCCCGTGACGAAATCACCCGCAAGATACGCGCGCTGACATACAACCCTCACCGCACTC
>NZ_JAAKZZ010000198.1 GCF_011045075.1 Streptomyces boncukensis
TGGGTGGGGCGATGGTGGCGGTCGAGGCGCCCGAGGAGGAGGTGGCGGCTGAGCTGGGTGAGGGGGTGAGTATCGCGGCGGTGAACGGTCCTTCGGCGGTGGTGGTCTCGGGCCGGGAGGATGCGGTGCTGGCGGTGGCGGAGGTCTTTGCCGGGCGGGGGTGTCGGACGCGGCGGTTGCGGACCTCGCATGCGTTTCATTCGCCGTTGATGGAGCCGATGCTGGAGGAGTTCCGCCGGGTGGCGGAGGGGCTGTCGTATGGGGTGCCGCGGATTCCGGTGGTCTCCAATCTGACGGGTGAGGTGGTGGCGGAGTTTTCCGCTGAGTACTGGGTGCGGCATGTGCGGGAGGCGGTGCGGTTCGCGGACGGGGTGCGCACGCTGGAGGACCTGGGCGTGTCCCGGTTCGTCGAACTGGGCCCGGACGGGGTGCTGGCGGGCATGGCGCAGCAGTCCCTCGCCGCGCCCGAGTCCGCCGTCGTCGTGCCGGTGCTGCGCAAGGACAGGCCCGAGCCCGACGCGCTGGTGACGGCACTGGGCCGGCTGCACGCCGGAGGCCGGCAGGTCGACTGGGACGCGTTCTTCGCCGGGCGCGGGGAAGAGCGCGTGGAGCTGCCCACATACGCCTTCCAGCGCCGCCGGTTCTGGCTGGAGGCGTCGGCGGCGTCCTCGGGGGACGTGACCGCCGCCGGGCTGGAGAGCGCGGGCCATCCGCTGCTCGGCGCCGTGGTGGTCTCGCCCGGGGACGGCGGCGTGGTGCTCACCGGACGGCTCGGCCTCGACACCCACCCCTGGCTCGCCGACCACCAGGTGCTGGGACGGGTGCTCGTCTCCGGCACCACGCTGGTCGAGCTGGCCGTACGGGCGGGCGACGAGGCGGGCTGCGACGAGGTGGAGGAGCTGACCCTGCAACGGCCGCTGCTGCTGCCGGAGCACGGCGGCACAGCGGTGCAGGTGGTGGTCGGCCCGGCCGACGAGTCCGGGCGGCGCCCGGTCGCGGTGTACTCGCGCGACGAGGCCGCGCCCGCCGGACAGGAGTGGACCCGGAACGCCGAGGGCACGCTGGCCCGCGGCGCCGAAGCGCCCGCGTTCGACCTCACCGCGTGGCCGCCCGCCGGGGCGGAGGAGGTGGACGTCCGGGACGCCTATCCGCTGCTCGCCGAGCGCGGCTACGGATACGGCCCGGCCTACCGGGGGCTGCGCGCGGCTTGGCGGCGCGGCGACGAGATCTTCGCCGAGGTCGCCCCGGAACCGGACGAAGCCTCCGAAGCGGACGGAGCCGACAGCCGGTTCGCGCGCTTCGGCCTGCACCCGGCGCTGCTGGACGCCGCGATGCACGCGGAGGCGCTGCTGGACGAGAGCGGCCGCACGCTGCTGCCGTACTCCTGGAGCGGGGTGTGTCTGCACGCGGCGGGCGCCGGTGCGCTGCGTGTGTGCCTGCGCCGGGAGAGCGGGAGCGACGTCTCCTCGATGCGGCTGGCCGACGCGGAGGGCAGGCCGGTGCTGACGGTGCGGTCCCTGGTGGGGCGGCCCGTCTCCGCCGGGCAGCTCGCGGCCCCTTCCGGGCACGACAACTCGCTGTTCCGGCTGGCGTGGGAGCCCCTGGCCGCCCCGTCCTCGCCGGGCTCGCCGTCCTCCCCGCCCTCGCCGGGGCCGCTCGCCTGGATCGGCGGTCCGTCGGGCGGCGGGGACACCGGGTATCCCGATCTGGCCGCGCTGCGCGAGGCCGTGGCGGCGGGCGGCGCTCCGCTGCCGGGGACCGTGGTGCTGGAGGCCGTGGCCCCGGACGCGGGCGGCACGCCCGACCGGGTGCGGGAGCTGACGGCGCGGGTGCTGGGCGCGGTGCAGGCGTGGCTGGCCGAGGACCGGTTCGCCGACGCGCGGCTCGTCGTCCTGACCCGGGGCGCGGTGGCGCTCGACGGGGAGGACGTCACCGACCTGGCAGGCGCCGCCTGCTGGGGCCTGGTCCGCGCCGCGCAGGCGGAGCACCCCGGCCGGGTGCTGCTGGCCGACGCCGACGCCGGTCCCGGCGGGGACTCCGGATCCGCCGGGGACCTCGGCGCCGCGCTCGCGCGGATCGCGGAGTCCGGCGAGCCGCAGGCGGTGCTGCGCGGCGGCGAGTCGTACGCCGCGCGGCTGCGGCCCGCGGCCTCCGGCGCGGGGCTGGTGCCGCCCGCCGGCACCTCGCACTGGCAGCTGGAGGCCACCGGCAGCACCCTGGACGAGCTGGCCCTGGTGCCGTCCGACGCGCCGGGGGCGCCGCTGGAGGCCGGCCAGGTGCGGGTCGCGGTGCGGGCCGCGGGCGTCAACTTCCGGGACGTACTGGTCTCGCTGGGCATGTACCCGGGCGGCGGGAAGATCGGCGGCGAGGGCGCCGGGGTGGTGCTGGAGACCGGCCCCTCAGTCACCGGGCTGCGGCCCGGGGACCGGGTGATGGGCATCTTCACCAACGCGTTCGGACCGGAGGCGGTGACGGACCACCGGCTGCTGGCCCGCGTCCCCGCCGGCTGGTCGTACGCGCAGGCGGCCACCGTGCCGCTGGTGTACCTCACCGCCTGGTACGGGCTCGTCGACCTGGCGGCCGCCCGGGAGGGCGACCGGGTGCTCGTGCACGCCGCCGCCGGCGGGGTGGGCATGGCCGCCGTGCAGGTCGCCCGGCACCTGGGCGCCGAGGTGTTCGGCACCGCGTCCCCGGGCAAGTGGGAGACGCTCGCCGGACTCGGCCTGGACGAGGCGCACACGGCCAGTTCCCGCACCCTCGACTTCGAGGACGTGTTCCGTGCGGCCACCGGCGGGCGCGGCGTCGACGTCGTACTGAACTCGCTGGCCCGGGAGTTCGTGGACGCGTCGCTGCGGCTGCTCGCGGGCGGCGGCCGGTTCGTGGAGATGGGCAAGACGGATCTGCGGGACGCGCGCCAGGTGGCCGCCGACCACCCGGAGACCCGGCCGTCGTACCAGGCGTACGACATGATGGACGCCGGTCCCGACCGCATCCAGGAGATGCTGTCCGAGCTGCTGGCGCTGTTCGAGAGCGGGGTGCTGCGCCCGCTGCCGGTGCGCACCTGGGACGTGCGGCGGGCCCCGGACGCCTTCCGCCACCTCAGCCAGGCCCGGCACACCGGCAAGCTGGCCCTCACCATGCCGTCCCGGCCGGACCCTGACGGCACGGTGCTCGTCACCGGCGGCACCGGCGCGCTCGGCGCGCTGCTCGCCCGCCATCTGGTCACGGCGCACGGGGTACGGCACCTGCTGCTGACCAGCAGGCGCGGCCCCGAGGCCCCCGGCGCCGGGGAACTGGTGGCGGAGCTGGCGGAGCTCGGCGCGCGCGCCACGGTGGCCGCGTGCGACGTCGCGGACCGGGACGCGCTCGCGCGGCTGCTGGCCGAGGTGCCCGGCGAGCACCCGCTGACCGCCGTCTTCCACACCGCCGGGGTGCTGGACGACGGGGTGTTCGGCGCGCTGACCCCGGAGCGGATGGCCACGGTGCTCGGGCCCAAGGCCGACGCGGCGTGGCATCTGCACGAGCTGACCCGGGAGCTGGACCTGGCGGCGTTCGTGCTGTTCTCGTCCGCCGCCGGCGTCCTCGACGGCGTCGGACAGGGCAACTACGCGGCGGCCAACGTCTTCCTGGACGCCCTCGCGCGGCACCGCCGGGCCCAGGGCCTCCCGGCCCAGTCGCTGGCCTGGGGCCTGTGGGCGGGCAGCGGCATGGGCGGCGCGCTCGGCGAGACGGACCTGCGCCGCATGGAGCAGCAGGGCGCCGCCGCGCTCACCGCCGAGCAGGGCCTGGCGCTGCTGGACGCCGCGGGGCGGCTGGATGAGTCCACCGTCGTCCCCGTGCCGCTCAACCTCGGGGCGCGCGCCGCGCGGGACGGGCTGCCGCCGCTCTACCACGGGCTGGTGCGCCCGGCTCCGGCCCGCCGCGCCGCCGCGGCGGGCTCCGGGGCCGCCGGGCGCGCGGAGTCCGGGCAGTCGCTGCCGGAGCGGCTGGCCGCTGCGGCAGCGGACCAGCGCGAGCCGATGCTGCTGGAGCTGGTACGGGAGCAGGCGGCGGCGGTCATCGGGCACTCCGGCGCCGGGGAGATCGAGGCGGACCGGGCCTTCCGGGACCTCGGATTCGACTCGCTGACCACCATCGAGCTGCGCAACCGGCTCGCCGGCGCGACCGGGCTGCGGCTGTCCGCGACGCTGGTCTTCGACCACCCCGACCCGCAGACGCTGGCCCGGCATCTGCTGGCCGAGCTGGTCCCCGAGGCGGAGCAGCGCTCGGCGGCCGACCGGGAGGAGGCGTCCGTCCGGGAGCTCCTGGCGACGATCCCGCTGGCCCGGATGCGGGAGGCGGGGCTGCTGGACGAGCTGGTGAAGCTGGCCGAGTCCGGCGAGCCGGACGCGGCGGAGCCGGCCGGTCAGCAGGGCGACCAGGTGGCGGCCCTGAAGAGCATGGACGTCGGCGACCTGCTCCGCGCGGCCCGCGAGGCCACCTCGGGCTGAGCCCGCCGGGCCAACCGCAGAGGGGGTTCGCCGACCGCGTCGGCGAACCCCCTCTGCGGAACCGGGAGGGCTCAGGCGAGGATCTCGCTGGCGAGGGCCTCGACGGAGTCGGTGATGGTGATGTCCCGGTCGAAGTAGGGCACCAGCTCACGCGTCCGCTCGTACAGCTCGCGCGTCGCCGCGGACAGCTGCCCGGCCCCGCCTCGGATGTCCACCGCCTGGCAGGCGCAGAGCAGCTCGAACGCCACGACATAGGTGGCGTTCGCCAGCACTTCGCGGGCCCGGCGCGCGGCGACGAAGCCGAAGGAGACGATGTCCTGGAAGTCGCCCGTGGTGCTGAGCGTCTGGATGGACATCGGCATCGCCGAGGCGCGGGTCTCCGCCGTCACCGACGCCGTCATGAACTGGCCGCCCATCAGCCCCAGCCGCAGCCCGGCGTTCTCCTGGCACAGGAACGGCGGCAGGCCGTTGCTGTTGCTCTTGTCCAGGAAGCGGTCCACGCGGCGGTTGGCGAGGTTGGTGAGGGTGGTCAGCGCGATCACCAGATGGTCCATGGCCATGGCCACGTACTGGCCGTGGAAGTGCCCGTTGTGGAAGACCTCCTCCTCGGTGGGTACGACCAGCGGGTTGTCGTTGGACGAGTTCAGCTCGTCCTGCATCGTTCCGGCGACCGTGGTGAGGCAGTCCAGCACCGGGCCGAGGATCTGCGGGGTGCAGCGGATCGAGTAGGCGTCCTCGATCGGCTGGGAGCCCGCCTTGACCGAGGCGTCCATCTCCTGGGCCAGCAGCTCCTCGGTGTCCTGCTCCAGCACCGCCAGCCGGGAGTCCTGCAGGACCTCCCACAGCCGGGAGGCCACCGTCCGCTGCCCCCGGTGCGGCTTCAGCTCGTGCACCCGGGGGTCGAACGGCTTCGTCATGCCGCGCAGCCCCTCCACGGACAGCGCGGAGACCAGCACATAGGTGTCGAGCAGCCGGCGGGCCTGCTCCAGGACGACCGAGCCGAGGCCCACCATCCCGGAGGTGCCGTTGATCAGTGCGAGCCCCTCCTTGAAGCTCAGCTTCATCGGCGCGATGCCCGCGCGGCGCAGCGCCTCGGCGCCCGGCAGCACCTCGCCCTGGTAGCGGGCCCGCCACTGCCCGGCGCACACCAGGGCGATGGCGGCGAGCGGGCCGAGGTCGCCGCTGGTGCCCAGCGAGCCCTTCTCGGGCACACAGGGGGTGACCCCGGCGTTGTAGGCGGCGATCAGCTTGTCCAGGTTCTCCTCCGAGATGGCGGAGTTGCCCCGGGAGAGGGAGACGATGCGGGCCAGCATGATGGCGCGCACCGACGTGTCGTCCAGATACGCGCCGACGTTGGTCGCCACCGCGTTGATGAGGTTCTCCTGCAGCTCCTGCGCCATCGTGACCGGCACCAGGTGGTCGACGAAGCCGCCCATGCTGGTGTTGACCCCGTAGATGACGCGGCCGTCGCTGACGAATTTCTCCAGCGTCTCCCTGGACGTGCGGACGCGGTTCCGCACGGCGTCGTCGATGGCTATCGGAGTCGAATTCGCGACGACTGACCCGAACTTCTCCAGCTGTACGTCACGGCCCACGGAGAGTGTGAATGTCACGGTGCCTGTCCCTCATCTCATAGAGACTAGAAGAGTAATTCTCGTGGATTCGAATGCTTGCGGATGCACTGGGGGCATGCTGGATCAACGCTGCTTCGGGTCTTTGACCCCCCGCAACCCCTAAGCGCCCCGCACTTCGGCTCGCCAGGCCCGGTCTATCGCATGCCGCGCGTATTTCTAGGGGGAATCCGGGCACGGTTAGGGGTCTTTCGTGCTGGGCCGGACGGGGCGCACGGGTCTTGAATGAGGCCAGTGCGTCCGAGCGACGAACGCCCTACCGGACACCGACGGATGAGAGAGATGATGAGCCTTCTCAACCAGCAGAATCCGTTCTTTGCCCATCCTCATCTGGCCGGCTCGGTGTGGCCCGACCCGGTGCGCGACACGTTCGAGGACCGGGTGGCCGCCGTCGCCGCCGTGGGCTCGCCCGGTATGGGCATGGGCGCCTACGAGCTGGAGGAGGTGCTGAAGACCCGGTCGCTGGACAGCCTGCTGGGCGTCGCCGCCGAGCACGGAGTGCACATCGGCGAGATCGAGCTGCTGCTGGGCTGGCACGCCGACGGGGAGGAGGGCGAGCAGGCCCGGCGCACCGAGGAGCAGCTGTTCTCGTGGGCCGAGGCGTTCGGCGCCGAGCGCGTCAAGACCTCGGCGGTCTTCTTCCCGCCCGCCGGGCTGCCCCCGATGGACCTGCTGGTGGAGCGCTTCGCCGCGCTGTGCGACCGCGCCGCCGAGCGCGGCCTCGCCATGGAGCTGGAGCCCTTCGCGGTGTTCCCCGCCTTCCACTACGGCGTCGCGGCCGACGTCGTCGCGGCCGCCGACCGCCCCAACGGCGGCCTGCTGATCGACGCCTGGCACCTGTTCCGCGACCCGAACGGGCCCGGTGCGCTGGAGCGGGTCGAGGGCCGCCACATCACCGGCGTCGAACTGTGCGACGGCGCGGCCGACCCGGTCGGCGGCGACCTCCAGAAGGACTGCGTGGACTCCCGGATGCTGCCCGGCGAGGGCGACTTCGACCTCGTCTGGATGATGCGGACCCTGGAGGCGAAGGGCGTGGACGTGCCGCTGTCCACGGAGGTCCTCTCCGCACAGCTGCGCGAACTCACGCCCAAGGAGGTCGCGACCCGCACCACGGCCGCCGTCCGCAAGCTGCTGAGCGCGGCGGCACCGGCGTGACCGGCGCATCCGGTCCGGACGCCGCGGCCTCCGCCGCCGGCCTGCCCGGCCTGCCCGATCTGTCCGGCCGCACGGCGCTGGTCACCGGCGCCAACAGCGGCATCGGCCTGCCGACCGCGCGTGAACTGGCCCGCTACGGCGCCCGGGTGCTCCTCGCCTGCCGCGGCGCCGCCAAGGGCGAGGCCGCCGTCGCCCACATCCGCGAGCGGGTGCCCGGCGCCGAGGTGGAGACCGTCCAGCTGGACCTCGCCGACCTGGCGTCCGTCCGCGCCCTGGGCGAGGAGCTGCCGGACCGGCTCGACGGGCTCGACCTGCTCGTCAACAACGCCGGCGTCGGTATGATCCCCCGCCGGACCACGGCCGACGGCTTCGAGATGCAGTTCGGCACCAACCACCTGGGGCACTTCGCGCTGACCGGGCTGCTGCTCCCGCTGCTGCTGCGGCGGCCCGGCGCCCGCGTGGTCACCGTCTCCAGCGACAACCACGCCAAGGGCTCGCTCGACTTCGACGACCTGGGCGCGGAGCGCTCGTACAGCAGGAACGGCCAGTACGCCCGCTCCAAGCTGGCCAACCTGCTGTTCACCCGGGAGCTGCAGCGGCGTGCCGACGCGGTCGGCGCGAAGCTGCTGAGCGTGGCCGCCGACCCGGGCACCACCGCGACCAACATCGGCACGGCGCCCCGGTGGGTGACCGCGCTGATGGGGCTGTTCCTGCAGTCCCCCGACAAGGGCGCGGCGCCCTCGCTGCACGCCGCCACGGCCGCCGATGTGACCGGCGGCGGCTGCTACGGCCCCGGCCCGAAGCTGGTGACGCCCGCGGAGAACGCGCGGGACGAGCAGAGCGCGGTGCGGCTGTGGGAGATCTCGGAGGGGCTCACCGAGGTCCGGTTCACCGGGCTCGCCGAGTCCGCGCGCTGAGCCCCCGAAGACCACCTCCCGGGCGGAGGCCGGACGCGCCCCCCACGCGCCCGGCCTCCGCCGCCCGTACGTGTACGGGTGGCACGGGCTCTGTCACAGCGGCCCTGTCACGGCTGGCCGGCGCGGCATGCGCCGAGCCACGCGGACGCGGCGGCGAATGCGCGATGGGACGCGCTCCCCGCGTCCGTGCCGTCCGGCGGATCCGGGGAGTGCTGCGGATACGAACCGAGGAACCGCACCTTCGGGCAGGTCCGCTTGAGCCCCATCAGGGCCTCGCCGACCCGCCGCTCCGCGATGTGCCCCTCGCAGTCGACCGAGAAGCTGTACCGGCCCAGGCCCGCGCCGGTCGGCCGGGACTCGATGCGCACGATGTTCACGCCGCGCGTCGAGAACTCCTGGAGCAGCTGCAACAGGGCGCCCGGCCGGTCGTCGTCCAGCCACACCACCAGCGAGGTCTTGTCGCGCCCCGTGGGCGGTGCGGGCGGCGCGGGCCGGCCGACCAGGACGAACCTGGCCTGTGCGTTCGCCACCTCGTGGATGCCGCGGGCCGCCGGCGCGAGCCCGTACCGGGACGCGGTGAACTCCCCGGCGAACGCGCCGTCGCAGCGGCCCTCCTGGACGAGCCGCGCGCCGTCCGCGGTGGACGGCGCCGACTCCCACTCGGCGTGCGGCAGCCGGGCGGCGAGCCAGCCGCGCACCTGGGGGAGCGCTGCGGGGTGCCCCGTCACGGTCTTCACGTCCTCCAGCCGGGTTCCGTCCCGGACCAGCAGCGCGAAGGTGAGGGGCTGCATCGCCTCCCGGCGGATCATCAGCGGCTGGTGCGCGGCGAGTTCGTCGAGCGTCGCGGTCACCCCGCCCTCGACGGAGTTCTCGATGGGGACGAACGCGGCCTCGGCCTCCCGGGCCCTGACGGACCCGAGGGTGGCCGGGATCGAGGGGACGGGGACCAGTTCGTACGCGTCGGACCCCGGCAGGGCGCGCAGGGCCGCTTCGGTGAAGGTGCCCTCGGGGCCGGGATAGCACAGCCGTCCTGGAGAATGCGCCTGTGGAAAGGGGAAATCGGCCGATCCCTCGGTATGTGCAAGATGAAACTTCCCGTTTCCGGCATTCGGTCCTGCGCACTCGCCTGTCATCCTGGCGGAACCCTTCGTGTCAGCGGACCGGAATCGATGAAGCGGCCACTGAGATGTTCCGGCCCGCCGACACCCGCGAACAACCCCTATCGCCCCCACCACAGGCGTCCCGAGGAGTACGGGGCCTGCTTGCCGTTGTTTCCGGGCAGGGGCTGCCCCTGGCTGTGCTTTGCGCGCAGCCACGGCGCTAGGCGTGTGCGAGGGCGCTCGGAGTGCGGCACCCGACAATCGCGGGGGCCTCCTGGATCAGCGAGTCGTCGGCCAGCGCTTCGACCATGAACAGCGCGAAGTCCACACGGCGGGTCCGGTCGCTGGCCAGCACCGGGTCCCCCACGTGCCGGCTCCACACGGGCAGGCCCTGGCTCTCGCCCTCCTCCAGGGTGCTGCCGCGCACCACGGTCCAGCGGGTGCCGCTGGCGAACACCCGGCGGCACGCCTCCACCTGGTCGTCGATCTCGACATAGCGCAGGAGCCTGCCCAGCAGTGCGGCGATCCGGAGGCCCGCCCGGAACGTCCGCGTGTAGGTGTCCCTGCCGTCGCGGGAGATGTGCCAGCCGCAGGAGAAGACCAGCCGCGCGCCCGGCCGCGCGTGGTCGAGCACGGCCTGCGCGGTGCCCGACGCGTACTGCTGCACGCCCCAGGGCACCAGCACCGTCAGCACCGCGTCGCACCCGGCGACCGCCCGCCGGATCACCTCCGGGTCGTTCGTGGGGCCGGGCACGAGCGTGATCCGGTCCGCGAGCGCGGCCAGTTTCGGCACGCTGCGCTCCCGGCACACCCCGACCACCTCGTAGCCGCGGTCCAGGGCGTGCCGGACCAGGTACTGCCCGAGCTTGCCCGACGCCCCGATGACGCAGACCTTCTGCACACGCTCCGTGCCCATGGTGCCGCCCTTCGCCGCGATGGCTGCCTTATGCTGTAAGGCAAGCTAGCCTTATACCGTAAGGCGGTCAAGCGAAGGGCAGAGGAGGGGCCGATGGGAACGGAGGGCCGGGGACGGCGCGGGACGCAGGCCCGCGCGCCGCTCAGCCGCGAGCGGGTGATCCGCGCGGCGATGGCGGTGGCGGACGAGAAGGGGACGGCCGCCCTGACCATGCGGGCCATCGCCGGGCCGCTGGGCGTCGAGGCGATGTCGCTCTACCACCACGTCGCAGGCCGGGAGGACATCCTCGACGGCATGGTGGACGCGGTGTTCGCCGAGATCGACCTGCCGCCGCACGGGGCGGACTGGAAGAGCGCCATGCGCCACCGCGCGGCCTCGGCGCGCGCCGTGCTCCGGCGCCACCCGTGGGCGGTCTCCCTGATGGACTCCCGGAGCCGGCCGGGCCCGGCGACGCTGCGCCACCACGACGCCGTCCTCGGCGCGCTGCGGGCCGGCGGGTTCTCCGTCCCGATGGCCGCGCACGCCGTCTCCCTCATCGACAGCTATCTGTACGGCTCCGTGCTCCAGGAGCTGAGCCTGCCGTTCACCGGCGCGGCGGAGCTGGAGGAGGTCGCGGACGCCATCCTGCGCGAGCTGCCCGCCGACACCTACCCCCATCTCGCCGAACTCGTCACCGAGCACGCCCTCAAGCCCGGCTACGACCACACCGCCGAGTTCGGCTACGGCCTCACCCTCATCCTCGACGCCCTGCGGCCGGACGAGGCCGGGCAGCGCGGCTGACCATCACCGGCAACCTCCGCGCCCTCCGAGGCAACCAAGGAGCAACCACCGGGTGCGACAGCACCACGCTCCAGCCTTCGAAGGCGCAGGAGGAGAAGACGAGATGACACGATCAGTCCCACAGCGACGCACCCTGGCGGCCGCGGCCGCGCTGGCCGTCGCGTGCACGGCCGGCGCGGCCCTGTCGACAGCCCCGGCGCCCCCGGCGTCGGCGGCCTCCCCGGCGTCCCCGGCGCCCTCGGCGTCGGCGGCGGCCGGTACCGCGAGCGGCTACGCGACCGAGAACGGCGGGACCACCGGCGGCGAGGGCGGCGCGACGGTCCGCGCGGGCACGGGGACCCAGATCCACCAGGCCCTGTGCAGCCGGGCGGGCACCGACACCCCGCTCACCATCGAGGTCGAGGGGACCGTCAACCACGGCAACACCAGCAAGGTCTCGGGCGACAGCTGCGACACCGCCGAGGACAAGATCGAGCTCAAGCGGATCAGCAACGTCACGATCATCGGAGTCGGCGGCGGCGCCGTCTTCGACCAGGTGGGCATCCATATCCGCGAGTCCCGGAACATCATCATCCGGAACGTGACCGTCCAGAACGTCCGGAAGTCGGGCTCTCCCACTTCCAACGGCGGGGACGCGATCGGGATGGAGAAGGACGTCAGCAACGTCTGGGTCGACCACACCACCCTGCGCGCCTCGGGCGGCGAGGACGAGGGGTACGACGGCCTCTTCGACCTGAAGAACAACACCCGCTATGTGACGCTGTCCTACAGCGTGCTGCGCGACTCCGGCCGCGGCGGGCTGGTCGGATCCAGCGAGAGCGACCGCTCCAACGGGTACCTCACGTACCACCACAACCTGTACCGGAACATCGACTCCCGCACCCCGCTGCTGCGCGGCGGCGAGGCCCACATGTACAACAACCACTACGTGGACGTCCACGAGTCCGGCATCAACTCCCGGGCCGGCGCCCGCGCCAAGGTGGACAGCAACTACTTCCAGGACTCCCGCAACGTCCTCGGCACCTTCTACACCAACGAGGCCGGGTACTGGGAGGTCAGCGGCAACGTCTACGACAACCTGACCTGGTCCACGCCGGGTGACAAGACCAACCCGGCCGGGCCCGACCCCGAGTCCACCACCAGCGTCGACATCCCCTACGGCTACCAGCTCGACGACGCGCGCTGCGTGCCGGACATCGTGAGCCGGACGGCCGGCGCCGGCACCGGCCTGGGGGAGTCGGACGGCCGGTGCTAGGCGGTGTCCGGCGGAGCATGTGTTTCCTCTCTCGGGGCTGTT
>NZ_JAAKZZ010000199.1 GCF_011045075.1 Streptomyces boncukensis
GGGGTGGCGGGGGCGCCCACGGGGTGCTCCGCGGAGTGCTCCACGTGGTCCCCGCCGTGGATCTGGTCGACGGCGTGCGTCAGCAGACGACCGAGCACCGCCAGCCCGTCCCGTACGCCGCCGGAGGAGCCCGGCAGGTTCACCACCAGGGTGCGCCCGGCGACCCCCGCCGTGCCACGGGAGAGCGCTGCCGTGGGGACCTTCGCCAGCCCCTCCGCGCGAACGGCCTCCGCGATCCCCGGCACCTCGTAGTCGAGGACGCGCCGGGTCATCTCCGGGGTGCGGTCCGTGGGCGAGATGCCGGTTCCTCCGGTCGTCACCACGGCGTCGTAGCCCTGCGCGACCGCGTCCCGCAGCGCCTGCTCAACCGGTTCACCATCCGGGACGACGACCGGCCCCTCCGCCGCGAACCCCATCGCGGACAGGCCGTCGACGAGCAGCGGCCCGCCCCGGTCGGCGTAGACGCCGGCGGCGGCGCGGTTGGAGGCCGTCACGGCGAGCGCGCGATACCGAACGGCCCGCACGGCCCGCACCGGCGCACCGTCCACAGGGCCCGCGCTGTTCGCGCCGCTCGTGCCGTCCCCGCCTGCCACGCCGCCCCCGCCTTCCGCACCGCCCGCGCCTGCCGCGCCGCCCGCGTCGCCGCTCGTGCTCATTCCGGCTCCCCTTGCCGCCGCCACTCCCCCGACTTGCCGCCCGACTTCTCCTCCACCCTGACGTCCGTGACGGTGGCCGCCTTGTCGACCGCCTTCACCATGTCCACGACCGTCAGCCCGGCGACCGCAACCGCCGTGAGCGCCTCCATTTCGACGCCCGTACGGTCCGTCGTCTTCACCTGGGCGGCGATCCGTACGGCGTCGTCGGTGACGCTCAGTTCGACCGTCACGCCGGAGACGGCCAGCGGGTGGCACAGGGGGATCAGTTCCGGTGTCTTCTTGGCGCCCATGATTCCGGCGACACGGGCGACGGACAGGGCGTCGCCCTTGGGGACGCCCTCGCCCCGCAGCAGGTGGACCACCTGGGGCGAGACCAGTACACGCCCGGTGGCACGCGCCGTCCGGGCCGTGACGTCCTTGGCGGAGACGTCGACCATGCGCGCCGCACCCGCCGCGTCCACATGGGTGAGGTGCTGTTGCTCGCCGCTGCTCATGCTTCTCCCGGTGCCTCGCTGTGCCCCGACACGGTACCGGCAGCCCGCGCGGCACGGTCGTGCACCCGGGAATCCGGCGTCCGGGACCGCGCTGTCAGTCCAGCGGGATGACGGTGACGTCTTCACCGGGCTCGGTTCTGGTCGTCATCTCGGGGACCTCGATCAGGGCGTTGGCCTGCGCGAGCGAGGCGATCAGATGGGACGAGGCGCCGCCGACCGGGCGCACGGTGCCCAGGGAGTCGCCCGCCGTCCCTCCGGACGTCTTGGGCGGTGCGTAGTGGCCGCGCAGGAACTGCCGTTTGCCGTCGGGCGAGGACAGCGCGCCGTCGGCCTCCAGGCGGGCGGAGACGGCCTGCCGCCGAACGGGCTCCAGACCCATCAGGGTGCGCAGCGCCGGGCGGACGAACAGCTCGAAGGAGACATAGGCGCTGACCGGGTTGCCCGGCAGAGTGAGGATGGGCGTGCGGTCGGGGCCGATGAGCCCGAAGCCCTGCGGCTTGCCGGGCTGCATGGCGAGGCGGCGGAACTCCACACCGCCGCCGTCGTCCGCCAGGTCGCTCCGGGAGAGCGCCTCCTTCACCACGTCGTAGGCGCCCACGCTGACGCCGCCGCTGGTGACGACCAGGTCGGCGCGGATGAGCTGGTCCTCCAGGGACGCACGGAGCGTGTCCGGGTCGTCGGACACGGCCCCGACGCGGTACGGAATGGCGCCGGCCGCCCGCGCGGCGGCGGTCAGCACATAGCTGTTGGAATCGTGGATCTGGCCGGGTCCCAGGGGCTCGTCGGGCGGCACCAGCTCGCTGCCCGTGGAGAGCACCACGACCCGGGGGCGCGGACGGACCGTGACGGTGCCGCGTCCGATCGCTGCCAGCAGTCCGATCTGCGACGGCCCCAGGACCGTGCCCGCGGTGAGCGCGACGGCACCCGCCCGTACGTCACTGCCCTTGGCGCGGACATGCGCACGCGATGCGACGGGCCGGTGCACGCGCACCTCGCCCGTACCGCCCTCCGGCGCGGCGCTGTGGGCGGCCATCGAGTCGGCGGGCCCCCCGCCCGTGCCGCCGTCGGTCCACTCGACAGGGACGACGGCCTCGGCACCGGGCGGGAGCGGGGCACCGGTCATGATGCGGGCTGCCTGGCCGGGGTCGACCCGGGGGAGCTCGCCGCTGCCCGCGGCGACGTCCCCGACGACGCTGAGCACCGCGGGGAACTCCTCGCTGGAGCCCTCGACATCGGCCGTCCGGACGGCGTAACCGTCCATGGAGCTGTTGTCGAAGGGCGGGAGCGCCGCCGGCACGGTGACGTCCTCGACGAGGACGCAGCCCTGCGCCTCCAGGAGCCGCAGGTCGATGGGCTCCAGAGGGCGGACGGCGCGGAGGATGTCCGCCAGATGCTCGTCGACCGACCAGGTCTCACTCAAGACTTACATCTCCTCGCTGACGTAACTGCGCAGCCATGCCTGGAAGTCCGGGCCCAGGTCTTCACGTTCGCACGCGAGCCTGACAATGGCCCGCAGATAGTCCCCGCGGTCGCCGGTGTCGTAGCGCCTGCCCCGGAAGACGACGCCGTGCACGGGGCCGCCGAGGGACGGGTTCGCGGCGAGGGCCTGCAGCGCGTCGGTGAGCTGGATCTCCCCGCCGCGGCCCGGCTCCGTCTTGCGCAGCACCTCGAAGATGCCGGGGTCGAGCACATAGCGGCCGATGATGGCCAGATTGCTCGGCGCCTCCGCGGCGGACGGCTTCTCCACCAGGTCGGAGACGCGCACCACGTCCTCCTCGGCGGTGGGGTGCGGGGCTGCGGCGCCGTAGAGGTGGATGCTGCCCGGGTCGACCTCCATCAGCGCGATCACGCTGCCGCCGTGCTCCTGCTGCACCTCGATCATACGGGCGAGCAGCGGGTCGCGCGGGTCGATCAGGTCGTCACCGAGCAGCACGGCGAACGGCTGGTCGCCGACGTGCGGCGCGGCGCACAGCACCGCGTGACCGAGCCCCCTGGGGTCGCCCTGGCGCACATAGTGCATGGTGGCCAGGGAGGTGGACTCCTCGACCTTGGCGAGCTTGGCCTCGTCGCCCTTGTCCCGCAGGACCTGCTCCAGCTCGTAGTTCCGGTCGAAGTGGTCCTCCAGCGGCCGCTTGTTCCGGCCGGTGACCATCAGGACGTCCGGGAGGCCCGCTGTCACAGCCTCCTCGACCACATACTGGATCGCCGGCTTGTCAACGACCGGGAGCATCTCCTTGGGTGTGGCCTTTGTGGCGGGCAGAAAGCGGGTGCCGAGGCCCGCGGCGGGAATGACAGCCTTGCTGATCCGAGTAGGGGTGTGAGTCATGTTCCGCACCATAGCCGGTGACTTTATCTGGATCATAAGTATCCGCTGTGTTTGTTGCGGTATGGCGACATGGGAAGGATTTCCGCGCGAGTATGAGTGAAAACAATGAGTGAACGTGCCGCGAAGAGGGAGCTCCGCCGGGAGGTCCTCGCGGCACGCGCCCGCATGACCGCCGAGGACCGGCGGAAGGCCGCCGACGCGCTGTGCGCACACGCCCTGGAGCTGCCCGAGCTGGCGCGGGCGGCGTCCGTGGCCGCCTATGTGTCGGTCGGCTCGGAGCCCGGCACCGGACCGCTGCTGCGGGCCCTGCGCGCCCGAGGCGTGCGCGTACTGCTGCCGGTGCTGCTGTCCGACAACGACCTCGACTGGTGCGCGTACGAGGGCGACGAGGCGCTCGTGGCGGCGGGGCGCGGGCTGCGCGAGCCGTCCGGCCCCCGGGAGGGCGCGGACGCGGTGGTACGCGTGGACGCCGTACTCCTTCCCGGCCTGGCGGTCGACGGGCGGGGGCTGCGGCTGGGCCGCGGCGGCGGCTCGTACGACCGCGCGCTGGCCCGGACAGCCGCCTCCGGCGCGCACCCGGCACGGATCGTCGTGCTCTACGACACCGAGGTGGTCGAGCGGGTTCCCGACGAGGCGCACGACTGGGCGGTCGACGCCGCGGTCACTCCGGGCGGCGCCCTGCGCTTCCCGGGCTGAGCGGCGCACCCCGCCCCCTCCGGGGGGGGCGGGCCCTGTCCGGCGTTCGGCGTCAGCGGCCTAGTCGCGCTGCGGCGTCAGCGCCATCTGGTCGTCCGTCGCCTTGGAGACCGCCTTCTCGTGGAACGCCCAGGGCAGCAGTTCGCCCCTCGCCCACTTGCCGGTCTGGTCGGTGTAGTTCTTGTGGTACGCGTGCCCGGAGGCGCCGGTGAGGTTGATCCAGCGGGACTTGTCGAAGTCGTCCAGGTTGACCACCATCCGCATGGACGGCACCCAGGTGACGTCGTAGCCGCCGGCCGCGTTCCACCCGGTGGCGTTGACCGCCGCCTCGCCGCCGCTGAGGTTCCAGGGGCCGCGGTTGAGCATCCACTGCACGAGGCCCGGCCCCTCGGTCCCCAGGGTCTGGTTCTTCAGCGTCAGCCGGTGCAGCCTGCCCCAGCTCCAGGTGTTGATGTCCTTGCCGAGCTTGGCCGTCAGCTCCCAGCGGGCGTCCTTCATGGCGTGCCGCAGCAGTTCGCCGCGGTTCTTGTCGCCCCGGCGCTGCGCGGTGCCCTGGGTCTTCCACCACTCGCTGTCCGGCTCCTTGAGCAGCTTGCGCACCACCTCGAACCAGCGGTCCCCGCCGTCCGGCTGGGCCGCGTCGCCGTCCCGCTTGCCGCACTCGCGCACCGTGCGGTCCTTGCCGCTCAGGTCGTCGATCGGACCCGAGTCGTCGGCGGGGCGGACGTTGAGGCACTCGCCCTTGACGCGCAGTTCCTTGGGGAGCTTGTTGCCGAAGGCGAGCTTCAGCAGGTTGCGCCAGACAGCGTTGAAGTAGGCCGCGGGCGCCGAGTCGGAGTCCTGCGTGTAGTCCCAGCCCTCCAGCAGGTCCTGGGCCTCCCGTACGTAGGAGTCCTTGATGTCGATCTTCAGCAGATACGGCACCAGCAGTTTGGCGATCTCGCTGCTGTTGTCCATCTGCATGGTCTCCATGTCGCCCATGGAGATCTTTCCGCCGTCCTTGGTCTTGGACCGGATGAGGTCGTTGATCCGCTGACTGCGCGTCCCGTATCCCCAGTCGTCCGTCAGCAGGTACGGGTACTTCTTCTTGTCGATGACGGCCTGGTTAGCGGTGACGATGTAGCCGCGCGAGGGGTTGTACTCCCACGGCAGGGCGCGCTGCGGAATGTATCCCTTCCAGCGGTAGCGCTTGTCCCATCCGGGCGCCGGGTAGCGGCCGTCGCCCGCGCCGCGCACCGGGATCCGGCCGGGCGCCTGGTAGCCGATGTTGCCCTTGACGTCGGCGTAGACGAGGTTCTGCGAGGGGACGGCGAAGTCGCGCGCCGCCTTGCGGAACTCCTTGAAGTTCCGCGCCTGGTTCAGCTCGAAAACGGCGTCCATCGTGCGTGAGGGCTCCAGGGCGGTCCAGCGGAGCGAGACGGCGTAGCCGTCGCCGCGGTCCGGGGCCACGTTGCCGACGGGCGCCTCGTCGCCCACCTTGCGCAGTTCCTTGTCCCGGTCGGAGATGATCGGGCCGTTGTTGGTCTCGCGCACCGTGATCCTGCGGTCCTTGCCGCCCGCGACCTTGATGGTCTCCTGGCGGGTGCGGTACGGCACCTCCTTGCCGTCGTAGAGGTACTTCCCGTCCCGCACCTTCTCCAGATACAGGTCCGTCACGTCCGCGCCCAGGTTGGTCATGCCCCAGGAGATGTCCTGATTGTGGCCGATGACGACGCCGGGCATGCCGGAGAAGGTGAACCCGGACACGTCGTACGGGCAGCCGCGGTCGACCGTGCGGCAGTGCAGGCCCATCTGGTACCAGACGGACGGCAGCTGGGGCGCGAGGTGCGGGTCGTTGGCGAGCAGCGGCTTGCCGGTGGTCGTGTACTTGCCCGACACCACCCACGAGTTGGATCCGATGCCGCTGCCGTTCGGGCCGAGCAGGCCGGGGATGCCGTCCAGCTTGGCGGCAACCGCCCCGAGCTGCGTGCCGGCCCCCTGGACGGCCTGCTGGGCGTCGGAGGACCCCGAGCCGCTCCCCGCTTCCGTTCCGGCGCCTGAGCCCGCTCCGGTGCCCGTGCCGGAGCCCGTTCCCGTCCCGGTGCCGGTGCCGGTACTCGCATCCGTGCCGCCGCCCGTGCCGGGGGCGCTGGCGCCGGTCGTGCCGTCCGGGTCGAACTTCTTGGTGAGGGGGTCGACCGAACCGTCTTCGAGGATGGGCTTGTTGCGGGACGCCGGATACGGCGGGTAGAGCTCCTCGATCTGCTTCTTGCTGAGGCGGCTCGACATGAGCGCCCGGTCGATCTCGTCGGACATGTTGCCGCGCAGGTCCCAGGCCATCGCCTTCAGCCAGGCGACGGAGTCCACGGGGGACCAGGGCTGCGGGCGGTAGTCCTTGCCGTCCAGGTCGAGCATCTTGTACTCGACGGAGGCCGCCGCGCCCTTGTGGTCCTTCAGATAGGCGTTGACTCCGGCCGAGTACGCCTTGAGGTACTCCTTGGTGTCCTTGGCGAGCTGCGCGTACTCCTTCTTGGCAACCTCGCGCCAGCCGAGGGTGCGCAGGAACGCGTCGGTCTTGACCTGACCGCTGCCGAACATCTCCGACAGCCGCCCGGCCGTCATGTGCCGGCGCACGTCCATCTCCCAGAAGCGGTCCTGCGCCTGCACATAGCCCTGGGCCAGGAAGAGGTCCTGCGCGCCGTCCGCGTACAGCTGCGGGATGCCCTTGCCGTCCCGCTTGACGGTGACGGGTGCCTCCAGGCCCTTGATCTTGAGTGTCCCCGTGGTCTGCGGGAACGAGTCGCGGACGGTACTGACGCTCCAGTACGCGCCGACGCCGAGTCCGGCCAAGAGCAGCAGCACGACTGCGATCACGATCAGACGGGCGCGTCGCGAGGTCTTCTTGGCGGGCATCGCTGTCCTTCGCGGGGCAGGGTGGACCTAGAGCTTCGGAGGGCCGGACACCAGCGGTCCGTGCTGGAGCAACCATAGGCGGAGTCCCGGTGCCTCCGGACAGCGAGTCTCCGACTCCGCCCGCCCCGGCCTCCCGTGCGCCCCCGTCGCGCCGGCACCCAGTCTTCCTCACCGCTCGGTCGCGCCGCCGCGGGGCCCTGAGCCGCGGCCCCGCACCGGGCGCCATCTTCAAGCAATGGTAAATTGTTAGCTACCCAAACGAATTAGCGAGCCGACGGCACCGCCCGAGGCCGGGGCCGTGCCGCCCCGAGAGCGTTAAGAAACCGTCAGCACAGCGTCAGGAGCACGTCAGGACAGCACGGAAGACAAGGCGATCCGAAGCCAGCTGCCCCCGGGAGAGAGGACCGTCCCCTGACTGTCGACAGCCTCAACCAACTACTGCTGTTCAGCGCGCTCGTCCTGCTCGTGTCCGTCGCCGCCGTCCGCCTCTCCTCGCGCACCGGCCTGCCCAGCCTGCTGGCCTATCTGGCCATAGGGATCGCCATAGGGCAGGACGGCATCGGTTTCAGCTTCAGCGACGCGGAGCTGACCCAGGTCCTGGGGTACGCCGCGCTCGTCGTGATCCTCGCCGAGGGCGGGCTCAGCACGCGGTGGAGCGACATCCGCCCCGCCGTCCCCGCGGCGGCCGTCCTGTCGACGTTCGGGGTCGGGGTGAGCGTCGCGGTCACCGCGCTGGCCGCGCACTACCTCGTCGGGCTGGAGTGGCAGGCGGCGCTGCTCATGGGCGCCGTGGTGTCCTCCACGGACGCGGCGGCCGTCTTCTCCGTCCTGCGCCGTGTTCCGCTGCCCAAGCGGCTGTCCGGCGTGCTGGAGGCGGAGTCCGGTTTCAACGACGCACCCGTCGTGCTGCTGGTCGTCACCTTCTCCGAGCTCGGCGACGGCACGCAGAGCCCCTGGTATCTGCTGCTGGGCGAGATCGCGCTGCAGCTGGCCATCGGGCTGCTGGCCGGGCTGGTCGTCGGCAAGCTCGGCGAGCTCGGACTGCGGCGCGTCGCACTGCCCGCCTCCGGGCTGTATCCGATCGCCGTGCTGGCGCTGTGCGTTCTGGCGTACGCCGGAGGGGCGCTGGCGTACGGCTCCGGCTTCCTGGCCGTCTACGTCGCCGCGCTGATCCTCGGCAACGGCAAGCTGCCGCACCGGCCGGCCGTACGCGGCTTCGCGGACGGCATGGCCTGGATAGCGCAGATCGGGCTGTTCGTGCTGCTGGGGCTGCTGGTGACGCCGCATGAGCTGTTGAAGGACTTCTGGCCCGCCATGGTCATCGGGCTGGCGCTCTCCCTGCTGGCCCGCCCGCTGTCCGTTCTGCTGTGCCTGCAGCCGTTCCCCCTGCGCGCCCGGGACAAGGCGCTGCTGTCGTGGGCGGGGCTGCGCGGGGCCGTGCCCATCGTGCTGGCGACCATTCCGATGGTGGCGGACGTGGAGGGCAGCCAGCGGATCTTCAACATCGTCTTCGTCCTGGTCGTCGTCTTCACCGCGGTCCAGGGCCCCACGCTGCCCTGGCTGGCGCGCACGCTGCGGCTGGGCGACCCCTCCGGGGCCGAGGACCTCGACATCGAGTCGGCGCCCCTGGAGCGGCTGCGCGGCCATCTGCTGTCCGTCTCCATTCCGGACGCCTCGCAGATGCACGGTGTCGAGGTGACCGAGCTGCGGCTGCCCCCGGGAGCCGCTGTCACCCTCGTCGTACGGGACGGCGCCAGCTTCGTCCCGCTGCCCACGACGGTCCTGCGGCACGGGGACGAGCTGCTGGTCGTCGCGACGGACGAGGTGCGGGACGCGGCGGAGCGGCGGCTGCTCGCGGTCGGACGGGGCGGCAAGCTCGCCGGCTGGCTGGGGACCGGAGGCAGTACGGCGGCGGGGCGCTAGCGCCCGTCCGGTCAGCGGTTATCCTCGGTGCGGAATGGCAACCCCCGACTCTGCCTGATGCAGAGCTGGCGCGACCGCTCGGCGGCCACGGTCCGGACCGCACCTCTCCGGACCGGGTATCTACCCCGGTCCAGCGCGAGAGGACAGCTCTCGGCGCGCGTGACGAGCACCGCACTCGGTGTCCCCGTCCGTGCGCTACCAGGCGGCAGAAAGGCCCGGCCGTGACATCCCCGGCCACAAGCACGGCACGACAGCGTGCCGGATACGGACAGCTGCTGCGTACGGAAGGCGCGTGGTCCTTCCTGCTGCCCGGCTTCCTGGCACGGCAGCCCTACGCGATGCTCACCATCAGCATCGTGCTGCTGGTCGAGCACACCACCGGCTCCTTCGGCCTGGCGGGCGCCGTCTCGGCCACGGCGGGCGTGTCCATGGCGCTCATCACTCCGCAGAGCGGCAGGCTCGCCGACCGGTTCGGACAGGCCGCCGTCCTGGTGCCCGGCGTGCTCCTGCACGCCGTGGCGGTCGGCACCCTGACCGCGGTGGCCCTGCTCGACGCGCCTCTGTGGACCCTCTTCCTCGCCGCCGTACCGGCCGGGGCGACCACACCGCAGATCAGCCCCATGGTGCGGGCCCGCTGGGCGGCACGGCTGGACCGGTCGCCGCTGATGACGACCGCGGCGGCCTTCGAGTCGGTCACGGACGAGTTCACCTTCGTCGTCGGGCCGGTGCTGGCCACCGCGCTGTGCACGGGCGTGCACCCGGCGGCCGGACTGGTCGCCGAGGCGTCCGTCTCGCTGGTCGGCTGCCTCGTCTTCGCGGCCCAGCGGCGCACCCAGCCGGAGCCGAGCGGCAGGCGGGCCGCCGGCCGTACGGCGAAGCGGGAGGGCGCGTCCCCGACCTCCGTACTGGCCCTCCCCGGCCTGCGGGTGCTGATCGCCGGGATGCTCGGCATCGGGACGGTCTTCGGCGGCATGCAGGTGTCGCTGACCGCGTTCACCGACTCGATCGGGCAGCCGGGCGTCAACGGCGTCATGTACGGCGCCTTCGCGGGCGGCAACATGCTGGCCGCCGTCGCCGTGGGCGTCATCCGGTGGAAGCGCGCGCCGCAGCGGCGGCTGCTGACCGGCTACCCGGTGCTGGTCCTGGCCACCGCCTCGCTGGCGACAGCGGCCCAGCTGGGCCCGTGGGCGTTGCTGCTGGGTGCCCTCGGGACGCTGACCGGGCTGTGCGTCGCCCCGTGCATGATCACCTGCTTCACCCTGACCGAGACGCTGGTCCCGGCGGCCTCCCGCACAGAGGCGTTCACCTGGCTGACGGGATCCATCTCGCTGGGCCAGGCGACCGGGTCCACGGTGGCCGGCCAGCTGGCGGACGGGGCGGGCGCCGAGGCGGGCTTCCTGACGCCGCTGCTGGGCACCGGCCTGGCGCTGGCCGTTCTCCTGATCTTCCGGGGGGCGCTCACCCCGCCGTCGAACGGCCGGGTGGCAGCACGTGGGCTGGGTCACCGCGAGGCCGCAGCGGTGGACTGACGCGCGGGAATACTGCACTATGGAGCGTCGTTAGCACTCATCGAGTGAGAGTGCCAGGAGGAAGAACGTGCCGACCTACCAGTACCAGTGCACCGAGTGCGGCGAGGGCCTCGAAGTGGTGCAGAAGTTCACGGACGACTCGCTGACCGAGTGCCCCTCCTGCGAGGGCCGCCTGAAGAAGGTCTTCTCCGCCGTCGGCATCGTCTTCAAGGGCTCCGGCTTCTACCGCAACGACAGCCGTAGCACGTCCTCCAGCAGCGCCGCGTCGAAGAACGGCGGCAGCGAGGGCGGGTCCTCGTCCGACAGCTCCTCTTCCGAGGGCTCCTCTTCGGCGTCGTCCTCGGACTCCTCGTCGTCCTCTTCCGCGTCGTCCTCCTCGTCGGACGCGAAGTCGTCCGGCTCGGGCAGCTCCTCCGGTTCGTCCGGCACGAGCACAGGCAAGAGCACGTCGAAGGCAGGCAGTTCAGCCGCCTGACCGTGTGCCCGGCAGCGCGCACCCCGTAGGGTGAGCGCATGAACGGACAGGTCGAACAGGCAGAGATCGGCGTCATCGGCGGCTCCGGCTTCTACTCGTTCCTCGACGATGTGACCGAAGTCTCCGTCGAGACCCCCTACGGCCCGCCGAGCGACTCCCTCTTCCTGGGCGAGACCGCCGGGCGACGGGTCGCCTTCGTGCCCCGGCACGGCCGTCGCCACCACCTCCCGCCGCACCGCATCAACTACCGCGCGAACCTGTGGGCGCTCCGCTCCGTCGGCGTACGGCAGGTCATCGCGCCCTGCGCGGTGGGCGGGCTCCAGCCCAAGTACGGTCCGGGCACCCTGCTCGTGCCCGACCAGCTCGTCGACCGCACGAAGGGGCGGCGGCAGACGTACTTCGACGGCGAGCCGCTCCCCGACGGCTCCGTGCCCCACATCATCCACGTGACCTTCGCCGACCCGTACTGCGAGACGGGGCGGCAGGCGTCGCTCAAGGCGGCCCGGGGGTTCGGCTGGGAGCCGGTGGACGGCGGCACGATGTGTGTGGTCGAGGGGCCCCGCTTCTCCACCCGCGCCGAGTCCCGCTGGCACGCCGAGCAGGGCTGGGCGGTGGTCGGTATGACCGGGCACCCGGAGGCCGTGCTCGCCCGCGAGCTGGAGCTGTGCTATTCGTCACTCGCCCTCGTGACCGACCTGGACGCCGGAGCCGAGACCGGCGAGGGCGTCTCCCATGAGGAGGTACTGCGGGTCTTCGGCGAGAACGTCGGACGGCTGCGCCAGGTCCTCTTCGACGCGGTGGCCAAGCTGCCGGCGAACGCGGAGCGGACCTGCGGCTGCGGCCGGGCGCTGGGCGGGCAGGACCCGGGGATCGCCCTCCCGTAGAAGCGGGGCGCACTGCCGTGACGGCGCGCTCGCGGTTTCCCCGAAGGCGCCCCCGTATGCGGGACGAATCCCTCGTACGGGTGGCGGAGTTGTCCACAACCGGTGAGTTATCCCCGGTTTTCCACCGGCTCCTGCGGAATGCGGCGGGAGCGGGCACCTTGGCCGTGGCAGGCCGCCGCGTACCGCGGCGGCGGTCGCGCACGAGCAGCCGCTCGTGCCCGTGCTGATGGCTGGTGGTGAGCGTCGTGTCCCGATTCCGTTCCCGGTCCCCGTTCCGGTCCCCTCCCCCGCATGCGCGTGATGTCCGCGCGCCCGGGGTCGCGCCCGTGCCCGACTTCGTCCCGGTGCGTGC
>NZ_JAAKZZ010000019.1 GCF_011045075.1 Streptomyces boncukensis
GGGAGGACCCGGGGGAGGGGGAGTTCGCCGTCGCGCTGGCGTGCGTGCTCGACGGCATCGCCGCGCTCAGCCGAGCGGCGGAACCGTCTCGCCCTGCACCGCCTGAATGTCCAGCTCGACCTTGAGTGTGGTGCCGACGGCGGCGATCCCGGCGGCGACGATCTGGTTGTAGTTCATCGCGAAGTCGGCGCGGCGCAGCTCCGCCGTCGCCCGGAAGGAGGCCCGCACGCCGCCCCAGGGGTCGGGGCCCGTGCCCAGATAGCCCAGGTCCAGGTCCACCTCGCGGACCACGCCGTGCAGCGAGAGTTCGCCGCGCACCGTCCAGCGGTCCGGGCCCTGGGGGATGGCGCCGGTGCCGCGGTAGGTGATGTGCGGGTGCTCGGCGGTGTCGAGGAAGTCCGCCGACCGCAGGTGCTGGTCGCGCTGCGCGTTGCCGGTGTCGATGCTGGCGGCCTGGATCAGCGCCTCCACCCGGGACTTCTCCGGGTCCTCGGCGATCTCGATCCGCCCGTCGAACTCGGTGAACCGCCCGTGCACGCTCGTCATCCCCAGGTGCTGGGCGCGGGCCGCGACCGAGGAGTGCGCCGGGTCGATCGTCCACGGGCCCGGCGGCGGCAGCTCCACGCCGCCCTGCCGCGCCAGCACCAGCGTGCCCAGGTCCGCCCTGCCGGACGCCGTCACCAGCGCCGTGGACGCCGCGGGGGCGTAGCCGATGGCCGTGGCGATGACCGTGTACGGGCCGGCGTCCAGCGGCTCGGTGGTCCGGACGTTCCCCTCCTCGTCGGCCTCGGCGCGCAGCACCTGGGTGCCCGTCATGTCCGTCACGGTCAGTACGGCGTGCCGTACGGCCCAGCCGTCCCGGGTCCGCACCCGTGCCCGTACGCCTGACATTCCGCATCGCTCCTAGTTGTTCACGGTCGTTCGAGGTGGTTCACGGTCGTTCACGATCTGCCGGACACGGCGTCGTCCGCGCGCCCGTCGGTTCGTCGGTTCGTCGGTCCTTCGGCCCGTTCGGATACGACGGGCCCCGGCGTCCGTGGCGGCGGGCCGTCCCCTGCCCGCACTCCGGGCCGCGGTCGCCGGGGCCCTTCCCCGACCGGTGCCGCGGCGCGCGCTCCGCTCGACCCGCGCGCCGCGGCACCGGGGTCTCGCACCCCGTGGCGCTGCGTTCGCAGCGCTACTCCTCCGGGTGGTGCAGCTCGATGTCGTACGCGTCGGCGACGGGCTCCGTCAGCCGGAGCGTCGCCGCCACCGGCGGATAGCCGCTGGCGATCACGGAGTAGTCGCCCGCGTCCAGGTCGGCGAAGGCGTACGCGCCGTCCTCGCCGGTGGTGGACGTGGCCACGACGTTGCCCGCCGCGTCGACCAGCGTGACCCGCGCGCCGGGCAGCGGCGTACGGTCCGCGCCGGCCCGGATGGTGCCGGACACCCGTGCCCCGACCGCGAGTTCGACATCCAGCCGGGTGACGCCCTGGCCCTGCACCTCGACCGGGATGGCCTGCGGCCGGAAGCCCGCGGCGTTGACGGCGACCGTGAAGGTGCCGCCCGCCAGCTCGTCGAACCGGAACTCGCCCTGTGTGCCGGTGACTCCGGTGGCGAGGACCTCGCCGCGCACATCCGTGACGACCACCATGGCGCCGTGTACCGGCGTGCCGTCCTCCGCGTTGCGGACCTCGCCCGCGAGCCCGTTGGTGCCGGACAGCAGCACGTCGTGGCCGAGCGGCTCGTCGCCGAGCACCACCGTGGACGCCTGCGGCTGGTGGCCGTCGGCGGAGGCGATCAGTACGTAGGAGCCCGCGCCGGGCGCGGGCAGGCCGTAGCCGCCGTCGCCGTGCGAGACGGCGCGGCCGAGCTGCCGCCCGCCGAGCGAGATCAGGGTGATGGCGGCGCCGGGGACGCCGATGCCCTCGGCGTTCCGGACGGTGCCGTGGATCTCGACGCCGCCGGTCGGCGCCGGAGCGGCGGGCGTGGCGGCGGGCGCCGTGGCGGCGGTGGGTACGGCGGACGGGGCAGGCGCGGGTGCGGGTGCGGGTGCGGAGTCCCGCTCCGGCTCCCCGTCCCGCGGCTGCGCGGGGTACGCGCCCACGGCGACCGGCTGCGGCTCGCGCGCGGGCGAGGGCTCGGGCTCGTGCTGCTCGGTCCGCACGGGGACCGGGACCGGGGCGACCGCTCCCGAGGCTGCTCCCGAGGCCGGGACCGGTGCGGGCTCCGGGGGCGCGGGCGCCCCGGCCGCCGTCCCCTGCTCGATGCCGGACTGCGTCTTCAGCGGGACCTCCTTGATGAACAGCACCGCGATCAGCGCCAGCAGCCCCACCGGAGCGGCGTACAGATAGATGTCGCCGATGCCGTGCCCGTACGAGCTCTCCACCACCGTGCGGACCGGGGGCGGCAGCTTGTCGAGGTCGGGCAGGGCGCTGCCGCCGCCGCCCGTCGCGCCGCCCGAGGGCTTGACGCCGATCCTGGCGAAGCCGTCCGCCATGTAGTGCGTGATGCGGTGCGAGAGGACGGCGCCGAGCGCCGAGACGCCGACCGCGCCGCCGAGGGAGCGGAAGAAGTTGACGGTGGAGCTGGCGGCCCCGAGGTCCTCCGGAGTGACCTGGTTCTGGGTGGCCAGCACCAGGTTCTGCATCATCATGCCGACGCCGATCCCGAGCAGCACCATGAAGATCGCCACGTGCCAGTACGTGGTGTCGTAGCGCAGGGTGCCCAGCAGGCCCATGCCCGCGGCCGTCGCCACCGCGCCGCTCAGCAGCCACGCCTTCCAGCGCCCGGTACGGGTGATGACCTGGCCGGAGATGGTGGTGGCGACGAACAGGCCCGAGATCAGCGGGATCGTCATCACGCCCGCCATGGTCGGCGTCTTGCCGCGCGCGAGCTGGAAGTACTGGCTGAGGAACACCGTCGCGCCGAACATCGCGATGCCGACGAACAGCGAGGCGATGGAGGTGAGGGTGATGGTGCGGTTGCGGAACAGCCGCAGCGGGATGATCGGCTCCGCGGCCCGCGACTCGACGAGGACGAAGAGCGCCCCGAGCGCCACCGAGCCCACGACCATCACGTAGGTCTGCCAGGAGAGCCAGTCGTACTTGTCCCCGGCGAAGGTGACCCAGATCAGCAGCAGGGACGCGGCGGCGGCTATGAGGAAGGCGCCGAGCCAGTCCACCTTCACGTTCCGCTTGACGACGGGCAGGTGCAGCGTCTTCTGCAGCACGATCAGCGCGATGACGGCGAACGGGACGCCGACGTAGAAGCACCAGCGCCAGCCGAGCCAGTCGGTGTCGGTGATCACACCGCCGAGCAGCGGGCCGCCGACCGTCGCGAGGGCGAAGGTGGCGCCCAGATAGCCGCTGTACCGACCGCGCTCCCGGGGGGAGATCATCGCGGCCATGATGATCTGGGCCAGCGCCGAGAGGCCGCCCATGCCTATGCCCTGGAACACCCGGAAGGTGATCAGCATGCCGGCGCTCTGCGAGAGCCCGGCGCCGGCGGAGGCCAGCACGAAGAGGACCAGGGCGCTCTGCACCAGCAGCTTCTTGCTGGTGAGGTCGGCCAGCTTGCCCCACAGCGGGGTGGAGGCGGTCATGGCCAGCAGCGCGGCGGTGACGACCCAGGTGTAGCTGCTCTGGCTGCCGTGCAGATCGGAGATGATCTTCGGCAGCGCCGTGGAGACGATGGTCGACGAGAGGATGGCGACGAACATCCCGAGCAGCAGCCCGGAGAGCGCCTCCAGGATCTGCCGGTGGGTCATCGGCTCCGTGCCGCCGGGGTCCGCGTGTGCCTCCAGGGGGGTGTCCGGTCGCGGGGAAGGGGAAGGGGCGTGCGGGCCATGGCCGTTCCGGCCGTGGTGGGCGTGTGCGGCGTGCTTGGCCCCTCCGCCTGTGTTCCCCGACGCCCCGTGCCCGGTCGTGTGGGGACGGGTGCTTGCCATGCGGGTCCTTCTCACTTCGTTGGTGCGGTGGTGGTCTCGTGGGGTTGGCGCGGTGACTGGTGCGGGTGCGTGCGGGCGCGGCAGTCGCCGAAGCTCTCGCGGAGCCGCCGGAGCAGCGCGGTGAGCTGGGCGACGTCCGCGTCGCCCCAGTCGCCCATGTGCTCCTCCAGGGTCACGACGACGTACTCGGAGAGCTCGTCCATCAGCCGCCGGCCCCGCTCGCTGAGGCACAGCAGCCGGGACCGGCCGTCCAGCGGGTCCGGATGGCGCTCGACCCAGCCCAGGTCGACCACGTGGGCGACGTGGCGGCTCATGACGGACATGTCGATGGCCATCAGCTCGGCCAGCTGGCTCGTCCGCAGCTCCCCGTGCTGCCGCAGCAGCGTCAGTACGGCCGCCGAGGCGGGCGGGCAGTCCGCGGGGAGTCCGCGGGCCATGCCGCGCTTGACGGCGCCGAAGGCGCTGATCTGCCGGGCCAGTTCCTCGTACTGGGCGCGGGCGGCCATCTGCACCTCCTCGTTTTGTTGCTTAGGGCAACCATAGAATCGGTTGGTTGCCACACGCAAATTGATATCGGGCATGCGAGGCAAACTTTCCCTAAAGGTTCCGTGTGCGGAGCCTCAAGAAAGGAGAAGGGAGCAGGTCCTGCGACGGGCGTGCGGCGGGTTCGCTAGGGTCCTGCACCATGGCTCACAACCCCCAGGCACCGCAGGGTCCCGAAGGCCACCAGGACCCGGCGGGCAGCACGCAGATGTTCCGCGCCTTCGTCGACGAGGGCGCTCCGCAGCAGCGCAGGGCGGCGCCGCAGCCGCAGGCCGGGCCCCGGATCGGCCTGATCGTCGGGGTGGTCGCCGCCGTCGTGGTCGTCGCCGCTGTGGCGTGGCTCGCCTTCTCGTAGTTTTCCGGGGCCTCCGGGCCCTTCGGCCCGGTGTCCTCCGGCTCGGTGTTCGAGTCCGGACATGTCAGAGCCGCCGGGGCGGTCTTGGGGCCGCCCCGGCGGCTCGTCGTACGGTCCGTGTGGAGTTGTCGGCGTGAAGGTCGGTCCGCTCCTCCGTATCGCTGTTGCTGTCCCCCGCAATCGGTCCCCGCCTCCTCGGTCCCCCGGACTCAGTCCTCGGCGATCAGGCCCTCGCGCAGCTGCGCCAGCGTGCGGGTGAGCAGCCGGGAGACATGCATCTGGGAGATGCCGACCTCCTCGCCGATCTGGGACTGGGTCATGTTCGCGAAGAACCGCAGCATGATGATCTGGCGCTCCCGTGGCGGGAGTTTGGCCAGCAGCGGCTTGAGCGACTCGCGGTACTCGACGCCCTCCAGGGCGCTGTCCTCGTAGCCCAGGCGGTCCGCGAGGGAGCCCTCGCCGCCGTCCTCCTCCAGCGCCGGGGAGTCCAGCGAGGAGGCCGTATAGGCGTTCCCCACCGCGAGGCCGTCGACGACGTCCTCCTCCGACACCCCCAGACAGCCGGCGAGTTCGGTGACGGTGGGGGACCGGTCCAGGCTCTGCGAGAGCTCGTCACTCGCCTTCGTGAGCGCGAGGCGCAGCTCCTGGAGGCGCCGGGGCACCCGCACCGACCAGGAGGTGTCCCGGAAGAAGCGCTTGATCTCGCCGACGACGGTCGGCATCGCGAACGTCGGGAACTCCACGCCCCGTTCGCAGTCGAACCGGTCGATCGCCTTGATCAGGCCGATCGTGCCGACCTGGACGATGTCCTCCATCGGCTCGTTCCGGCTGCGGAACCGGGCCGCGGCATACCGCACCAGCGGCAGATTCAGCTCGATCAGCGTGTCGCGTACGTACATCCGCTCGGCGCTGGGAGCCGCCGAGTCGCCCTCGGCCGCCTCCTGGTCCAGCGCCGCCAGGCGTTGGAAGAGGGACCGGGAGAGCGTGCGGGTGTCGATCGGGTCGCAGTCGACGGCCGGGGGCACCGCGAGCTCGTGCGGCGGCGCCATCAGGGCTGGAGGGCCGGTTGGGGCTCCCTCCGCCGTGGCGTTCTCGGTGAGCACCTTGGAGCTGCCCAGTTCTACGGACATGCCACCCCCTTGAGGTCGCGGACGGGTCGCTGCGGCGCTCCCGGATCAGGGGAGCACCCTCCCCGTCCTACCGGGACCGCCGCCGCGGCAAACGCAGCTCTTGCAGAATGTCACAAGTAGGCAACGCGACGTAGCCTCATGTCGATAAAACTGCACAGATGAGGGCTGTGGGACCGGGACCGGGGTCCCTCGATCCGGTTACGCGTCGATTCGATTTGCGGCCCGCAACCGGGCGAAACTCCGCGAGAGCAGCCGCGAGACATGCATCTGGGAGACCCCGAGCTCCGCGCTGATCTGCGACTGCGTCAGATTCCGGTAGTACCGCAGGAGGAGGATCCGCTGCTCCCGCTCCGGCAGCTGGACGAGCAGATGCCGCACGAGGTCGCGGTGCTCGACGCCGTCCAGCTCCGGGTCCTCGTAGCCCAGCCGGTCCACCAGCCCCGGCATCCCGTCCTCGCGCTCCTGCGCGGCCTCCAGGGACGTGGCGCGGTATGCGCGCCCGGCCTCGACGCAGGCGAGGACGTCCTCCTCGGTGATGCTCAGCCGCTCGGCGATCTCGGCCGTGGTCGGGGAGCGCCCGTGCAGCGTCGTCAGATCCTCGGTGGCGCTGCTGACCTGCACCCACAGCTCGTGCAGCCGCCGGGGCACATGGACGGTGCGGACGTTGTCGCGGAAGTACCGCCGGATCTCGCCGACGATCGTGGGCATGGCGAAGGTGGGGAACTGCACACCGCGCTCCGCGTCGAACCGGTCGATGGCGTTGATCAGTCCGATGGTGCCGACCTGGACGACGTCCTCCATGGGTTCGTTCCGGCTGCGGAAGCGCGCCGCGACATAGCGCACCAGCGGGAGGTTGGCCTCGATCAGCGCCGAGCGCACCCGCTCGTGCTCCGGGGTGCCGGGCCGCAGTCCGGTCAGCTGCTCGAAGAGTGACTGGGTCAGTGCCCGGGTCCGTGCGGCCCGGTCCCGCTGTGCCTCGACCGGGGAAGGCGGAGCGTCCACTCGGCAACCACCCCTTACGGTTCGGTCAATCATCCGCCAAAAGCGGTCATAGCATCACAAGACATGTGCACCGTGTGCAAGGACCGGATAACTCCGTGTTGCTGGCGAGTTGGGGTGTGCGGGATATATACGGGATAAAAGTAAAAAATTCCGGCCCTGGGGCCGGGTGTGGTGCGCCCGGCGCGCTGCGCGCCGGGAGGGCCGGTCAGCCGGTCAGTTGACCAGCTCGGTCATAAAGGTGCCGACGGACTGGGCTGCGTCGGATATGCCCTCGAAGCCGATCTGTACGAGATCGGCGGAGCGGGCCGGTGATGTGATGATCGTGTAGAGCACGAAGATGACCAGAGCCCACGTGATGAACTTCTTCGCGTTCTGCATTGCCCTGGCGCTCCCCCCGCGGTGACGGGATCCCTGTTCTCCGTACGTACAACTGTGCAGTTGTGAGAGTGTAGCGGTAGCCGACACGTCTGGCGCTCGCACCGGGTGACCAAAGACCTGGCAAATTACGACCTTTGCCCTGCCCTCTCACGCACGGTTGGGTGAAGGATGGGAGGTGGCCCCGGCCGGACCAGAAACGAGTCCGGCGGGCCGGGCGCACCCGCACTGCGGGGCCCGAGAGCCGCGGCTTCCCCCCTGTCGCGCGGCACCGGGCCGCGGGCGGCGCCCAGAGCGGGGGAAGCGGCACGTCCCCCCGCTGCCGCTTCCCCCCTCGCGGGGTGCCGAGGCCCGGGTGCCCCGCGCCCGTGGGCCCCACACCCGTCGGGGCCCACGGAACCCGTCCGCTCACGCGGAGCCGTCGAGCCGCCTCGCTTCGTCGAGCCGCCCGGCGTCGTCGAGCCGGGCGAGTTCGTCCGCGCTCAGCCGGAGATCCGCCGCTGCCGCGGAGTCCCGGATCGTCTCGGGGCGGCTGGCCCCCGGAATCGGCAGCACGTTCGGCGAGGCGGCCAGCAGCCAGGCCAGGCACACCCGCTGCGGGCTGACCCCGCGCTCCTCCGCCACCTCGTGGAAGGCGCGGAACCGGGCGTCCCCGGAGCCGTCGGCGCCGCCCCGCGCTGCCGGGCCCTCCAGCGCACTGCGTGCGATCCCGCCCAGCGGGCTCCACGGCATGAAGGTCAGCCCCAGCTCGGCCGTCAGTCGCAGCTCGGCCTCGCTGTCCCGGACGGCCGGCGAGTAGCGGTTCTGGACGGAGACCAGGCCCTCGCCCAGCACCTCGCGCGCCAGCCGGATCTGGTCCGTGTCGGCGTTGGAGATCCCGGCGGCGCGGATCGTGCCCTCCGCCAGCAGCTCCCGCAGCGCGCCCAGCGACTCCGCGTACGGCACGCCGGGGTCCGGCTTGTGCAGCTGGTAGAGGCCGAGCTGCGGGACGCCCAGCCGCTTCAGCGAGGCGTGCGCCGCGGCGCGCAGGTGCCGCGGGTCGCCGTCGACCGTCCAGCTGCCGTCCGCCGGGCGGCCCCGCCCGCCCTTCGTCGTCACCAGCACATGGTCCGTGGGCCCGCCGTACGAGGCCAGGGCGCGGGCGACGAGCAGTTCGTTGTGGCCGGGCGCGGCGCCGGGCAGGTGGTAGGAGTCGGCGGTGTCGATCAGCGAGACGCCCGCGTCGAGCGCCGCGTGCACGGTCGCGACGGCCCGCTCCTCGTCCGGGCGGCCCTCGATCGACAGCGGCATGGCGCCGAGTCCGACGGCGCCGACGCGGACGTCCCCCAGGGTGCGGTACCGCATGGTCAGCTCTCCTTCCGGTAGACGGTCTCGGCCAGGGCCCGCGACAGCCATGCGGAGGTGTGGCTGAAGGTGAACCCCAGACGGGTCGCGCGAGTGTTGTCCATTCCGTACGAGTGTGTGAAGGAGAGCGGCGAGGTCTGGCCGACCTCGACCTCCCGGAACTCCGCCGCGCCGCCGGTCTCCCGGGCGAGCGCGGCGCAGATGTCCTCCGTCCGCAGCGGCCCGTGCGCGTTGGCGTTCACCGGGCCGGTGAAGTCCTGCCGTCCGGCCCAGACGACGAAGTCGGCGATCTCCTCCACATGGACGTAGGTGGAGGGGTGGTTGGGCGCCGGTACGGGGATGGGGGAGCCCGTACGCAGCCGCCGCGCGTAGTAGTCCACGCGCCCGGTGAAGTCGTCACCGCCGCCGAGCACATGGGCGACGCGGAGCGAGGCGAAAGCGAAGCCCGGGTCGGCGGCGGGGGCCGAGGCGCCCGAGGCGCCTGCCGCGCCGGAGAGCACCGCCTCCGCCTGGCGCTTGCCCTCCCCGTAGTGCTCCTCCAGGAAGTCCATACGCCCCCACGGCAGCGTCGGGTCGACGACGACGGCGCTCAGGTCGATGTCGTCCTCGCGGACCGGGCGGGGCAGGTCGAGGTGTCCGTACACCTCGATCGTCGACGTCATGACGTAGCGCGCCGTGCGCCCCGCGAAGACGCGGCGGGCGATGTCCGCCTGTACCGGCGTGTAGCACACCTGGTCGATGACGGTGTCGAAGGTGCGGTCCCCGAGCGCCGTCCGCAGCGCTGCCTCGTCGTCGCGGTCGGCGACCAGGTGCGTGGCGCCCGCCGGCGGCGGTGACGAGCCGCGGTTGAGCACGGTCACCCGGTCTCCGGCGGCGAGCATCCGTTCGACCGCCCGCCGTCCGAAATACCTGCTTCCGCCCAGCACCAGTACGTTCCGCATCGCGGCCCCCGTTCGCTTCCGTGCTCGATTGGTTCGGTCATAATCCTTTCGTTCGGCAGCGCGAGCTTGAAGGGGAAGGCATGGGAGATCCGGCCATTCAGCCAAAAGAACAACGGCATTCGGGAGTTCCCGCCAGCGAATCGTCACCGGCCCTCGACGCGCTGGACCGGCAGCTGCTGGAGCTGCTCCAGCAGGACGGCCGGATCAAGCTCAGCGAGCTGGGCCGCCGGGTGCGGCTGAGCCCCGCCGCCGTCGGCGAACGGGTGCGCCGCCTGGAGGCCGCCGGCATCGTCACCGGCTACGGCGCGCATGTCTCCCCCGCCCGGCTGGGCTACGGCATCCAGGCGTTCATCCGGGTCAACCCACACGGCGGCTACACCCTCAAGCACCCCCGCACCCTGGAGCTCCTCGACCGGCCGGAGATCGTGGAGGCGCACCACGTGGTCGGCGAGGACTGCTGGATCCTGAAGGTCGCCGTCACCGACACGGTGCATCTGGAGGACGTCCTGGAGGACGTCTCGGCCCTGGGCCGGACGACGACGTCCATCGTCCTCACCTCCCCCCTCACCCGGAAGCCGCTCGTGCCGCCGGAGCGCGGGGGCTGAGGGGGGTAGCTACTTGTCGGCCTCGCGCAGCCCCGCCACGAACGCGGACCACGCGTCGGGGGAGAAGCGCAGCGGTGCCAGCGAGGGGTTCTTACTGTCCCGGACGGGCACGCTTCCGGCGGACGCGAGCGCCGGGGCCCACTCGACGCATTCGCCCCCGGAAGAGTCGCTGTAGCTCGACCTGATCCACACGGGCGTTTCGCTCATGGTGCTCCTTAACCGCGCTGCTGAGGGGGGTAGCTACATGTCGGCGTCGCGCAGCCCCGCGACGAACGCGGACCACGCGTCGGGGGAGAAGCGCAGCGGTGCCAGCGAGGGGTTCTTACTGTCCCGGACGGGCACGCTTCCGGCGGACGCGAGCGCCGGGGCCCACTCGACGCACGTGCCCCCCGAGCTGTCGCTGTAGCTCGACCTGATCCACACGGGCGTTTCGCTCATGGTCATCCTTAATCGCGCTGACGTAGGCCAGTGAATCCTGTGGGCTGAGGGCAGATGCTCGCAAGTGATTCATCTGTCGGCGGGAGTTGGCCATCGCTTCCTTCGCATCGTACGGCCGTCCGCCCTGCGGCCCCTCCACGTACACCACGGGTGAACTCTCGGGGATCTCCAGCATGGTGAAAGGCGTGCTGGGTGCCCCGGCTGCCGCCTCGTACGGGAGCACCTGCACCGTCAACGTCGGGAAGTGCTGCAACGCGTCCAGGATGTGGCCCAGTTGGTCCGCCATGACCCGCGCGGACCCGACCCGCATGCGCAGGCACGCTTCATGGAGGATCGCCCACACCTCGGGCGGACGCGGACGTTCGAGGATCTCCCGTCGTCGCAGACGGCTTGTCACCCGGGCCTCGATCTCCTCGCGCGTCAGAGGCAGAGGCCCGCGTTCGAACACGCTCCGCGCATACTTCTCCGTCTGCAGCAGACCCAGGACGAAGGCGATGCAGTACTCCTGGATCTCGGACGCCTCGCGCTCGGCATCCATGTACGGCGCGAACCACGACGGAGCCTCGCCCTCGATCAGACGCCTGAGCTGTCGGGCGAAGAGGTCCCCGGTCCCGAACACGCGGTCGCACCCCTCCGCGAACCGGGGTGCCGGGACGATCGTTCCCGACTCGACCTTGCTGACGTACCCCTCGCTGTACCCGGTACCGGTTCCGAGGTGCTTCTGCTGCAGCCCTCGTGCCAGCCGCACCCTCTTCACGTCCTCGCCGAACAAGGGGAGCGCTCCCGGGTTCAAGTCGGCTCCACTCGCCCGCTTCTTTGGCATTGTTGACCAGCTCCCCCTGTGTCTCGGCAGCAGCGCACACACATCGCAACTTGCAGATAAGCGTTCAAGCGAGGCCACTCTAACCCGCATCGTGTTGTCCTGACCACACACAGTGAAAGGACGGACGCCATGTCAAATCCCCGCATCGCACAGTCGGATGACGCCGTGTCGGAGCTGAGGGCGGCACTCGCCGGGGCCGGGATCACGCTGCCGTCCCTCGGGGTCGACCTGGTGGGGGTCTGCGACAGGGGGGACGCCCCGCCGCTGGTCTCGCTCGGCCGGTGCACCGTCGAGACGGCGCGGGCGCTGGCCGCCGCGCTCAAGGGGGCGGACCGGTGACGGACATCCCTGTCGGCGCCCTGGTCGGGGACCGGGAGAGCGGGCTCACGGGGATCCTGTGCGACGTCTGCCCGTACACGGACCCGGCCCAGCCGAAGGACCGGCGCACGACGCGGCTCACGGCGTTCGTGCGCCCCGTCGGCGGCGGGGTGGAACACGCTCTGCCCCCCGACGCCATCGAGCCCGTCTGCCGGCACCTGGAGCCGAAGCTGGAGCAGCGGAGCGACGGCAAGCACTGCCCGAGCTGCGGCGTGCTGATCTACCTGGCGTGAGCCGCGCTAATGAAAACGACAATCGTATCTGTGTATGCTTGTCGGTGCGCCGCCCCTGCCCGCTGACCGGAGGAGGAAGCCATGTCCGCTGTCGAGCCGGAGCCGCCCGGCGGACGCGTCCGCCTGGGCACCGTTCAGGAGACCCTGCTGATCCCGCTCTACGGCCGCGCCGTGGAGAGCCGCAAGCCCGAGGCGGTGCTGCGGGACCCGGTGGCCGAGCGGGTGGTGGCCGCGATCGAATACGACTTCGCGCGGTTCGACGGCGGCCCGAGCCTGACCGGGACCGTACTGCGCACGAACCTCTTCGACCACTGGGTGCGCGCCTTCCTGGCCGAGCACCCGGACGGGACCGTGGTGGAGATCGGCACCGGCCTCAACACCCGCTACGAGCGGGTCGACAACGGCCGCGCGCGGTGGTTCGAGCTCGACCTGCCGGACGTCATCGAGCTGCGCCGGACCTTCTTCGCGGACGAGCCGCGCCGGCGCATGCTGGCCGCCTCCGTGCTGGACGAGGGCTGGACCGCCGCGCCCGCCGCCGGGAGCGGCCCGTACTTCCTGGCCGCGGAGGCCGTGCTGGGCTTTCTGCCCGAGGAGGACGTACGGCGCGCCGTCGACCTGCTCGCCGAGCGCTTCCCCGGCGCCCTGCTCGCCCTCGACACGACCGGCCCCGGCATGGTCGACACCCAGGAGGACCACGACGCGCTCGGCAAGGTCGAGGCGCGGCTGCGCTGGAGCTGCCCCGACCCGCGGCAGCTGGAGCAGTGGCGCCCGGACCTCCGGCTGCTGGCCTCGCACACCTTCACCGAGCTGCCCGGCGACGTCCACGACGGGCTGCCCGCCGAGGACCGGGAGATGATCGCGAGCATGCGGGAGCAGCGGCTGCCGCAGGTGGAGGACTACCGGCTGAACCTGCTCCGGCTCGGCTGAGCCCGCTGCCGCCCCATGGGCGAGGCCCGCGCGGATCGGCGCGGGCCTCGTGGGTGGTTGCGTCGTTCAGGGGAGGGCGGGGCCCCCGGAATCCGCCGCGCTGCCCAGGAGCCCGTGGAGGAGATCGCAGACGGTGTCGGCGATGCCGCCGAGGCCCAGCCCCGAGAGCATGCCGTCGGCCGGGAGGGCGGGGTCGGCGGCGAAGGCGGGGCCGGCGCCGAGGACGAGAACGCCCGCGGCGACGGCGGCAACGGTGAGAGTGCGTGTGGTCTTCATACTAAAGATCAACGACATTCCTGCGCCGGGGATACGGCGCGGGACGCGAGGCGGTCGGCGAGCGCGATGACGAGGGTGCGCAGTTCATCGGGGCGCTCGATGACGAACGGCCGGTCGAGTGCGGCGAGCACCGGCGGCAGCCACTCCAGGCTCTCCGCCCGCAGCTCGACGCGCCGCCAGCGCTCGGCTGCCGGATCCGCGTCCGCCGAGGGGTCCGTGATGCTCGCGACGGAGGCCGGGAGGCGGGCGCGGATCCGGTCGACCGTGCCGTGGATCCGCAGGGTCACCTCGTACCGGTACTCGGCCGTGGCGAAGCCCGTCAGCACGCGCTGTGCCGGGTCGGGTCCGGCGGGGGCCTCGAACGAGCCGGGCAGGGTCCTCGCGCCTGCGATGCGGTCGAGCCGGAACGTCCGGTCCTCGCCGATCCCGGGGTCCGTGCCCGTGACGTACCACCGGCCCGCATGGGCGACGATCCCGTACGCGTGCAGCGGGCGCTCGCTGCGCCGGCCGTTGCGGTCGGTGTACCGGATGGAGAGCGGTCGCCGGTGGCGTACCGCATCGGCGACGGTGAGCAGGACCTCGGCGTCCGGTGGTGCGGACGCGCCGGGCGGCGCCGTGAACGCGAGGGACTCCAGGAGCGTGTCGAGCCTGCGGGCCAGCCGCTCGGGCAGCACCCTGCGGACCTTGGCCGCCGCCGTCTCGCTCGCCGTGTCCCCCGACGCCATCAGCCCCGACCGGCGGCCGGCGATCAGGCCGAGCAGCACGGCGAGCGCCTCGTCGTCGCTGAGCATGAGCGGAGGCAGGCGGTACCCGGAGGCGAGCCGGTATCCGCCGTAGCGGCCCCGCACCACCTCCACCGGCACGTCGAGGTCGGTCAGGTGGTCCACATACCGCCGCACCGTCCGTCCGTCGACGCCGAGCCGGTCGGCGAGCTCGGCCACCGTGCGGATGCCGCCCGACTGCAGCAGCTCCAGGAGAGTCAGCACGCGCCCGGTAGGTCGAGACATGGTCAGAGCCTAACGCGGATAGTGGACCGATTCTGTCCCCTATCCGTTCTAGCCTGCGAAGTACAGCGGTTCCACCAACCTGGGAGAACACCATGGACTTCGTCTCGATCCGCATCATCACCGGCGACGTGGCACGCCTCGTCGCGTTCTACGAGAAGGTCACCGGGGTGTCGGCGGCCTGGGCCACCGAGGACTTCGCCGAACTCCGCACCCCCCGCGCCACCCTCGCGATCGCCAGCACCCGCACCGTCCCCCTGTTCGCCCCCGGGTCCGCCAGCGCGGCGGCCAACGACAGCGTGATCACCGAGTTCCTCGTCGAGGACGTGGACCGGGCGTACGGGAACCTGACCGGTGTCGTCGACTTCGTCACCGAGCCCACCACGATGCCCTGGGGCAACCGGTCGCTGCTCTTCCGCGACCCCGACGGCAACCTCGTCAACTTCTTCACCCCGGTCACCCCGGCCGCCATCGAGAAGTTCGCTCGCTGATCTCCAGAGGCCGGTCAAGCCGGCCGCGCGCTGCGGAGAAGCTCAGGCAGGAAGCCTTGTGTCGATGACGAAGCTGATCTCGATGACCTGGCCGAGGAAGGTCAGTTCGGTGACCCCGAAGACCGTGCTGGCCGGGCGGTGGGCGCCGAAGTACCCCAGGTTGCCCTCCGCCGTCGCTGCGGCGTTCTGCCGCAGGTTCACCACGTACAGGGTCTGCGAGACGACCTGGTTTCGGGTGGCGCCGTAGTGGTCCAGGACCTTGTCCGTGTTGGCGTAGGTCTGCTTGAGCTGGGCAGCGAAGTCGTCCGCGTAGAGGAACTCTCCCGCCTCGTCGAGCGACAGCTGTCCGGAGACGTGGATCAGATCGCCGGACTTGATCGCCTGCGAGTAGCCGAAGTCGCTCTCGGCCGGCACTTCGTGGTTGAAGACATCGATGGTGGCCAAGGTGCTCGCCCTTCTGGTGTGCCCTCTTGTGGTTACTCGGAAACTGTAGGAGAGTGACCGCTGACCTGGAAGAACGCACTTTTCGGTGACTGAGGAACCTGATGGTGACCAAGCAGCTGCTCAAGGGCCTGCCCGAGGACGCGGATCTGAGGCGCGCAGACTCTCTGGCGCGGGAGATCTTTTCGGACATCGCCAACAAGTGGGCGTTCCTGATTGTCGAGGCGCTTGGTGAGCGCACTCTGCGCTTCAGCGAGTTGCGAAACGAGGCCGAGGGCGTCAGCCACAAGATGCTCACTCAGAACCTGCGCATGCTGGAGCGCTACGGCTTGGTCGAGCGGAAGGTGCACCCCACCGTGCCGCCGCGAGTCGAGTACACCCTCACGGAGCCTGGCCGGGCTCTGCGGGCTACGGTCGATGGGATGTGCGGCTGGACCCACCAGTACCTCGGTCACATCGAAGAGGCGCGCCGTCGCTTCGACGGCTGACGGGCACGCAGCACCGCGCCCGCGTCGCAGCAGACCCGAACCCCGTGCAGCTCGCCTCCGGGCCCATCGGAAGGAGCAGGAGTCCGAGCGCGCTGTGGCGGGGGAGCGCTGGCATGACGAAGGCTGGCTGTTCGCCACACCGACCGGGCGCGGGTCGTCCACACGAGACGCCAGGGTCCGCGACGGCAGGCTGCACGACGCCCGCCATACGGCCGCGACCGTGCTGCTGATCGACACGGTGCGCAGCGGGATGGCCGGGGCCCTCGTACCAGCCGGCTGAGACCCGAACTGGGACCCGCCATGGCGAAGGGCCGGACCCCGTGAGGTCCGGCCCTTCGTTTTTCCTGCTCTGCGAGCGGTAGCGGTGGGATTTGAACCCACGGAGGGTTGCCCCTCACTCGCTTTCGAGGTCTGTTCCTGCTGGTGAGGGGCTTGTACGGGGCCGTTCAGGGGCGTTCGGCGCTGCGCCGGAGTCCGGCGCGCGGACCTCCGTGAACGGCACTGGACGACGATGAATGAGACCCAAACTGAGACCCGGCTTCAGGGAGTGCGCCGCCGACGGATGCCGGGGCTGCCCTTGGAGCGGAAGCGGGTGCCTGCGAGTTTGAGCAGGGCGTGTACGCCCTGGTAAGAGCGGCTGGTGGCGTTCGCGATGTCGCGGACCGTGAGCCCGGTGTCGTAGTGGGCGCGTAAGGCGTGGGCGAGCTGGGTCCGTTGCGCCCCTGACAGGCGGGGTCCGGTCTCCTGTTTGGTCAGCGCGTGCAGCGGCGTGAGGGGCATGCGTCCTCTCGTGGTGGATGCGGTGTGTGCGTGACGGGCGCTCCTGTCCGGGGCTGGAGGGGGAGCCCGAGAGGGGCGGGCCGCGCATATGGGCTCCCGGTGCGCGACCCGCCCCGGTCTACGGCGACCGCGGCGGGGCGCCGCCGGTCGGGTCGGTCAACCTGGCGCGGTAGGGCCGGGAGGCCGACAGCTCGAAATCCGCGTGGTGCGTCCGGCCGACGTGCTTGAGGGCCGCCCTCTCTGCGGTATCCGCGTCGGTCCTCTCCGCGCACGGTTCCCCGCAGGTGTGGCACCTGCTGGTGTACGTGACGGGTGCGTCCGTCACCGGCTCCAGCGCCCACTCCGCGTACCGGAAACGGGCGCGCGCGGCCCTCTCACCTGTGCTCATCCGAACGACTCCGCCGGGAGCTTGAGGGTCTCGCCGTCGCCGCCGCTCATGTGGCGTGCGCTCCCGGCGTCGTCATCGTGAGGCAGGCGGGCGCCCCAGCTGTCTGCGATGCGCAGCACACCCGTGAGGGCAACCGCCATGCCGGCGAGTGCGGCCCGCAGCGCTTCCGGATCCGCCGTCGGATCGTCCAGGATCGCCGTGACGTCCTTGAGGAGATCAGCGGCAGCGAGCAACTGCTCGTCCTCGGCGACGTCGGCCAGCCGCTCAAGCAGCCCGCCAGGCGTGGCACTCAGGTAGCACGGGGTGCCGCTCTCGCCCGGCCAAGCGAGCTGCCGCAGGCCCTCGGCGGGCGCCGGGGTGAGTTCCCTGTCGTAGCTCATCACGCAGCTCCCATCCACACCCCGCGAACCCAGTACGGACCCGCGTCGTGTCCGTGCTCAGCGAGCAGGAGTTCCGCGCGACGGCGGTACTGGAGTGCTCGCTCCGGGTGCTGCTCGTGCGCGATGAGGTACGGACGAACCAGCGCCGGCCCCTCCCCCTTGAGCACAACGGGCCGACAGCCACGTCCGAGGACGAGAGGCGGCGCCGGAACGTCGACGTCAGGGCAGGAGTGCGTGACGCACACCCGATGGCGCCCGCGTGCCGGCAGCAGCCGACACAGCAGCAGCTCGATGAGGGGACGGAAGAGCGCCGCCCCACGCCCCGCACGCGGAGCGCTCAGGGTCGGCCACCCTCCCAGCCCTCGACCGTACGCAGAACGGTGAGCGTCGACGCGGCGCGCAGCGTCAGGGTCTCCCCCGTCCGGAACACGACGCGTTTCGCGCCTCCGGCCAGTGAGACCAGCTCGCGCACGGTCAAGGATCGACCGCCAACCGAGATCACGTCGCCCCGGCGCAGCTCGCTTGGCCGCGCTTCCGTCGCTACCTGCTGCCGGCTGCGTGGCATGGCTCCCTCGCATGGCGTCGCTGCTGCTGTCCTGGGGGTGCTGCGTATGGCAGTGGTGATCGCACGGTTCGTACGTCACCGGGACGCCGGCGGGTACGGGCCGGGGGCTCCCATGGGTGCACTGGTCGCAGTTGCCGACAGCGCACGCGGGTGAGCAGTAGCTCATGTGGCGCCTCCGATCGCGCCGACGCTGGTCGGCGTCGCGGTGGCGCGGCGTGATCCGTGCCGAGGTGCCGCTCGTGCCTGCGGTTGAGTCAGGATCTTGATCACAACTTCGGCTCCTTGGTCGCTGGAGTCCGTTACCGGGGCTGGAGAACCCGGGTTGAGCCTGGGCAGGGACGCCGGGTGGCGCGTGGCTCAGGAGCCCGGCCTGTGCCGTCCCGCCTCTCCGGAACGTCGGGCAGGTCGAAACGGCACACACGCAACGCAGCCCTCACGCTGCGCTAAGTAACCGGAGCAGTGCCAGCGTGGCATCAGAACCGCTACGGTAGAAACCGCATCATCAGAATTTCGCAACCAAGTTTCTGCGTGAACTCTCGCTGCTGAGCGGACGGTTCGAATCGAAGCGCCTCCTCACGCAATGACGCAGAACGTTTCTTGCGCCACCAGAACTTCACAGACAGACTGGTCAACGCACCGGAGGGGATCCTTGATGAACAGCGACGCCGAGTCGGCAACCCCAGCGCTGTGCCGTCTCCAACTCGGCTGTGAGTTAAAGCAACTGCGGCAGTCCGCCGGCCTGAAGGCGAACCAGGTCGTCAAGCAGCTCATCTGGAGTCCGTCGAAGCTCACGCGGCTGGAGTCGGGAGAGAACGCGGCGGTCGAACCCGCAGACGTCATGGCTCTCTGCGAGATCTACGGCGCGGACAAGGAGACCCGCGAGACGCTGCTCGGATACGCGTCCGTCACGAAGACCAAGCGGGACTGGTGGCAGTCACCGGAGCATCGGCCCGCCATCCGACCGGGCCTGAAGGCATTCCTCGGTCTGGAGGCCACCGCCAGCGCGCTTCAGACGTACCACTCGGAGTTCGTACCCGGACTACTCCAGTGTGCAGCGTACGTCCGTGCGATCTACGACTCGTCCGATCGCGCGTCGGACCCGGATGAGCTGGACCGGTTCGTGGCAACGAGAGTGGCGCGTCAGGACGTGCTCCACCGTGAGAACGCACCGCTCAAGCTCACGGCCATCATCAACGAAGCGGTGCTCCGCAGGGCTGTTGGCGGGGCGGATGTGATGCGCGAGCAGCTCAACCACCTTGCTGAGGTCGCCGACTCCCTGCCCAATGTTCGGATACAGGTGATGCCGTTCTCCCACGGCGCTCACACCGGGATGAACGGGTCCTTCGTAGTCCTGCGGTTCCCGGAGCGCCTGGCGCTGAAGCCGATCGTGTACCTGGAAAACCTCGCCGACGCATGGGTCAACCGGCGAGAGGCCGACGTGAGCCGGTACACGGAGGCATTCACCGACCTGCAAGCTCTCGCGCCGGGGCCCAAAGAGTCCCTGAAACTGATCAAGGAAGCAGCCAAGGAGCATTGATACCCATGTACTACGAGGCCGAGGCTTTGCGCGACGTCGCCTGGTTCACGTCCACTTACAGCGACAACCAGGGTGGCGAATGTGTCGAGTGCGCCAGCCTCGCCTGCGGTGCCATGGCCGTACGGGACTCGAAGAATCCACACGGTCCGGCACCCGCCTTCGGGCGCGACGCGTGGTCGTCCTTCGTGGCGGCACTGGGGGACGGAACGCTCGGCGGATAGTCCCCACCCGCTCCCGAAGACCCTGGGCTCCCCGCGCCACCGCGCCGGGGAGCCCAAGCTCGTTGTGGGGTCCGGTGGTGACGGTGTCCGGCCAGCAGGTGAACGACGGATGTTCGGGCGAGGCAGCCGATACCGTGAGTTGCGTAGTGCTAGACCGCGTACGAGGTGTAGAGCAGCTCTGGGGAGTCACCGGACACCAGGGGGACGCATGCCAGCAACTCCATGCCCGCGATGTGGCGCTGAGCACGACGACCCGTTCCAGCCGTGCCGGCAGTGCGGGGCGTGGTACCCCCGGTGAGGACGTCGGTCAGCCGATCCCGGGCAGGTGCGCGTTCACCGCTCGGGCCTCCGCCGCCAGGTGCAGCAGTTCGTCCACCGTCACACCCGTCGCCCGAAGCGTCTCGACTCCGTCGACGTCGGACACGAAGAGGTCCGGCTCGCGCCATGCGATGACCACGCGCGGGATGCCAGCCCGCAGAATGAGGTTGGTGCACGTCAGTGGCCGTGAGCGGCGCTTCGCGCACGGTTCCAGCGTGCTGTAGATCGTGGCCGAGGAGAGGCGCGGGTCGTCGGCGGGGAGTTTGGCGAGGGCGGATTCCTCGGCGTGGACGTGCGGGTCCGTCTCCCGCGAGTAGCCGTTCGCGATCTCGTTGCCCGCCGCGTCCACGATGACGGCGCCGACGGAGAACGCGGTATCGGTCTGCGGGCAGCAGCGGGACAGCTCGATGGCCCGCCGCATCCACGCTTCGTCTTCGGCGCCGGTCACGCGTCGCTCTCCTCCTTGGGCAGGTAGCGCATGAACACGACGTCCCCGATCGGGCGGGCCTCCGCCAGCTTCATACGCCGGGATGACGCCCAGGGGTAGCCGGCGGCGCGCAGGAAGCGGGGCGCGTCCGCCTCGCCGACGACGAGGGGCGCGACGACGAGGTGAACCTCGTCAACGAGGTCCTGGGACAGGAACGCCGTGTGGACGTGGCCGCCGCCCTCCACCATGAGCCTGCGGATTCCCCGCCGGCCCAGGTCGTCCAGGAGCGCGCCGAGGTCGAGTCCGGGGCCCGTGGCGACGACGTCGGCAAGGTCCGTCAGGCGCTCGCGCAGCTTCGGCGCCGCCTCGTCCGTCGTGTATGCCACCTTCTCCCCGCCGTGGTGCCAGAACTTCAGCTCGGGATCCAGGTCGCCGCTCTCCGTGATCGTGACCTTGAGCGGGTACGCGGGCTTACCGTCCGCCTCGCGGGCGGCGCGGCGCTCTTCGCTGTTCACCAGCAGCCGGGGGTTGTCCGCCCGCATCGTCCCCGCGCCGATCAGGATCGCGTCGGACTCGGCGCGCACCTGGTCGACACGGTCGAAGTCCTCGGCGTTGCTCAGCAGCAGCCGTGACGGGCTGGTGTCGTCGATGTGGCCGTCTATCGAGGTGGCGACGCTGAGCAGGACGTACGGGCGTGTCACGGGCATCTCCTGTCGGGGCGGGCGGCGGTCCGGTGGGACGTCATGCCTGCTTGAGTACGGCGTCTCGCATGGCATCCCGGAACTCGTTCACGGTGATCACGCTATGCCACTTTCCCAGGTCGTCATCGAGGCGGGCCAGCTCGCGCGTGATCCGCCCGGATCCCGTCTCCACCCCGACCCGGAGGGCCTGCAAGCCGACGGTGCCCGCCTGCTCCGCTTCCCCGGCACCCGCGAGTGCGACGGCTTGCCGGGCGAGGTAGACGCCTCGGTCCCGGTGGAACCCGGTGGGCAGTGACGTGATGGCACGTCCGAAGCTCTCGGCGGCGGCATGGTGCCGGCCCAGGACGTTGAGACTCTGCGCGCGGTGGACTTCGATGTATCCGGGGTCGAGCCAGACGCCCCATGGCGAGTCCGGGTTCGGGTCCATGCGTTGGCAGAGGTCGTGCGCGTGGTCATAGGCCCGTTGGCAGGCGTCGGCGTCTCCCTGCAACGCGTAGCCGTGCGCTCCGAACGTCGCCGCGACGGCGGCCAGCCGGCTACCGGGGTCCGCGCGGTCTCCTGCCGCCTCGGCGACGTCCAGGGCCTCGATGGGGTCGCGCATGTCGCCGGCGAGCTGACTGCGGCGGGCGAGGATGAACGTGGTGAGTTCGGGGTCGCCGCTCAGATGGGACAGTTCCAGGGCTTCACGCATCCAGTGCTGCGCGGCGCGGAAGTTTCCCGCGTCCTGGTGGAACCAGCCCGCCAGCTCCGCGTACTGGGTTTGGAGTTGGAGGAGCTGCTGGCGGTCACCGCCCCGCAGCTCGCGCCGCAACGACTTCATGGCTGCCATCTGCCGCTCAACGATCGGGATGCTCTGGTACGGGCCGAACATGTTGTCGTTGTCGATCAGTACGCGGCGGGTGGCTCGCAGGTGCTCGATCGGGTTCATGGCGGGCAGGGATCCAGGCGTCGGTGGTGGGGCGGCGGCAGCGGATGCATCAGACAGGGCGGCTGCCGCTGCTGCCGTGCCGAGGGTGCCGAGCAGCGCACGGCGCGATATCGACACGAAAATGATCCCTCCGTCGTCGGTTCGGGCGGGGACGGAGATCCCCTCCAACGACGTTGCCCGGCCATCCGCCTCTTCCGCCATGTGTCCAAGGTCGTTGGACACATGGGACCCGAGATTGGACACATGGACACGTGACTCGGCCCCGGGGACAGGCGGGCGGGGGACGGACGGCTCAAGGGCCGGCCCATCCTGCTCCGAGAACCGCCGGAACATGCGGACGAGGGCGCCCTCAGCCCGTACCGCGTGGTCGTACGCCGTGACGAGATCAGCAGAGGCTGCCTGGTCAGCGCGTTCGACACGGCCAATGTAGCCCTTGCTGAAGTGGATGATCCCGGACATCGCTCCGAGTGAGAGCCCCCGGCGGGTTCGCCAGGCGCGCATCTCGGCGCCCAGTTCGTGATGCGGCCCCGCGTGCGGGGTCAAGGTCCTGGGCTGCTGTCCCACGCCCATCACTCCCTGTGTCCCCGTGTGTCCTACGTGACCAGCGGAGTCAGGTCACATGGACACCCTTCAGATGCGCTGTCCACGGCCGTACAACGGATACACCGACGGCACACAGCCTATCGACGCTGAGTGCTCAACGCAGTGAGTTGGAGCGGAGGAGACGGCCGTGATGAGGACGAACGTGACGCGGGAGGAGGTGAATCTGCTATGTGCCGGAGTGCTCCGGAAGCCGCTGTTCAAGGCTCCGGACGCGCTCGGTCAACGCCGTGAGCTGATCCTTGAGTTCGGCGAACTGCTCGGCGGTCACGGGAGGCGCGGAGCCTCCGTAGGGAGACTCCGGGTCGTGAGCGAAGCTCCCGCGCCCCGTGGTGAAGATCCATCCTTCGCCCCGGAGGACGCGGAGGGCCTTCTGGACCGTCGCCGACGCGAAGCCGAGCCGTTCGGTGAGTTCGCGCACAGAGGGGAGCTTCTGACCAGGCGCGATGTCGCCGCTCCTGATCTGTTCGCGCAGGTCGTCGGCCAGTTGCTCGAACGGCGCTCTGGGGTCGTTCTCAGCTGTCGTCACACCTCCGAGCGTACCCACCCCTGACACGTCCTAGCACGAACCCCGCTTCAGGGGGCTTGCGAATTGATACGAAGCTCTACATGCTGCTACGTAGCAGTACTCGCCCGGAGAGCCCAGTGACAGGGACCCGAAGGGAGCGACCGCTCCTTGAGAACTCAACAGCGTGCCGAAGCCGAGTGATCTTGTTCCGTGGCGCCCCTGAGCTGGGGCGTCACGGTTCATGGCCACTCGTCCGCGAGAGGCCGAACCACCCATCACCTCACGTAAGGGGAAGATCATGAAGCTCGCGATAGGGGACGTCGTCCGTATCCGGCGGGAGCAGACGCTCGGCACGGTGGCCGGTGTCGTCACCACGGCCGGCGGCAGCGCTGTGACCCTCGCGCTCAACGGCGGGACGACCCGCCCCGTAAGCCCTGATGACATCGAACTGGTGGCACGGGGCGCAAAGCCTCCGACGCCGGCCCACGGGGTCGCCGTCCTCGCCTTCCTCGCACTGGGCCTGATCGCCGCCGTGATCAACGGCGACACGGTGTACGGGCTCGGAGCCAGCTTCGCACTGACGCTGTTCGTCGCGTTCACGACGCTCACCAGCGTCACGGGTGCGTTGATCAACGTGTTTCTGCGGCCCCGCCGCGTCCGTGTCTGACCAGCACTTCCCAGCGAGCAGCAGGTGACGGCCAACCGACCTGACAGCCCGTCACCCGCTGCCTCTCCCACTCCCAACCTGGACCCAGGAGTTGACCAACATGCTGAACGTCTTCATCGGCGGACACCGCGTCATCACGGGCGATGACGTCCTGGAACTGGCGCTTGACCTGTACTTCGGCCCCGACAGCGAGACGGACGAGGAACGGGCGGCCCGTAGGGCGGCCGGAGTCGACATCCTCTCCGAGGATCCGACGCTGTTCGACTGGGCCGTGAGGCTCGCGGCGGAGGGACTGGAGAAGGGCGCCGGCGGATTGTTCCTGCCGCGTCACGCCTCCACCGCCGCTGGTGCGGGGGTGCTGGTGTGAGTGCGGCCGAGGAGCCGCCCGGCTTCCTGGATGCCCTGTCCTTGGGGCAGGTGCGGGCGAGTGAGCGCACGTTGGCTGCTGGTACCTGGGCGATTACGGCGGGGGCCGTGCTCTTCTCCGTGCTGACGGTCACGCCGCTGGTGGTGCGGGTCACCCCGCCCGGTTGGGCGTGGACGGCGCCGCTGCTGCCGCTGGTGGTGGACACGGCCGTCGTCATCGTCGTGCGCCTGGACGCGGTCCTGGCCCGCCTCGGCGGGGACGGCGGCCGGTGGCCCGCCGTGCTGCGGTGGATGACCGGGCTGATGACCTTGTTCCTCAACATCGGCGACAGCGCCTTGAAGGGTGATCCCGTCGGGGTGGCCGTTCATGCGGTCGCGCCGCTGCTGCTGATCGTCACCGCCGAGGCCGGACGCGCCTACCGGCAGGCCCTCGCTCACGCGGTCGAGCGGCAGGAGCGTTCACGTGCCCAGCAGCAGGAGGCGCGTGAACGGCGTGCGCGGGAGGAGCGTGAACGCGAACGCCAGGCCCGCGAGCGCGAGCAGCGCGCAGCGCGTGAACACGCGGAGCAGATGGAGCGGGAGCGCTTCGAGCGGGAAGCCGCCGTGCGCCGCGAGGAGCGCGAGCACGCCTACCGCGTGCGATGCGAGGAACTCGCACGCGAGGACCGCCGACGCGAGGAAGAACGCGAGCGCGAAGAGCGGGAGCGGCGCCAGCGTGCGGAGCGGGCCGAGGCGGCGCGCAAGGCCCGTGAACAGCCCCGCGCCCCCGCCGTGAACGCTGGCAAAGGTGCCGTCAAGGGTCGCGAGCAGCGTGCGGTGAACGGTGCGCCGTCCGCGTCCAGGAAGCTGGCAGAGGACGAGGCGCGCGCGTTCATCGGTGATCCGGCGAACGCAGATCGCAGTGTGCGCCAGCTCGCGGAGGCGACCGGTTGGTCCGTCGGCTGGGTCTCCGCCCGCCTCCAGCAACTCCGCGACCAGGACACCGCCGACGCCCCCGGAACAGACGGCGCGATCGCCCCTGATTCGGCCGCCCAGGGCGTGAGGGCATGAGCCGGCAGCCCGGTGCCGACGTGGGTGTCTCGTCTTTCGGCTATCTCCACGGCGGCCCGCCGCCCGCCCATCTCACGCTGGATTTGCGGGATCACTTCCGGGACCCGCACGTGCGCCCGGAGCTGCGCGAGTTGACCGCGCACGATGCGACGGTGCGCCGCGCGGTCCTGGACACGGCCGGAATCGGGGAGCTGATCGATGCGGCCGTGGCCGCCGCTCTCGCCTTCCGCTCCGGTCCCGGCCACAGCGAGCTGCTGCGGCTGACGGCCGGGTGTGCGGGCGGACGCCATCGCGCGCCGACCTTCGCCATGGCCCTGGCCGACCGCCTCACCGCCTCGGGGCTGGCCGTCCAGGTGCGCCACCGGGATCTGCACCGGCCCGTCGTCCAGCGCTGACGAACGCCACGGCTCGCGCCGGGGCCGCCGTGGCACCCCGCACTTCCGCGCTTCCGCACTTCCGCATGACTCCAGGGGCCCGGTCACGAACCGACCAAAGCAGCGGCCGGGCCCCTGGCCACCTCCCGACCAAGGAAGGAACGTCAGTGAATCACGAGGACGAGAACGAGTTGTTCGCACGGCTTGAGTCCGAGCTGGCCGAACAGGAGTCGGCCGATGTTGTCGACCTGGACAAGGTCCGCACCGCGCGCACCGCACCGCCCGATGAGACCTCCGGTCCCGAGGGCGGGGACGGGGCTGACGATGGGGCCGTGATGGTGGACTCGCCGGCGGTGTCGGGTCCGGGGTTGATGGAGCGCATCCGGGGCGCGCGGCGCAACGCGCTGCTGCCCGGGTGGCTGCGCTCGAAGCCGGAGCTGCTGGACGCGGCCGGTTGGCTGATCGGCCATGTCGGGCACACCGCCGCCTACCACGCCATCCGCACCCCCTACTACGCCGCGAACCTGGCCGTGCGCGCCCCGGTCGGGGCCGCGAAGTTCACCGGCGGGGTACTGCGCTGGGCCTCCGACGCCGAGGGCGCCGCCCAGCGCCAGGCCGCCGCCGACCGGGGCAACGCGGCCGTGGCCGACTACCTGAAGCTGGCCCGGCTGCGGGATCGCCGGGTGCGCTGGCGCGGCGCCGTGGTGGCGCTGTCGCTGCTGGTCGGGCTGCCCGCCGCCCTGGCCGTCCACATCCTGGCCCCCACCTGGCTGACGGCTACCGCGATCGGCGCGCTCACGCTCGTGCTCGGCCGCCTGGGGGCGCCGGCCGACCGTCCGGTCATCTCGCGCGCGGTGGTGCCCACCCGGGTGGAGCGGCTGACCTCTGGGATGGTGGAGCGGGCGCTCGGCTCTCTGGGCATCGCGGAGGTCAACAAGGCGCTGGCCAAGGGCGGGGAGGGGATCGGGTTCCCGCATCCGATCCGGCAGGACGGGCCCGGCTGGCGCGCGGACGTCGACCTGCCGCACGGGGTGACCGTGGCCGACATCATGGACCGCCGGGACCGCCTTGCCTCCGGGCTGCGGCGTCCGGTGGGCTGCGTGTGGCCCGAGCCGGTCTCGGATGAGCACGCCGGGCGCATGATGCTCTGGGTCGGCCACCGCCCCCTGAACAAGGTCGCCTCGCCCGCCTGGCCGCTGGCCAAGACCGGCGAGGCGTCGCTGTTCGATCCGATCCCGTTCGGCACCGACCAGCGCGGCCGGAAGGTGGAGGCCACGCTGATCTACGACAACATGCTGATCGGCGCCATCCCGAGGATGGGCAAGACCGTCGCGCTGCGCACCCTGCTGCTGGCCGCCGCCCTCGATGTGCGGGCCGAAGTGCTGGTGTGGGAGCTGAAGGGCACCGGCGACCTGGAAGGACTGGAGCAGGTGGCCGCCGACTACGGTTCCGGCCCGGACGACGCCACTTGCACGGCCGCGCTGTCCTCCATCCGCTACGTCCACAAGGATCTGGAACGCCGGGCGAAGGTCATCAGCTCGCTGCCCAAGGACACCTGCCCGGACAAGAAGGTCACCCCCGAACTGGCCGCGAAACCCTCCCTCGGTCTGCATCCGCTGGTGCTGTCGGTGGACGAGTGCCAAGAGCTGTTCAGCCACCCCGAGCTGGGCAAGGAGGCGGGCGAGTTGTGCACGGACATCATCAAGCGCGGCCCCGCCCTGGGCGTCATCCTGCTGCTGGCCACCCAGCGTCCGGACAAGGCCAGCCTGCCCACCGGTATCAAGGCCAACATCGGCTCCCGTTTCTGCCTGCGGGTGATGGACCAGGACGCCAATGACATGGTGCTGGGGACCTCGATGTACAAGGGCGGGATCCGCGCGACCACGTTCACCCGATCCGACAAAGGCATCGGCTACCTGGTCGGCGCCGCCGACGACCCCCAGATCGTGCGCGCCTACTACACGGACACGGTCCAGGCCGACCGCATCTGCCGGCGCGCCCGCGCCGCCCGCATCAAGGCGGGCACCCTCACCGGCCACGCCGCAGGCCAGACGCCCGAGCGAGCCAGCGCGAACACCACCCTGCTGGCTGACATCCTCGCCGTGATGCCCGCCAAGGAAGCCAAGGTGTGGAACGAGACGCTGATCGAGCGCCTGGCCGAGCTGCGCCCGGAGATCTATCAGGGCTGGGAAGGCGAGCAGTTGACTGCCGCGCTGAAGCCGTTCGGCATCGAGACGGTACAGGTCGGCAAGCGCGTCGGCGGCAAGTTCCACAACCGGCGCGGCATCACCCGCGCCGACATCACCCGCGCCGCTGCGGAGCGTGACCGAAACCGCGACGCAGGCTGAGCGCACGGGGCTGCTGCCGATAGCGGTACGGCCCGCTATCGATAGCACCCCCGCTAGCACCCCGGAACCTTCTTGATCAGGCTGCTAGCGGACAGCGGCCCACCAGCGTCAATCCCGGAAACCTGCCCTGGGAGGGCTTCATGACCCCTGCCCTGGCCGCTATACCGGCCATCCTCTTCATCACCCTGTGTTACGTCGCGCTGTGCGCGGCCAGCCCGTACGGCAACTGCCGCACCTGCCGTGGCTTCGGCTTCCAGCTCAAGCAGACCCGGCGCGGCAAGCTCCGCCGGGGCCGCGACTGCCACCGCTGCCACGGGCACGGCAAGCGCGTCCGCCTCGGCCGCGCCCTCTACAACCACGCCGCCCGACTCCACCGCGAAGGGAACGCCCCGTGAACATCTCCGTCTCCCTCGTCCTCATCCTCGGCGTCGCCGTGGTCGCCGCCTTCAAGCTCCGTTCCCTGACAGGCGGCGGCTTCATCCTCGCCGCGCTCTTCGGCTTCTACCTCGCCTCCACCGACATGGCCCCCTCCATCAACCAGTTCATGGCGGCCCTCAGCAACACCTTCTCCGGCATCGGCAACTGACCGCCCAGGAGGCGCACATGCCCCGTTCAGATCACATCTCGCTGATGGCCGCTGGGGAACTCCGCGACGCGCTGACGGCCCTGGGACGCGGCGACCACGCGACCGCCGCGTCCGCCCTGATGGCCATCGATCCCGACTCCTGGCACGCCATCGAACGGCGCCTCGCCGCCCTCGGCGGCCCCCTGCCCGAACTCCTCGCCACTCTCACCGACCAGCCATAGGGAGGACTGAACCCATGACCACACCCCCGACCGCACCGACCCCCGAATCCGCCTACGCCGAGGCGCCCTGCATTCTGGGCGAGATCACGTGGGTGTTCAGCAGCGTGGCCCATCGCGAGTTCGGCGACCCGATGGGGCGGGAGTACTGGCTGCGCAAGGCGGCCGTGCTCGACCGCATCGCGCTGGCCGAAGCCGAGAGGTACGCCCCCCAGGTCGCCGCTCAGGCCATCGAGACGGCGGAGAAGGCGGCTCACCGACTCGCCGACTTCGACTACACCCACCACACCACGCGCGGCCCGCTGGGGCCGCTGGTGAGCCCTCCGGGCATGTCGTACCGCCCGTACGTCCGCCAGGAGTACCTGGCGTGGCTCACGGCGCACGCCGAGTCCTAGCTCCGCCCGGAGGCGGCGGCCAACCGACCAAGGACAGCCCGCCGCCTCCGGTCTCCCACTCCCAACCTGGAAACAGGAGGAATCCAGGATGCCATCTGGCCCTCTCGAAGAGCCCTACGACAATGTGTTCGCCCTCATCGGACAGGGGGACCGCTCGGGCCCGCCCCAGGATCTTGAGGCGGAACAGGCCGTTCTGGGCGCGATGATGCTGTCGCCCGAGGCGCTTGCCGCCGTCGTCGCGACCCTCGCGCCCGAGGACTACTACCGGCCCGCGCACGAGACGATCCACCGCGTCATCGTGGAACTGCACGCCCAGGGTCGCCCGGCGGACCCCATCACGGTGGCCCACCACCTCAACCATCTGGGCGAGCTTCAGCGGGCCGGCGGCCCCGGCTACGTCCAGTCCCTCGTCCAGGCCACACCGACCGCCGCCAACGGCGCGTACTACGCCGAGATCGTGCACGAACTGGCCGAACGGCGCCGCCTCATCGAAGCGGGAACCCGTCTGGTGCAAGCCGCCTCCACCCCGGACGCCACGGCGGCCGAGGTACGCGAGGCGTACGCGCTGAGCGAGGAGAAGCTCCCGGAGACATGGCAGGAGCCCATCCCGCTGGGCGCCCGCCCCGCGCTCCCCGCCTTCCCGCTGCACGCCCTCCCCGGCTGGCTCGGCGCCTTCTGCGCCGCCCTCGCCGAGGAGACCCAGACACCCCCGGACCTGGCCGGAGCGTTGGCGCTGAGCGTGCTGGCCACGGCGGCCGGCGGCCGCAGCGTCGTCGAGGTGCGGGAGCGGTGGCGCGAGCCGACCAACCTCTACGTGGTCGTCGCGCTCCCGCCCGCCAACCGCAAGTCCGCCGTGTTCGCCGCTATGACGGCCCCGCTGTACGCCGCCGAACGGCACCTCGTGGACGAGGCGGCCGGGGGCATCGTGGAGGCGGAGCTGACCGCCAAGGTCACCCGTGAAGCCGCTGACAAGGCAGCGGCCAAGGCCGCCGGCGCGGAGGGTCCGGAGCGCGACGCGCTCCTGGCCGAAGCCGTCGACCTGGCCAATGCCGCTGAGGCGGTCACCGTACCCGCCCGTCCCCGCCTCCTGGCCGACGACGCCACACCGGAGCGCATCGCCTCGCTCATGGCCCAACAGGGCGGACGGCTGGCAGTCATGTCCGCCGAGGGCGGCATCTTCGACATCATCGCCGGGCGCTACTCCAGCGCCCCGAACATGGAGGTGTTCCTCAAGGGACACGCGGGCGACCGACTGCGCGTCGACCGCAGCTCGCGTGAGGAGTTCCTGGAAGAGCCCGCGCTGACCATGGGGCTGGCGGTGCAGCCCGTCGTGATCGAGGACATCGGGAAGAACCGCACCTTCGACGGGCGCGGACTGCTGGCCCGCTTCCTGTACGCGCTGCCCGAATCCCTGGTCGGCTACCGCAAGGTCGACCCCGACCCCGTACCCGGGGCGGTGGCCGCCGCCTACGAGAGGCAGATCATCGCTCTGACGCTCTCCCTGGCGCAGTGGACCGATCCCGTGGTCTTGCGGCTCACCAAGGAGGCGTACGCCGTCGTCGTCGCCTACGGGGAGCGGCTGGAACCGCAGCTTCGCACCAAGGGCGGCAGGCTCGGCCACGTCACCGAATGGGCGGGCAAGCTGGTCGGCGCCGCCGCCCGCATCGCCGGGCTGCTGCACCTCGCGGAGCACCTGGCGGACGGCTACGGCAAGCCGATCGGCGCGGAGACCATGACGGCCGCCATCGAGCTGGCCGACTACTTCGCCGCCCAGGCGCTGATGGCCTTCGACCTGATGGGCGCCGACGCCACGCAGACACGCGCCACCAGCCTGCTGGAGGTGCTGCGGGCGCACGGCTGGGAGTCGGTCAGCCGGCGCGACCTGTTCGCCAAGCTCTCCCGCGCCGAGTTCCCCACCGTCGCCGAACTCGAACCCGCCATCAACCTGCTGGAGGACCACGGCTACCTGCGCGTGGACACGCCGCCGCGCAAGAGCAAGCGGGGACGGCCACCGGCCCCCCGCTACGTCGTCCACCCCCAGGTGCGGGAGGGGCACGCATGACGGCCCCCACGCCCGCGATCACGGGCACCCAGCCGCAGAAACCGCAGAAACAACAAAAACCCCAGCACACCCCCGCTGACCAGCAGCGCAGCACCCCACACGGCCATCCCGCCGGGCTGCCGCAGAAACCCGCGAAACCGCCGCAGAAATCCCCCACCGCCACGGCGTCCCACGCCACCGCCCCAGGCCCGGCCGATTTCTGCGGCACTTCCCGCGATTTTTGCGGCAGCACCCAGCCCACCCCCATCGCCGCAGTTCAGGCCCCTGATCCGGGTATTTCTGCGGATTCTGCGGTTTCTGCGGCAGGGGTCCCGCGTCCCCGTCCCGGAGGGAGGTCCGTGGAGCCCGGACTGAGCACCGCGCACGGCACGGACACCACGCTCGCGCTGCTGAGTGTGGAGGAAGCTGCACGGCGACTCGGCGTCGGACGGACCGTCTGTTACCGCCTTATCAGCTCAGGGGAGCTGGAGTCGGTGACCGTCGGCCGCCTCCGCAGGGTGCCCGCCGACGCGGTTCCTGAGTACGTCGCGAGCCTTCGCCAGTCCGCCCGTTCCGCCGCCTCCGCTCCCGCAGCCTGAGAGGACAGCCATGACAGACGACAAGAAGCGCTCTCGCCAGCCCAACGGCCGTTCCTCCGTCTACCTGGGAGCTGACGGCAAGTGGCACGGACGCGTCACCGTCGGCGTACGCGACGACGGCATCCCGGACCGTCGCCACGTGAAGCGCAAGACCAAGGCAGACGTCACGGCAGCCGTGCGGAAGCTGGAGCGGCAGCGCGATACGAGCACGGTCCGCAAGCCCGGCAAGGCGTGGACGGTGGAAGGCTGGCTCACGCACTGGATCGAGTGCATCGCTCCCCTCGCCGTGGGCGAGAACACCATGGTCGGCTACGGCGTCGCCGTACGCGTCCATCTCATCCCCGGGCTGGGCGCTCACCGGCTCGACCGGCTGCGTCCGGAACACATCGAGCGCTTCTACGCCAAGATGCAGGCCAACGGCAGTGCGGCTGCCACAGCCCACCAGGCGCACCGGACGTTCCGCACCGCGCTCAACGAGGCCGTACGACGCGGCCATCTGGGGAAGAACCCTGTGCGGCTGGCCAAGGCCCCCCGTATCGATGAGAAGGAAATCGAGCCGTACACGGTGGAAGAGGTACGCCGGCTGCTCAGCGCCGCCGACGAACGGCGGAACTCGGCACGCTGGGCCGTCGCCCTCGCGCTGGGGCTCCGCCAGGGTGAGGCCCTGGGCCTCAAGTGGACGGACGTCGACCTGGGCAACGGGGTGCTGTGGGTCCGTCGTAGCCGTCGCCGTCCGAAGTACGCGCATGGGTGCGGTGACGCCTGCGGCCGGAAAGCGGGCTACTGCCCTCGGCGCCGCCGTACGAATCCGGAGACGGCCGACACGAAGTCCCGTGCGGGGCGGCGGGCCGTCGGGCTGCCTCCACAGCTTGTGGACCTTCTCAGGGCCCACCGGAAGGAGCAGGAAGTCGAGCGCGCTGCGGCGGGGGAGCGCTGGCACGACGAAGGCTGGCTCTTCGCCACGCCGACCGGGCGCGGGTCGTCCACCCGGGTTGACTACGACGAATGGAAGGAGCTGCTGCGAGACGCCAGGGTCCGGGACGGCAGGCTGCACGACGCCCGCCACACGGCCGCAACCGTGCTGCTGATCCTCGGAGTCCCGGAGCGAGCGGTCATGGGGCTCATGGGCTGGTCGTCCACTTCGATGGCCGCGCGCTATCAGCACATGGTCGACACGGTGCGGACCAGCATCGCCGAACAAGTCGACGGGCTCATCTGGGAACAGGCGTCGGACAAGCCCGACGACGATGACGACGGACTGGCCGGGGCGCTCGTACCGGTCAACTGAGACCCGAACTGAGACCCACCACGGCGAAGGGCCGGACCTCGCGAGGTCCGGCCCTTCGTCTTTCCTGCTCACAGAGCGGTAGCGGTGGGATTTGAACCCACGGAGGGTTGCCCCTCACTCGCTTTCGAGGCGAGCTCCTTCGGCCGCTCGGACACGCTACCGAGAGGAACTCTAGCCCACTGGGGGCCGTGCGCCGAAATCGGTATCGCGGAAGAAGGCGGTGAGGAGGTCGCCGCAGGGCGCGGCGAGGACGCCGGCCACGACCTCGGGGCGGTGGTTGAGGCGGCGGTCGCGCAGCAGGTCCCAGAGGGAGCCCGCGGCGCCCGCCTTGGCGTCCGCCGCGCCGTAGACGACGCGGCCGACCCGGGCGAGGACGCTCGCGCCCGCGCACATCGTGCAGGGCTCCAGGGTGACGACGAGGGTGCAGTCCGCCAGCCGCCAGTCGCCGCCGCGGGCGCGGGCCGCCGCGCGGAGGGCCAGCAGCTCGGCGTGCGCCGTGGGGTCGCCGTCCGCCTCGCGGGCGTTGTGGGCGCGGGCCAGCACCGTCCCGCCGTCCGGGCCGAGGACGACGGCGCCCACCGGGACGTCGCCCGTCGCCCGCGCCCGCTCCGCCTCCGCCAGGGCCTCCCGCATCGCGGGGCGCCAGGGATCGCGTACGGGGTCGG
>NZ_JAAKZZ010000001.1 GCF_011045075.1 Streptomyces boncukensis
GGTCAGGAGTCGGGCCGGACCGTACGGCGGGGGCCGGGCTGCCGGGTGTGGCCCTGGACGATGTCGCTGACTCGCTGCGGTTTGCAGTTGATGCGCTGGGCGATCTCGTCGCGGCTGTGCGTGTGGCGGAGTTCGGTGACGACGCGGCCCCGTTCGGCCTTCAGCCAGCGCTGGAGCGCGGGCACGTTCTCGAGCGCCCGGGTAAGCGCCTCGGCCTGGGCGAGGGTCGGTTCGCCGTCGGCGAGGCGGGCCAGGTAGGCGTACGGCTCGGGGAGCTGACTGTGATCCATAGACCCATGCTATTGGGTACCCAATAGGCTTGACGATCAAGGTCTCGTGAGTCGTGTTTTCGCAGGTCAATACCCCGATAATCCGTCGCGATCCAGGTACCAAAATGAGTTTTCCAAAGCCGACTTATGGAATGATGTATATAGATCAACAAACCGCCCCGAAAGGACACGAGATGGACGCCGCGACCGCCCTGAAGCGCCTCACCAACCGCGCCGAGGCCCACATCGAGGCCGACGAGAAAGCGCGCACCGCGCTGGCCGACGCTCTCGCGAAGGCGCCCGCCACCGACCTGACCACTCAGATCGACGGCGCGTTCAGGGAGTCCGCGAACGCGAAGCCCTGGCGCCAGCTCATGAAGCGCGTGGAGCGCCACGGCGTGCGCGAGGGGCTGGCCAAGCAGAAGGCCGAGGCGCTGGAAGTCCTGCTCTCCTACGGGATGAGCATGAGCACCAGCATGGTCGCCAACGGCGCGCGCTTCGCCGAGCAGGACGGGCTGCGCCGCTTCCTCGACGTAGTCGACACGTTCGAGATCGACGAGGACAGCGACCCGGCCGGCGCCCCGGTCGAGGTTCCGGAGACGACGGAGAACCAGCGCGCGGTCCTGCGGGCCATCAAGGAAACCGGCGTCGTACTCAAGGAGGCACACGTCCTCGACGGCGGTGTGCGCACCGCGAACCGCGAGGGCACCATCGCGCCGACCGTCGACCGCATCGAGTGGTCGGTCCGGCAGGGCTGGGCCGTGGTGGACACCTCCGCCGAGCTGCGCGACGGCCAGGCCGTGACGCTCACCAGCCTCGGCGAGGCGATCCTCGCGGGCTGACCGCCGCACCCCGGGCGGGGCCGACCGGCCCCGCCCTCCCCACCGCACCAGAGAGAGGTCACCCATGCCCAGACAGCAGCTCACCCCCGACGAGGTCGAACAACTTGGAGAAGCCACCGGCAAGATCGCCGCACTCGCGGCGAAGGCCCTCAACCGCACCTGGCCGCACCTGGCAGTGGAGGACTTGGTCGAGCAGTTCACGCGGGACGGCGCGCTGGAGATGATCGCCGCCACCTACCTGGGCGGGATCGAGCGCGGACGTACGCCGGGCGAGGCGGCGGGCGAAGCGGGCACCGCCCTGATCCGCGTGTGGGCGGACGCGCGGCTGGAGGCCCGCGCCCGGCTCGATGCCCAGCGAGCGGAGGACCCGGCCACCGAACCGGTCGTCGTGTGCACCTGCGGGACCTCAGTCCACGACAACGACGAGGCTCGTCGCGGCCACGCCGATGCCTGGCATTCCGAGAAGTCGCCGGCGGTGTGGGGGCCGCCGGTCATCCGAGGCCGGGCGACTACCTGACCACTGACCCGGGCGGGGCCGCCCGGTCCTGCCCGACCACCAACCGAAGGAGGTTCACGGCATGGCGACCGTGACCATCACCCACACCCCGAAGGACGGGACGCTGCTCGACGGCTCACGGAAGGGCGACGGCGTGTTCGACGTCGTCCGGCACCACGGGTTCCGCTCGTTCCGCTCCCTCGGGATGCTCGGCATCCCCCGGTCGCGCGACAAGGACGCGGACACCTGGCGGATCAACCGCGCGAAGGCGGCGCTGGAGGAGGCCGGGCACACCGTCACCGTCGAGATCGACAACGACGACGAGCGGTCGTTCTCGGAGGCCGAGGCAGAACGCGTCGAGCGGGCCGGTGACCGCGCCGAGCGGTTCGAGGACTACGCCGACAACGCGTCGCGGTCCTCCACCGCCCGGCTGGACGCCGCCCACAAGCGCTCGGAACGCTTCGAGTTCGGGCAGCCGATCCTCGTCGGTCACCACTCGGAGGGCCGCGCCCGCAGGGACGCGGCGTACATCGACAACAACATGCGTAAGGGCATCGCCGACGGCGAGCGCGCAGGGCACTGGCAGGACCGCGCGGAGACCGCGGCGAAGTACGAGGAGTTCCGGAACAACCCGCAGCGCACTCTGCGGCGGCTGGAGAAACTGCGGGCCGACCTGCGGTACCACGAGCGGCAGGGGAACGAGCGGCAGATGCGGCGCCTGCGGGAGGAGATCGCCCACTGGGAGGCCGTCGTCGCCAAGGCGAAGGACGACGGCGTGAAGCTGTGGGGGCCGGACGACTTCGCGCCCGGCGACTTCGCGGTTGTCCTCGGCTCATGGCATCAGGTGGCGCGGGTCAACCCCAAGACGCTGTCGATCGCGTGGAACCTGCGGCTCGCACCGAAGCAGGTGATGAGTCTGGAGGACGCGACGTTCGATGGCGGCCGGGTCGGCACGTTCACCGTCGACTACACGAAAGTGCGCGCCCGTTGCCCGGAGAAGGCGATGGCCGCATTCCGCGCCGAAGGCAAGGTTCCCGGCACCAGGGCAGCCGGCGAGGCGTCGGCGAAGTACCCGGCCGAGGACATCCGCCGGGAACAGGCGGAGGCGAAGAAGAACGCGCCGAAGACACCGAAGAAGCGCAGCGACCCGAAGATCCCCAAGCGCGTGCAGGTCGAGTGCGAGTTGAGCGCCAGCGAGGCCACGCTGACGTGGCTGAACGGCAACAGCCAGCCGCACCCCGCCCACACGCCGGAGACGATCACCGCCCCGGAGGGGGAGAAGTACCACCAGGCGACCTGGTCGCGGAACCTGATGAAGCAGGTGGGCGAGCTGCTGGCTGAGCGCGGATACGCACTCTCCGGAGAGTGGAAGCCGCGCCAGGGCTGGGCCACGGTCGCCGCTATCGTGCCCGCCCCGGCCAAGGACGGCGAGCCGAAGCAGGAGGAGCTGTCGTGATCGACCTCGACGAGCTGGTGCGGATCGGGCGGGAGACCCCGGCGTACCACACCGACGACGACTGCCTGGACTGTGACGCTGCGGCCGGCCAGCCGTGCGCGGTGAACTGCAAGCACCGCGGCGGCGAGGCGCGGCAGGCGGTGAAGGAGCGGATCGCCGACCTGGGCGACGTGGAGTTCCGCGACCTGCTGGACGCTGCACGGCACCGGCGGGGCTTCGACAAGAACGCGCCCGGGTTCTCGTGGGCGTGGCTGGCGATCGAGGACGAGGTCGAGGAGCGGGGCCTGATCCCCGTCGAGTAGGCGCCTGACCTGCGAAAATTCGTGGATTTTCGCGGATCACCAACTGTACGGGGTATTGGGTACCCAATAGAATTGATCTTGTTCACCCCCTCCCAACACCGGTTGGGAGGGGGTGCGACCCGCGCGCATCAAGAGAGAGGACAGCGACGTGATCACCTTCGACGAGCTGGTGAAGATCGGCCGCGACACCCAGAACGACGACCTCGGCGACGAGTGCCTGATCTGCCAGGCCGAGCCGGGCCAGCCGTGCGGCGTCGACTGCGACAAGCGCGGCGAGCTGGCCGCCCGCCGTGTGCGGGAGATGACCGTCAACCTGCCCGGCGAGCAGTTTGAGGAGCTGCTGGCCGCTGCACGCGAAGGCGAGGCCCGCGACGACGAGACGCCCGGCTTCTTCTGGGCCTGGCTCGCGGTCGACGAGGAGGCCACGGCGCGCGGTCTCGGCGCCGCCCGCCCCTCGCCCGCCGAGCACCTGCGGGACCTCTGGTCCTGACCACCCGCGATCTGCACACCACCCGACCGCTCCTCATACCCGAGAGGAACAGGCGATGACCGCCAAGACCGACACCCCGAAGAAGGCCACCGGCCACAAGGCACCCGCCAAGAAGACGGCGAACACGACCGCTCCGGCCCGGGCCAAGAAGACCGTCGAGCCGACGAAGGTCAGCAAGCGCCGCGACGTGGTTGCCGAGCAGGCCAAGGAGACGGCCGAGCAGGTGCGTACCGCCCTGAAGCGCATCCCGGTCGACCGGATCGACCGCGACCCGAAGCAGCCGCGTGAGCACTTCGACCAGGCCAAGCTGAACGAGCTGGCCGGCTCCCTGCGCCGGATCGGGCAGCAGCAGCCGATCAGCGTGCGCTACAACCCGGGCACCCGCCGGTACACGCTCATCATGGGCGAGCGCCGCTGGCGGGCGGCGAAGATCGCTGGCCTGACCGAGCTGGACGCGCTCGTGCAGCACGGCATCAAGGACGGCGACCGCACGATCCTGATGAAGGCCGTCGCCGAGAACGTGGGCCGCGCGGACATGACCGAGCTGGAAGAGGCCAAGGCGTTCCAGCGGCTCGTCGAGGAAGACGGCTACACGATCGAGGAGGTCGCCGAGGGCGTCGGCCGGTCGGCCGCGTACATCGGCTGGCGGATCGACCTGCTGAAGCTGTGCCCGACCGCCCTGGAGGCCATGAGCAAGGGCCACTTGCCGCCCGCGCTGGCCTGGTACGTGTCGAAGCTGTCGGCCGACAACCAGAGCCGGTTCCTCGTGAAGTACATGCGCGGGGAGTTCTCGACGACGCGGGATGCGGAGGCGTTCGTCAACGCGTGCCGGGCCGAGGAGGAACGGCGGGCGTCGCAGGGCAGCTTCTTCGTCCTCGCCGACGAGACGACCACGCCGGGGCGGTCCGGTGCGCAGGACGCGCTGCCGGGCGCGCACGACCTGCCCGAGGAGGAGCGCGAACGGATCGTCGCGGACCGCACGCGGCTGACGAAGCGCATCGACAAGCTCAGCACGGCCGGGGAGATCCTGTCGGAGCTGGTCGCCGCGGACCCCGACGAGCTGGCCGTGCTCCTCGCGGGCTCCGCTGGCGGCGGTCTCGGTGGATACCAACAGCGCATCGAGCACCTGCGCGACTTGACGACCAAGGCGATCAAGAACCTGCGGGACGCGAAGGCCATCGCCGCCGTCCGCGCGGGCGCCATCGAAATCAATCCCCAGGCCGCGGCCTGACGTTCCGCCCGGCCGGGGCGGCCCGATTCCGTCCCGGCCCAGCCCGATTCCTGCACCTGGAGGTGCCATGCAGTTCCCGCCCGAAGTGCTGCGCGTACTCACCGACCCGCGCACGATCATCCGAGACGACAAGGTCGGTGTGCCGTTCGAGATCGACCGGCCGGTGTACGAGCAGATGAACAAGGTGCTGAAGGAGATGGGCGGCGCCTGGGACGGCCGGAAGGCCGTGCGGGCGCACGTTTTCCCCTACAGGATCGAGGAGTTCATGCGGCAGTGCCTCACGGCCGGCGAGTACCCGTCGAAGTACGAGCAGGGGTGGTTCCCGACTCCGCCGAGCCTGGTCATGCAGATCTGCGACCTGGCAGGGATCTGCGCCGGGATGACCGTACTGGAGCCCTCGGCGGGGTCGGGCGCCATGACGCGCGAGATCGCCCGGCGCGGCGGGGTCGTGGACGCCGTCGAGCTGGACTCGCGCCGTGCGGAGGTTCTGCGCGAGCAAGGCGACTGCCGCCGCGTGATGCACGGCGACTTCCTCGACCTTGACCCGCTCGACTACACGGAGGAGGGATTCGACCGGGTGGTGATGAACCCGCCGTTCGCGGGCGGGCTCGACCACATCCAGCACGCGCTGGGGTTCATGAGCGACGACGGGATTCTCGTCTCGGTCATGTCCAACGGACTGATGTGGTGGAGCGACAAGGCGACGGTCGAGTTCCGCGAGATGGTCGAAGAGGTCGGCGGCGAGATCGAGGCCCTGCCCGAGGACGCGTTCGCGGTGTGCGGGACGAACGTCCGCACGTGCCTGCTGTTCCTGCCGGGGTACGCGGGCAGCCGGCTCCAGACGTACGACTGGCTCCTGCGGCAGCCGCGGCAGCTCGACCTGTTCGCCGCAGCCTGACACTTCCCAGATTTTCTGGGCTCGTTCCACTGGTTTATATATTGGGTACCCAATAGACTTGATCATGGAACACTGCTACACCCCCGGTCCGCCCGGGCCGGGGCAGCACAACGAGAAAGCGAGAGCAGCGTGACCCAACCGATCCAGTTGGCGACCTGCACGTACCAGGAATTCGCCCCCGACATGGGCACTCCCGTGCGCACCACGGTCGGTCACCCGCGATTCCCTCTCTCCTACCAGCTCGGCGGTGTCGCGCGCTCCGTGACGCCCACACGGCCTCTGTTGAGGATCGAGGCCGAGGACGCGTACGAGTGGGCGTACCGGCGGCTGCTGGCCGAGCGGGGTGTCGACGCGGTCCGCGAGGAATTGACCGCCATCGCCGGAGCGAACGATCTGGACTCGCCGGTCGTGCTGCTGTGTTTCGACAAGCTCAGCAAGCCCGGCAACTGGTGCCACCGCACGATGTTCGGCCGCTGGTGGACCGAGGAGACCGGCGAGCCGGTGCCCGAGTTGGGCGCCTCGCCGACGCCGAGGCCGACGCCGCCGCCGTCCCTGTTCTGACGACTGCATCCGACCGGGGCGGGCCTGGCACCAACAGTGCCAGGCCCGCCCCGACCCATGAGCGAAGGAGGAGACCGTGCAAAGCGCCATGGTCAGCAACAACGACAAGGACAAGTACCCGGCGGTCGTCGACCCGGACGAGTGCGATGACGAGGGGTACGTGAAGCCGTACTTCGACCTGCACACCGTGCGGGAGCTGGCCGCGAACACGCAGGCCGCCGCAGAGGAGTTCGGGCACGGCTCGATCGACACCGTGCACGTCGTCGACGGCGACGCGCAGGGCGACCCGCCCGCGCTAGTCGTCGTCGTGACCTGGATGGACATCGAGTCCAAGGGCGTCGCGGAGGCCACGACGATCGTCGAGCCCATCCGCCACCGCGAGGACGACAGCCAGGACAACGACCCCGAGGACGCCGGCGAATGGCTCTGGCCGGTCGGCGGCATCGCGTGGCGCTGGTACGCGTTCGGCCCCGACGGCATCCACCCGCAAATCCCGTACCAGCCCGAGCAGTAGAAGTCGGGCCACCTCCGGGCGGGCGCGGGCCGGGAATCCCCGCCCGCCCGGCAGCAGCGAAGAACCTCACCCAAGGAGAGCAGCAATGGCTGTGATCGACACCTACGTGTGCGTGGACGACGAGCACATTTACCCGGCCCTGGTGGACCCCGACAACCGGTGGAACGGCTGGGTCAGCCCCGGCTTCACCATCGACGCCGTGCGACAACTCGCCGCGCACACAGAGGAGATGGCCGAGGAATACGGCCACGACTGCACCGACCAGATCAAGGTCATCGAGGGCGGTCCCGTCCCCGTCGTGCTGCACATCCGGTGGCAGTACCTCGACGAGGAGCCCGCCAGCGCGGCAAACGTCGTCAAGCCGGACGACGACGGCCGGTACTGGATCGGCGGCTGGGAATGGACCTGGTACATCGTCGAGGAAGGGCCGCTGTTCTACAGCAAGAAGCGGGCGTTCAACGCCTGGCGCGGGATGCTCGACGCCACCGCCCGCCGCATCGGCGAGGTTGTACGCACCCAGATGCCCGACGCGCTCGCCGCGATCGTCGACCTCCACGGCCTCGGCCACATCCAGGCCGTCACCTCCGCCAGCGGCAACCACTGGCCAAGCAACGACAGCCGCGACGGCGACGACGGGTACGGCCCGTTCGACACCGAGACGCTGGGCGAGGCCGACGAGCTGATGCGCAAGGCCCTGGACTTCGGCCGCGACCCGGTCGAGCTGGAGATGGGCGGCTGGCGCCGCGCCCGCGACATCGGCCAGAACATGCACCGCCTCGTGTTCGCGCCGCAGGACGCCGAACCGGCCGGCGATGGCCCGCTGGAGGAAGCCCGCGAGCGGTTCACCGAAACCCGGCGGCAGCTCCTGACCGACTACGTGCCAAGCCTGGCCGCCGTGTGCCGCGAAGCAGTCCCGGACGCGACCGGCGTCATCGCCTCGCGCACCGACCCCCGGCGCCTGCTGTGGTTCGCCAGCGCGGACGAGGGCTTTTGTACGCGGACCGTCAGCATCCCCGCCGACAAGGCGCAGGCGGTCATCGACCGGCTGATGGACGTCTTCGCGTACGAGCCGACCGCCGAGGACCTGGCCGCGTGCGGCTGGACACCGGTCAGCGGCGAAGAGGACATCGACGCGCACCTGTTGATGTTCCCAGCCGCGTAACACCCCTGCATCCCGCCGGGGCGGCCCCCGTGCCGCCCCGGCCCTACCCATGCCCTGAAGGAGCACCCGAGTGGACACCGAAGCGAAGTCCTACCCCCTGCCCGACGGACGCGACATCGGCGAGGCCGTCGACTCGGCGCTGAAGGCCAGCCACGCGGCCGACCTGCGCCTCGGCCGCGTCATGGCCGTCGTCACCGCCGCGGCAGTCCGCGACGTCTTGACCGACTGCGACCACGACGCCCCGTTCGACGCCGAGTGGGTGGAGGTCACCGAGACCGGCGACGGCTCACTGTTCGCCACCGGCTGGTACTGGTCGGCGTCCGGCGAGCGCACCGCGTTCGAGGACGTCATCGGCGACCCCGCCAACAAGGTCTTCGACATCAACGAGTGGACGCCTCACCTCGACGAGACCAACCGCGAGGTGTGGCAGCCGATCAGCGAGCGCCTGCCGGACGACTCCGACGGCCGCGCCATGTGGCGCATCAACCTCGCGGCAGCAGCGGCTCTGCCGCTGGCCTGACCCCTTCCCGGGCGGGCGCGGGCCGGGAATCCCCGCCCGCCCGGATGACAGCAGCGATCAACCTCACCCCAGGAAGGCACGCAGCAATGGCGTACCGACACGACGGCACAGACCTCACCGTTCAGGACTGGTTCTGTGGCGCAGGCGGCTCCAGCCAGGCAGCCGAGAAGGTGCCCGGTCTCCGGGTGTCCTTCGCGGCGAACCACTGGAAGCAGGCGATCAAGTCCCACATGTTCAACTTCCCCGGCGTCGCGCACTACACCGGGGACATCCGGCGCGCCCCGGTGTGGTCCTGGCCGGTCGCTGACCTGCACTGGGGGTCGCCGGAGTGCACGAACTGGTCCATCGCGAAGGGCCAGAAGCGCAGCTTCGCGAAGGCCGTGCAGGGCGACCTGCTGGAGCTGTACGCGGACGAGGAGGCGGACAAGTTCCGCACGGCCGGCGACGGCGACCCGGACGGCCCGACAGAGGAGGAGAAGGAGAGCCGGGCGCTGATGGAGGAAGTGCCGCTCTACCTGCGCGGTGTGCAGGAGCGCGGTCGGTTGGTCAAGGCGGGCGTGGTCGAGAACGTGATCGACGTCCGAGCCTGGGCCGAATGGGACCGGTGGCTCGCGGAGTTCCACAAGCTCGGTTACCACACGAAGGTCATCGCGCTGAACAGCATGCACGCCGACCCGCGCAGCGTTCACCGAGCCCCGCAGAGCCGCGACCGGCTGTATGTGGCCTACTGGCACAAGAGCCTCGGAAGGACGCCGGACTGGGACAAGTGGCTCCGCCCGACCGCGTGGTGCCCGGACTGCGATGAAGTCGTGGCCGCGCAGCAGGTGTTCCGGCAGCCGGGCCGGGACATGGGCCGCTACCGGCAGGCGTACGACTACCGGTGCCCGAGGAAGACCTGCCGGGCCACCGTGGAGCCGGAGACGCTGCCCGCGTGGGCGGCGATCGACTGGAGCATCAAGGGCACACCGATCGGGAGCCGCCCCAAGAGCAAGGAAGCGCCCGAGGGCCTGGCCCCGGCGACGATGGCCCGCATCCGGGCCGGGGTCGCCCGGTTCTGGCCGCAGCCCGGCGGCACCGACGAATTCGACGGCCAGGGATCGCTGTTCGGCAACGACGCCGAGCCCATGCCGGTCGGCAGGGCCTCGCCGCTGCTCGTGCCGACGGGCGGCACCTGGCGCACCGGCGCGAGCAGCGTGGACTTCCCGATGCCCACGCGGACGACGACCGAGGGCGACGCCCTGGCGCTCCCACCGTTGCTGATCCCGTGTGAGGGCCGCGACGGCAAGAAGGCGATGCGGCTGGACGCCCCGCTGCGCACCCAGACCTCACGGGCCGAGACCGCCCTCCTGTACGCCCCGTTCGTGGTGCCCATGCGCGGCGGCGGCGACAAGGAGAAGGCGCGACACATCCGGCAACCGCTCCACGCCGTGACGGCCGGCGGCAACCACCACGGGTTGGTGACCCCACCGCTGCTGATGCCGTACTACGGCAACGGGCAGGTCCGCACCGCGCACGAGCCGGTCGGTGCCCTGCCGACGCGGGACCGGTACGCGCTCCTGGAGAACGGCGAGTACGACATCTCCAAGATCCTCTTCCGGATGTTGCAGCCGCATGAGATCGGCAGGGCCATGGCGTTCGCGGACGACTACCGCGTCCTCGGGTCCAAGCGTCAGCAGGTCAAGCAGTACGGGAATGCGGTGACGCCCCCGGCGGCCGAGGTGCTGCTGTGCGCGCTCGTCGAGTGCATCACGGGCCAGGACATCGACCGCTACGCCGACCCGGATCGCATGGCACTGGTCGCCTGACCAGCACATTCTCACCCAAAACAGGGTTACCAAAATGCCCTACGGGAAGAATGTGTATGTACCACCTTCCACAACAGCAAAGCGGCCGACGGGCGCTAAAAGCTGGGAATCCCGTCGGCCGCGCGCCCAGCAGCGATGGGCCTCACGACCCGACCAGGCGTGGCGCCCACCGTACCCGCAATCGAAGATCACGGAGATACGAGTGAGCAGCACAGAGCCCCGCTCCACGTGGAGCATCGACACCATCCGGGCCGCGGACCTCGTCGACAACGACGACGTCCTGATCAACGGCCGCTGGCGCGAAGTCCTCGACACCTGGCAAGACACCGACGACCCGGCCGCCCAGTTCGGCGACGACCACGAGACCACCAAGGCGATCGAGGCCAAGACCGCCTGGTGCTCCCCGTGCTGGATCGCCGTCCGCTACGTCGACGAGGACAACTCGACGCCCAACGAGATCGAGAGCCGCCTGCACTTCTTCCGCCTGCGGGATCTGGTGCAGGTCCAGCGCGAGCACAAGCCGGACCCCGCCGAGGACGACCCCCTCGCGGACGTCCTCGCCCTGATGAGCCCGCTCGACGTGCGCGGCGCACTCCGGGCCGGCGCCGAGCTGCACGCCACGGTCGGCGACCCGCACGACGAACTCAGCTCCTCGCAGCGCGCGAACCTCGACGCGCTCGCCGAGCACTTCACCCACCTCGATGACCAGTGACCGCCCGGAAGGACGACACCAGCATGAGTGACAACACCCGCGAGTTCATCCTCGTCGGTCAGGACCAGGGCGGTCACTACGACCTGTGGGACATCGCCCCGGCGCCGACTGACCCGACCGTCCGCGCGACGAAGCTCGAAGAGATCAGCGTCGACGTCATGGATGCCTTCGGCGACATGAGCACCGTGTGGGCCGCCGACGAGGACGCCGCGATCGAGAAGTTCCGCGCCGAGCAGGCCGAGATCAGCGGGCTGTCCGACTACCGCGTGGTCCGTCACGGACAGGAGGTGTGACCATGGGCTGCACTGTTCCCCGCCACTCCTCGTTCCTCGGCGCGTACTTCGCGGACGCGCACATGGCCGCCGACCGCGCCCGCGCCGACGTCCTCACCCGCGGCGCGCTGCTCCTCGCGCACACCATCCGCGAGGATGTGCCGGACGCAACTGCCATCACCGTCGAAACCAGCGAAGCGCATCTGCTGCGCGTCCAAACGGAGGCCGGTGTCGTCTGGGAGCACGACGCGCCTGCTCCGAACTCGCGGCTGCGCCTCACCACCGTCGACGACGTGCACCGCCTGCTCGCCGGGATGCTGGCCTTCGGCCGCGATGCGGAAGCGCTAGCGGAAGCCGGATGGGTGCCGCACCTGACCCGGGCCGGCGAGTACCACCTGCCGCTGCCGGACGCCGATCCGTGCGCCCCCTGTACCGGCCAGAGTGCCGACCGGTACGGGGTGGTGCTCACCACCTCGGCCGCCGGTGGCGTCCTGTACGGCGTCGACGCCGAAGTCCAGCCCGGGGTGCCCTCGTTCACGATCGAGGGCCTGGGCCGGTCCGCCAACGAGACCAGGGACAGGGTGCGCGCGGGGATCGTGAACGCGGGCCTTCCGTGGCCGCAGGCGCGGGTCACCGTCCGGCTCACCCCGGCCGGTGAGCCCGTCCGAGCCGGGACGAGCGCGCTGGACTTCCCCATCGCGGTCGCCCTCCTCGCGGCATCCGGCCGTCTGCCCGCCGAGTGCCTGGCCGGGGCCGCCATGTTCGGTGAACTCGGACTCGACGGGTCACTGCGCCCGGTTCACGGCATGGCCGCGAACGCGAAGGTGCTGGCACACCGGACGCTGATCGTGCCCACCGGCAACCTCGACGACGCCGAGCTGCCGTCCGACGGGACCGCCGTGCACGTCCTCGGGCTCAACGAGGCGATGGCCGACTTGGCGGGTCACGCCCACCACCCGGCGGACTGTCTGCACTGCGGACGCGGAGACCGGCCGCACGCCCCGTGCACATACCGCCTGCCGTGCCGCCCCTGCCGCGACGACGGCATGGAACCCGTCGGCGCCTGACCGCCGACGAGCCCGGGGTCGGTCGCGACGCACAGCGTCCCGGCCGGCCCCGGCCCATTCCCCTCAGACTTCGCTTCCCAGAGAGGACCCTGTGATGGGTTACGACCTGCCCGCCGTCCGCTTCAAGGCGTACGGCACTGACCGCTTCCTCCCCCACCTGCCGTTCGGCTCGTCCGGCTACCTGTTCACCGTGCCCGGCGACTTCCCGAGCGACCTGCCCGACTTCTTCCACATCACCAACTGGGAGATGGCTGTCTACCGCACCCGCGAGTCCGGCGCCCCGATGTGGGAAGTCCGCGACGTCAACGGCAACCGCCGCGTGTGGGGCGAGGACACCACCCGGCGGGGCGCTGTCGGCCTGGCCTTCGCTGAACTGGGCCGCAAGCGCCGGGAGAAGGCCGACGAGATCCGCGACCGCCGCGTCAACGCCCTCGGCCTGGAGCCCGTACCGCCGTTCCGCGTCGAGACCGCCGGAGGCGTCTGCCTCGTCCTCAGCCCGGCCGGCGTCGGCCGCCTTCGCCGAATCGAGCCCAACGGCGTCGGCACGGCGGCGACGTACCGGTACACCGACCTCGCGACCGGCAAGGAGCGCACGGTCACGGCCGACGGCCCGGTCAAGCTGCACGACGTCACGGCCGGTCTCCTCCACGACCGGTGCGCCTGCCCCGCGCCGGGCCTCGTCGGGCACCACGAGAACCGCGAGGACGCCGTCGCCCACCTCTCCGAGGAGTACGACGCGTGGTGGCCGTGCACCGGCCCCGCGGACTGACCGGCTCCCGCCCACGTGGGGCCGTGGCTGGTGGCCACGGCCCCACACGGCGATCCAAGCCGCCCATCGGCCGATGCTCACCCTCCTCCTCCACGCGGCACCATCGCGGCCGTCACAGGCCCCGTCACCGGCCTTCCCGACCGCGCACCGAACCGACCCGAAAGGCCCCAGGATGACCAGCACTGGACAGATCACGCTCGACCTGCCCGGCCTCGACGATGGCCCCGATCTCGCCTCGTACCGGTGGCTGCTGGCAAACATCAGCGGCGGGAAGGACTCGATGGCGATGCTCTACGAGTTGGTTCGCCAAGCCGACGACGCTGGCGTTCCGCGCGACCGCATCGTGTGCGTGCACGCCGACCTCGGCCGCGCCGAATGGGAAGGCACCCGCGAGCTGGCCGCCGAGCACGCCGCCGCGTACGGGCTGCGGTTCGAGGTCGTCGCCCGCGTCGGCCTCGACCTGGTCGACCGCATCGCCGAGCGCGGCATGTTCCCCGACGCCTCAAACCGCTGGTGTACATCGGACTTCAAGCGCGGCCCGGTTCGGCGCCTGATGACCGCCCTCGTCCGCGAAGCCGAAGAGGCCGGGCACCTCGGCCGCGTCCGCATCCTCAACGTCATGGGGCTGCGCGCGGATGAGTCCCCAGCCCGCAGGCGGCTTCGCGTCTTCTCCCACGACGGGGCACTGACCTGCCCCTGCCAGGACTGCCTGCTGCGCCGCACCGCCCTGGAGAGCGCCGAGCGGCACGGTGTGCCCTGCCCCAAACACAAGAAGCCCGGCCACGGCGCCTCGAACACCCTGCGGCACGTGGACACCTGGCACCCGGTGCACTCGTGGTCGACCGCCGACGTGTGGACCGTCGTCGCCCGCTCCGGGCTGCGCCCGCACCCCGCCTACGCCGACGGGATGCCGCGCCTGTCGTGCTCGTTCTGCGTCCTCGCGTCACGGCCAGCCCTCGTCCGCGCCGCCCAGCTCCGGCCCGACCTGGCCGCCGAGTACGCCGCCATCGAGGAGCGCATCGGGCACCGCTTCAAGAACGACGTGTCCATGAAAGAGATCATCGCGGAGGCCGCAGAGGCATCGCCCAAGGTCACAGCCATTCCGTGCTGGACGGGATGACCACGCGGAGTGTGTGTATCATCCCTCTCCGCAGTCGGCCGTCCTGAGCAGCGGCGCGGCCGACCGCAGGCGCCGGTGGTCGTAAGTAGCACGCTCGCCTTCCGGGCGAGAGGTCCAGGTGCAAGTCCTGGCCGGCGCTCTCCCCGACACCCGTTTCCAGGGGGCGCCATGTTCCACGGATCTATCCCGGCTCCCCTCCGCTCGATCATCTACGAGCACGCGGGGGCCTGGCCGGAGACCGACATCTACGTCGGCTGCTCGGGCAACTTCACCATCGAGCGCGTGCTGCACAGCAGATTCGGCAACGCGCGGCCGGTGCACGGCAACGACATCACCGCGTACTCGTGCGCGCTCGGCTGGTTCCTCGCCGGGGAGGAGCTGCCGTACAAGCTGCGCGAGGAGTACGAAGACGAGCTGGGGTGGGTCGCTCCGTACCTGGAGGACCGCACCGACCGGCTCGCGACGCTGATGCTCGGCACGCGCTTCCTCCAGTACGTCGGCAAGGAGGGTACGTATTACCGGCGGATGCTCGACGCGACCCGGGCGCAGTGGCCGCGGATGCACGAGAAGACCGCCACCAAGCTCCGGGCGCTGGAGACCAGCCTCGGCAGCTTCTACGCCGGCGACGTCCTGGACTACCTCCGCGACGAGGTGCCCCCGGAGGCGCCCGTCGTGATGTTCCCGCCCTTCTACGCGAAGGACTACCAGGCCCAGTTCGCGCCGATCGACGCCGCGTTCTCCTGGCCCGAGCCGCAGTTCGGCGAGCTGACCGAGGACGGCAAGGAAGAGATCATCCACCAGGTGCAGGACCGGCCGAACTGGGTGCTGGGCCTGCACATCGAGAGGCCCGAGCTGCGCCACCGCCTCGCCGGAGTCGTGCAGACCGCGAACCGCGGCCTGCCGATCTACGTGTACGCGGCCGGAGGGCACCGCCGCATCGTGCGGCCCCGGCAGCCGGTCGAGCCGATCCCCATGCCGAAGGTCGGCACGGACGAGGAGCTGGGCGACCGCATGACCCTGCACGTCCTCACGGGCGGTCAGTTCGCGGGCATCCGGTCCCAGTTCATGTCCAAGACGATCAAGCCCGGGTCGCCGCTCCTCGCGTGCGGTGTCGCCGTCGACGGCAAGCTGATCGGCGCCTTCGCGTACCTGCCGCCGAAATTTGACCCTTCGACGGCGTACCTCATGTCGGACTTCCCCGTGAGCTGGACGAAGTACCGGCGCCTGGCGAAGTTGATCGTGATGGCCGCGAGCACGTCCGAGGCGCAACTGCTGCTCCAGCGCAGCCTGTCGAAGCGGCTCACCGCCTGGTCGACGACGGCGTTCACCGACCGGCCCAACTCGGCGAAGTACGGGCGCGGCATCCCCGGCGTGAAGCTCCAGAAGCGCAGCGAGCCGGGCGACAAGGGCGACGGCATCCACCGCTACCAGCTCCAGTACGGCGGCCCCCTCGGCGGCTATGACCTCGCGGGCGCCCTGGACCTGTGGAAGCGCAAGCACGGCAACGACATCAAGAAGGACGGCGCCCGATGAATACCCCCAGCGAGGACGGCGCCTCAGCCACCCCCACCTACCGCGCCGAGATGGCCTTCTACGAGATCCGCGACGGCCGCCGCGTGAACGAAATGACCGTCGACGTACGCGGCTCCAGCAATGTCGTCACCCGTATGGCCGAGGCGGCTGCCGGCGCCTTCGAGGAGGAGACCACGCGATGAGCACCGACAACGCCCAGCCCGCCGGGAAGATCCGGCCGCGCCTCGTCCGCCGCTCACCGCGCGACCTGACCCCGCTCCCCGTGAACGCGAGGTACATGCGCAAGGAGGAGTGGGACAGGCTCGTCGAGAACGTGAAGGCCGACGGCTGCCTCACGAGCGTGCCGCTGATCTACGGCGCCGGCGAGTACCCCGAGGGCCACGAGCTGATCCTGTCCGGCAACCACCGCACCGCCGCCGCAGTGGAAGCGGAGCTGGACGAGATCGACTGCATGCTGATCGACGACCCGCAGGAGAAGGACGAGCTGCTGGCCCGCCAGCTCTCCCACAACGCGATCAACGGCCAGGACGACCCGGCGACCCTTCGCGAGCTGTACGACCAGATCGAGGACGTCGACTGGCGCGCCTACTCGGGCCTCGACGACGACCAGCTCAACCTGCTCGCCGAGGTCTCGCCCGAGGGCTTGTCGGAGGCCAACTTGGACTTCGCCACCGTGAGCCTGATCTTCCTGCCGAACGAGCTGGAGGCCGCGCGCACCGCGTTCGCCGACGCCCGCATGGGCCAGAACGAGAGCTGGCTCGCCGCACGCGCCGACTACGACCAGACGCTGGACACGCTCGCGTCCACGCACGCCGCGCACAAGGTCGGCAACGTCGCCACCGCGCTGCACGCCATCCTCGGCATCGTCGAGAACCACCTGACCGACCTCCAGGCCGGCTACCAGTCCCCAGACGGCGAGCCCCTGCACACCGGGCACGTCGGGCTGGAGACCGTTCTCGGCGCCCGAACGCTGCCCGCCCCCGCGGCCGTCACCCTCAACAAGGCCATCGCGGCGGCGGAGGGCAGGGGCGAGATTGAGACCGGGCAGGGCTGGCGGCTCCTTGAACGCCTCGCCGGTGAGTACCTGTCCGGCCCGGACCGTACCGCGGACGAACCCGCGTCCTCGGCATGAGCGCCCCCACGCCGATCACGCTCGACTCCACGATCCCGGCATGGGAGCAGCAGCCCGGCGAGACCGCCAAGCGCTACGGACAGTTCGTGACGTACCGGGATCTAGGCCGCGCCCGGACGCTACCGAAGGCTGCCGAACTGCTACAGCGGCACCCCGTGACCGTGCGGAAGACGAGCGCCGAGTTCCGGTGGCTGGAGCGCGCCGAGGCGTACGACCGGCACCTGGACAAGATGTACGAGGCGATGTGGCTGGAGGAACGCCGCAAGGCCGCCGAAGCCGACGCGAAGATCCTCGGCGCCGCCATCGGCAAGGTCGCGCAACGGCTGCCGTCGCTGAACGCGCAGGAGATGAGCGCGAGCGACGTGATCCGGCTGATGGACGTCGCGATGCGGCACCGGCGCGTGCTGTTCGGCGACCCCACGGACACGGTCGTCGTCACCGACCAGCCGTCGAGCCCGCTCGCCGGGCGCCTGGCCGAGTTCGCCGATCTGCCCGCCGACCAGCGGCACGCACGTCTCGCCGAGATGGCCGCCGCCGTCACCCGCCGCGTGCAGGCCGTCGAGGGCGACGACGATGACGACGAGGAGGCGTACCCGGCCGGCGAACAAGGAGGTGCGGGGTGAGCGTCGCCTACGCCGAGGAGCTGCCATATCTCGACGACGTGACGGTGTACCAGCAGCTCGCGGCGGCCGAGGAGTCCGTCAGCCGGGAGCTGCTGCGCGACCCGGTCACGCTCGCCCGTGGACTGGACCCGACGTACCGGATGCGCCCGCACCTGCGGGTCATCGGGAGCGCTCTGGCGGAGGTGGAGCGCGGCGAGTACGACCGGCTGCTGATCCTCACCCCACCCCAGGTCGGCAAGAGCACCACGGTCGCGGAGTGGTTCCCGTTCTGGTGGCTGGCCCGGCACGAGCGTGACAGGGTCGCGGTCACCTCCTACTCCGACGACCTGGCGCTGAAGCGCGGCAAGGCGATCCGGTCGTACGTGGAGGAGTACGGCACCGAGTACGAGCTGCTGATGAAGGCCGGGTCCGGCGCCATGCAGGACTGGGAGGTCACCAAGGGTGGCGGTGTGCGCTCCGTGTCGGTCGGCAAGGGCCTGACCGGCCACTCGGTGAACCTGTTGATCGTCGACGACCCGCACAAGGACAGGGCCGACGCCGAGTCCGAGGCGAGCCGTCGCGCACTGCACGACTGGTACAGCTCGACCGCGTTGAAGCGGCTCCAGCCGGACCGCAACGCGGTGGTGGCGATCCAGACCCGCTGGCACCCGGACGACTTCGCCGGGCGTCGCCTGGCCGAGGAAGGCCGCTTGGAGGACGGCGGCCGGTGGAGGGTCATCCACCTGCCTGCACTCGCGGACCCGAGGTTCGGGCCGGACCCGCTCGGCCGCGCACCGGGCGACCCGCTGCCCCACCCGAAGATCCCCACCCGCGACAGGCGGGCGCTCCTGGCGTGGTGGGCCGACATGAAGCGGACATCCATCGTGCGGGACTGGCACGCGCTCGCCCAGGGCGACCCGCAGCCTGCCGAGGGCGCGCTGGTCTCCGAGGAGCTGCTGCGGCTGCTGCGGGACACGAGCACCGCCGTGGAGCCCCAGAAGATCGCCGTGGCGATCGACCCGTCCGGCGGCGGCCGGGACGTCGCCGGCGTCGTCGGCGGCTTCCTCGGCGAGGACGGACGGGTGTGGATCACCGACGACGTATCCGCGGCGATGTCCTCGGCGGACTGGTCGATGGCCGCCTGCCGCCTCGCGCACCGCACCGAGGCCGCGATCATCTTCGTGGAGTGGAACTACGGCCGCGATATGTGCGAACTCGCGATCCGTACGAGCTGGGAGACGTTGCAGCGCGAAGGTGAGATCCCCGACGACGTCCTCATGCCGCAGATCGCCCCGGTCCGCGCGAAGCAAGGCAAGCTCTTGCGCGCCGAGCCCGTCGCTCAGCAGATGGTGCAGGACCGCGTCAGGCTGCGCGGTGTGTTCACCGACCTCGAACGGGAGTGGGCGACCTGGATGCCCACCGACCCTGACAGCCCTGGCCGCATCGATGCCTCGACCATCCTCGTGTACGGACTGATCCCCGACGCGAACAAGGGGGCCATCGTGCACGCGCCGCTGCCGCAGGCCCCACAGCCCGGCCGTTCCCCGCAGCCCCCGCAGGCCGCGTCGGCGTACGAACGCCGGATTGGCCGCTGACCGGTGGGACACTGACCCTCATGACCGACGACGAACTGACCTCGCTCGTACGGAGCCTCCCGTCACCGGACGCCGACTTGCTCGCCGCGCGCCGTGCCGCCGAGGAGCAGCCGGCACCCGAGCCAGACGTCGTACCGATGCCCGAGTTCGTGCCCGGCGGCATCGTCCGGTTCCACTGCGCCCACGGTTGCGGTTGGCACCACGACGAGAACCCTGGCCTGGACGACGCCGCCGAACCGTACGCAGTCCGGCTGCCCGCCGATCCGACGTCCGCCGACATCTCCGCGGCCCTCACCGAGGTTGCCGACTCCCGCGCGCAGGCAGTCCGCACCCGCGTAGAGGACACGATCGTCGAGCACTACCGCGAGAAGCACGGCACCGCAGCCTGACCATTCCACGATCAGGTTGGTCGCTCGGCGGATAGCGCCCGCGCCCTGTGGGTAACGTGTCGCTTCCACCTGTACAGCTCGGAGGGGGATTCATGCTCGGATGGAAGCGCAAGCCGCCGAAGAACGAGCGGCAGTTGGCGTGGCGCGTCCAGTTCTCGATCGCGACCCGGACACCATTCCTCGCCCCTGCCAACAATGCAGACCCTGATTCCCACGTCGGGGCGGTGATGTACGACAGCGGGCCGCTGGCCGACGCCCTGCAAGAGCTGGCACATGGTGTCGACCCCAACCGGCCCTTCGTCGTTACGTTGGTCGAGGCCGAGCGGGAAGTCATCAAACTCGCGGACATGCGCCCGTCGTGGATCGACTACTGCAACGAGCGTTCCGGGCTCGACCCGTCCGCCATCGACCCCAACAGCGAGATGTCCCGGCAGTACGTGAACGGCCCCGCCGTACGAGCCTGGCCCCGGTTCAACGAGGCACAAGCCGTTGTCGGCCCCGCCACGGAGGCCCTGCGCAAGCTACAAACGGAGCTGGCCAGCTTCTGCGGCAGCGACATCACCGGGAGCAGGGCCGCCTGATGCGAGGATCGCCCACGGGGTGGACACGAACGGCGACCGAGGTGGTGCATCGCGGCCCCTTCATCACCCTGAACCGCGACTCGGTGATCCGGCCGGACGGCAGCAGCGGCACCTACGACCACATCACGGTCAACAACGGGGTCCGCGTTGTTGCTCTCGACGACCACGGTCGGGTTGTCCTGGTCGAGGATGACTTCTACCTCCAGCGGCGCCGTGTCCTCCACCTGCCAGGAGGCGGCACCGGCGGCCAGGAACCGCAAGAGGCCGCATTGCGCGAGCTGGAGGAGGAGACGGGCCTCGTCGCAGGCAGCGTACGTCCGCTCGGCGTGATCGACCCGCTGCCCGCCGCGACGGTCGCGACAACGCACCTCTTCCTCGCCACTGACCTGCGCCCCGGCACGGTCCACCGAGACGACACCGAGATCGGCATGACCGTGCACTGGTGGAAGCTGAGTGAGGCCGTGGACGCCGTTCGTGCCGGTCACATCACCGAGGCAGGCAGCGTTGCCGCGCTGCTCCTGGCCGCGACTGCGTCAGGTGGCTGATCACCTCCCGGCTGACCCGCTGCTTGACCCTGGCCACAGCACCCGGGGAAGCGCGGAAAGTCACAGCGCGCCGGAGGCCGGCCGCGCCACACTGAGAGCATGAAGCTGCCCCGCGTCCCCTGCCCGCGCTGCGGCCGGCCCACCGCGGCCGGCCCGGTCGCCGGACGCATCAGCAAGGGCCGTCTGTGGCGGCACGACGACCCGGGGATGCTGCGCGTCCCGGACGGGCCGCTGGTCTCCTGCTCCGGCTCTTTGAGCCTGGTCGACATGCCTCTGCCGGGCCGTCAGCTCGAACTCGACGTCGAGCCGGAGGAGCTGTCCGACGTCGAGCCTGAGCCGACGATGGCCCTGTTCTGACCTCCACACCGCACAGTTATTGATCAGAAAACCGGGGTTGAGCTGCGGAAACTGTGCGGAATCGGGGCGCGCGGAGTGGTCTATCATCCACCGCTGACGTTGGCCGGATGATCTCCGCATAGGGGGCGGCAGTGCTCCAACTCCCCGAACTCGCCCTCCTTGCCCTGGCCGGGTACAGGGCGACCCAGCTCGCGGTGCACGACAGCATCCTCGATCCGGTGCGTGACCGGATCTTCGCCTGGTACGAGAAGCGGCCCGAGTCCGGCCCGCGCACAGCGGTCATCACCCTGATCTCGTGCGTTTACTGCATGGGCTGGTGGATCGCCGGGGCTCTCCTGGCGACCTGGCTGCTGGCGACCGGCGCCTGGCACGGTGAGCCGCTGGTCGTGCACGGTGCCGAGTGGCTGGCCGTCGCCGGGTCGGCTGTCCTCCTCAACCGGTGGGACGACTCCCTGAAGGACAGCGACTGATGACGCGCAGGGAGATCGTTGCCGCTGCCTCCCGGTACACGTCGCGGAAGATCCGCGGCCGGGGCACAGGTGACCAGTCGTGGCAGCTCCGCGCCTACGACATGTATCACCAGGTGCCCGAGGTGCGGTTCGCTGCGAACTGGATCGGCAACGCCATGTCCGGTGCCCGCCTGTACGCGGGGCGCCGCGACGACGACGGCAGCGTGGACCCGGCACCGCCCGGGCACCGCGCCGCCGAGATCGTCGACCAGATCGCGGGCGGCGCCGACGGGCAGGCCAAGCTGCTCGGACTGTTCGGGAAGCACCTGACCGTGCCCGGCGAGGGCTGGATCGTCGTCCGCCCGAACGAAGAGGTGCTGTCGCCGTACGTCCCCGAGGACGGGCACGACTGGCGCGTGCTGTCGGTCCGGGAAGTCCGGCAGCAGCAGGGGAAGTTGATCGCCGAGATCGACGGCGAAGAGGTCCCGATCCCCGAGGGCGACCCCGAGACGATGGACCCGGCTGGTCCGGTGGCCATCCGCGTGTGGGAGCCCGACCCGGAGCGCTCCATCGAGGCCGACAGCCCCGTACGGTCCTCACTGGAGCTGCTGGAGGAGCTGCTGCTCCTCAACGCCGCCGTGAAGGCCATCGCCCGCTCGCGGATCACCGGCCGGGGCCTGCTGTTGATCCCGAAGGGCACGCGCTTCCCGTCCGCCAAGCAGGGCGGCGAGGAAGACGACCTGATCGAGATCTTCATGACGGTCGCCGAGACCGCCATCCGCGATCCGGAGTCGGCCGCCGCGACCGTGCCGATCGTTCTCGAACTCCCCGCGGACACCATCTCCGAGATCAAGCACCTGAAGCTGGAGTCCGAGTTCGACGAACTCGCCCTGAAGCTGAGGGAAGAAGCCATCCGGCGGTTCGCAACTGGCCTGGAGATCCCCGCCGAGATCCTGCTCGGCCTCGGCGACGTGAACCACTGGGGCGCCTGGGCGCTCACCTCGGAGGCGATCCGCCTCGGCATCGAACCCAAACTCGCGACCGTCGCGTACGCCCTCACACAGCAGTGGCTCCGTCCGATCCTCGAAGCCGAGGGCGACCCGGAATGGCACCGCTGGATGGTCTGGTACGACACCAGCCCGCTCCGCGTCCGCACGAACCGCAGCGAGACCGCGCTTCAAGCGTTCGACCGGGGCGTCATCTCCGCCGACGCCCTCCGCCGCGAGACCGGCTTCGACGACTCCGACGCCCCCGACGAGACCGAGCAGCAGCAGAACCAGGACGAGGAAACCGAGGAGGAGACGCCGGCCGACACCCCACCGAGCGAGCCGGACCTTCCCGTCGACGAGTCCGAGGCCGAACCGGACACGCTGCCCGCCTCGGCCGGCCCGAGCGACGGGCTCCTCGCCGCCGCCGACGGCATGATCTGGGGCGCGCTCACCGCGGCCGGGGAGAAGCTGCGCAAGACCCCCGCCTGCCCACGCAGCGAGCGGGGCCGCGCCCGCGACGTCGAACCCGCCCGGCTCCACACGCTTCTGACGGTCGACAAGGGCCAGGTCGAACAGTGGCGGCTCCTCGACGGGGCATGGACCCGCGCCCCGGAGATCGCCAAGCGGTACGGCCTCGACCCGGACTGCCTCTCGTCGACCCTCGACCAGTACGCCCGCGAGCTGATCGCCGCCGGTGTCGAGCACGAGTACCGCATCGTGTCGAGCGTGCTCACCTCCTGCGTGGGCGGCGACCAGTGAACCGGCCACGCCCTCACACGCCGACGCGCACCCCGCGCGGTGACATGTCGCTGCACGCCGGGCACCTGCAATCCGGCTGGTGCCCGGCCTGCAAGGCGTACACCTACGTGAGCTGCGCGCTGCTGCTCCTCACCGAGCAGGGCGTCGCCACCATCGGCGAGTTGGGCTGGTGCGAGATCTGCGACGACCCCGACGACCCACTCCCGCCGAGGAGGATCGACCGTGCCGGATCGTGACGCCCAACTCGACGCCGCAGAAGCCGCATTCGCCCGGAACGTCGCCGCCGCCCTCACCGCCACGGCGGACGAGTTCACCGACGCCCTCACGGACGCGACCGAGCTGGTCGCCGCCCGGTTCTCCGTCGGCCGTATCGCCCGCATGTGGAAGGCCCGCGTCACCGGCCTCGTGCGCAGGCTCCTCGGCATCAGCGAGGAAGCCGCGCAGGCGGCGGCGGACGACGCCGGCACCGACCTGCCCGGCGGCTGGGACGACCTGCCCGGTCGTCACGCCGACGGCACCCTGCCCGAGGGCATCGGCCGGTACGCCACCGTCACCGAGGAGCTGCTGAACGCAGTCGGTGACCGCCTCGCCGACGCCGCCCGCCGGGAACTCGCCGCCGGGCTCGACGCCGGGGAGGACATCGACCAGCTCCGCGACCGGCTGCGCGCCGCGTTCGCCCGAGACGGTGCGCAGCTCGGCCCGGCGCGAGAGCAGCGCGTGGCAGCGACCGAAGCGACCCGGGCCTGGAACACCGCCACGCTGGAGGCCGCCAAGGCGTCGACCGATCCCGGCCGCGCCCTGGTCAAGCAGTGGCTCACCCGCCGCGACACCCGCGTGCGGGACTCCCACGCTGCCGTCAACGGGCAGCTCCGTCTCCTCGATGAGGAGTTCACCGTGGGCGGCGTCCCGATGCAGGCGCCCGGCGACCCGTCCGCGCCGCCCGGCCTCACCGTGAACTGCCGGTGCAGGATCGGTATCGCACCCGAACAGCCAACAGCCGCCTTGGAATCTCAAGCGCCGCCGTCGGCGGCGGTTTCAGACCGAAGGATGACCATGGAGAATCGGGTGACCGCCGCTGCGGGCGCGCAGACCGGCGCGATGATCGCGCTGGTGCCGACTACCGAGGACGCCGAACGCCTCGCCCTGCACTCGCCCGGAGCGGAACCGCACCACGAGCTGCACCTGACGCTGTTCTACCTGGGTGAGGCCGCCGACTGGGACGAGGAGCACCGCGCCGACCTGGTGCAGCGCCTCACCGACCAGGTCCCCGGCCTCGAACCCCTCACGGGGCGGGCCTTCGGCGCGAATCAGTGGAACGCCGACGGCGACGAACCGTGCTGGGTGTGGGCGGTCGGCGACGACCGTGACGCGGACGGCCCCGGTCTGGAGTCGGCCCGGCGCGCGGCCACGTCCGCCCTGGAGGACATGCACCAGCAGCCGGAGCTACCTGCCCAGCACTCGCCGTGGCAGCCGCACGTCTGCGCCGCGTACTCGCGCAGCCCGGCCCTGCTGACGGCGATGAACGAACGCCTCGGCCCCATCTCGTTCGACCGCCTGCGCGTCGCGTTCGCGGGCGAGCACACCGACATTCCGCTGGGACCGCCGACGGAGGAGGACCCCATGGAGGACGACCAGCACGACCAGGAGCAGGCCCTCGCGGCCCGCCCGTGGTCCACGCCCGGCGACACCGCGCTCGCCTTTGAGAACCAGCAGACCGGCGACGGACGCGTGTTCCGCCCCGGCTCGCTGTACTGGGACGGTGCCGGCCCCTGGCCGCTCCAGCACGCCGACGAAATGCTCATGGGCCACGAGGGTGCCGAACTCGCGGGCGCCATCCAGCAGATGAGCCGCGAGGGCGACCGTCTCATCGGCACCGGTGTCCTCTACCCGGGCCGCCCGGCCGGAGCCGACGCGCTGATGCTCCTGGAAGAGGGCGCACCGCTCGGGGTGTCTGTCGACCTGGACGACGTCAGCCTGGAGTTCGTCGACAACAGCGGGGAGGTCGTCGACGAGCCCGACGACGAGGTGGTGCTGCTCGCCGCGTCCCTGCCCAGCGCCTCGTTCCTCCGCCTGGAAGACGGTTCGTGGGCGGTGACCGCCACGGCGACCGCCGGGTGGACCGCCTCGGGACAGGTCATGTCCCGTACGGCGGCCGGGACGCAGCTCATCACCGGCCGCGACGGGCTCGTGCCCGCCGCCGCCGTACGGGCCGCGTTCGGCCCGACCGGCACCCTCACGGCTGGGGCAGGCGACCCGGACGCCGAGGACGGCGTCGTGCTGCACTCCGAGTCGTCCGGCGACCTGCTGATGCGCGTGACCCGCGCCCGGGTGCGCGGCGCGACCCTCGTCGCGATGCCCGCGTACGCGAACGCCCGCATCGTGCTCGACGACCCGCCCGAGGCCGACGACGAGCGCGAGGACGTGGCGGCGGCGGGCGGCCCCTCGGCCGCGCACCTACGCGTCGTGAACTACGTGAAGGCCGCCCCGGTGCCGGTCGGCGCCCGCGAGGTCGCCAAGGCTCTCGGCATCCGCATGGAAACCGCACGCGGCCACCTGACCCGCGCTGTGAAGGCCGGCCGTCTCGTCCGGCTCGCCCGGGGCCTGTACGTCGGTCCGGCGAATGAGGGCACCGAGCTGGCCGCCTCGGCGGTCGGGAACTTGGACCTGCCGATCCACGACGACCAGGACCGCACTTGGGACGGGCCGGGCGCGAAGAAGCGCATCCTGGCGTGGGCCACCAGCGGCGACGAGGTCGACCCGGACAAGCTCGCGCAGGGCTTCCTGTACCGCGACGACGAGGCCGACCCGGCGACGCAGAGCGCGTACAAGCTGCCGTTCGCGGACGTCGTCGGCGACCGCCTGGAGATCATCCCGTCCGGGGTGTACACCATCGCAGCCGTTCTGCAGGGCGGCCGGGGCGGCGTCGATGTGCCGCCGGACGACGAGAAGGCCATCCGCGGCCGGGTCGAGACGCTGTACAAGCGGATCGCGGAGAAGTTCGGGGACGAGTCGATCGTTCCGCCGTGGATGGGCGACGACGGCGACGGCACCGAGGACCGCGACGACGACAGTACGGCGTCGATGCGGGAGTTGGAGGCGTCGGCCTGGACGGCAATGCGCGAGGCCGCCCCCATGCCCGCCGAGTGGTTCCGCGAGCCGACCGAGGCCGAGCTGCCGCCCGGCAGCGGCGGCGTGCACTACGCCGACGGCCGGATCTACGGTTGGGTCGCGCAGGCCGGCGAGCCACACGCAGGATTCCCGGGCAAGAACCTCACGATCGAGAGCCTGGGCCGCATCGACCTGACGCACTTCCTGCGCGCGAAGTTCAAGCTCGACGACGGCAGCATGATCAAGGCGGGCGCCTTCACGATGAACGCGCCGCACCACCGCGACGGAGCCGAATGCGAAAGCGCCGCCTGCCAGTTCGACGATACGAGGACGGTCGCCGGGATCGTCACCGTCGGCATGAACAACAGGGGCATGTGGTTCTCCGGCGCGGCTGCGCCCTGGCTGTCCGAGTGGGACCGGAACGTGTTCTCCGCGTGCCAGCCGAGCTACCACATGAAGCAGGGCAGCGGCGGCGGTTGGCAGCTCCGCGCGGTGCTGTCGGTGCCGGTGCCCGGGCACTCCTCGCCGCTGCTCGCCACTGCCGTGGCCGAGCGGGCGAACCTGGCTCTGGCCGCGTCGGCGGCGGCTGTCCTGCCCGACCTGGACACCGTCCCGGACATGTCCGGCCAGTCCGTCGCTGACCTGCCCGGACAGCGCCCGGATGGTGTCCTGGACATGGCCGGACAGCGCCCTGTGCCGTCCGGGGACGTCGACCAGGTCGCGTACTCGCTCCTCGCGTCGGTGCCGTTCGTCGACGCCCTCCTGACGGCGATGGACCGCCGCCAGGAGCAGCGCGAGCAGGCCGCCCGCGCCGAAGCCGAACAGCTCGCGGCGTCCGTCATCGCCCCGGCCCGCGAGGAGATCGCCGCCGGGAACGCCACCGAAGAGAAGGGAGCCGCCTGATGTCGTGCTGCTCGAAGAACAGAGGCAAGAGGTTCCAGGTTGTCACCGCTGGCGGGAAGGTCGTATTCGAGACCGCCTCCAAGCCGACCGCAGACGCGGTCTCGAAGCGGTACCCCAACAGCAAGGTCGAGGAGAAGGCACCGCCCTCCACGACCGTCTCTACGCAGAAGACCCCGGGTGGTGCGTGACACCACAGCTTGACACCAGCCCGAACGGCACCCCTGGTTCGGGCTAGACTGATCCGCGGGGCGGCCGTCCGGCTATGCCGGGCCGCCCCGCAAAGCCGCTGGTTCTGGGCCGGGCACTCCACTGCTTCACCGGAGGCCCGGCTTTCATGGCTGATTTCGAGATCCCCGAGGACGTCACCGCACTCAGCGACGATGAGCTGAACGAGGCGCTGGAAGGCGCCGTCGAAGCCTTCGACGCCAAGTCGCAGTCCACCAGCGTCACCAGCAAGGATCTGGAGTCGCTGCGGTCCCTGGCGACCGCCGTCGACACCATCCGCACCGAGCAGGCCGCGCGCCGCGAGGCTGCCGAGCAGGCCGCCGCCGAGATCGACGCCCTGGCGGCGCAGGTCCGTGGAGGCGACGACGAGCCCGAGGCTGACCCGGAGCCCGAGGGCGACGGCGACGCGACCGCTTCGGCCGACGCCGAGCCCGAGGCCGAGCCGGAGCCCGAGCCGGCCCCGGCGAAGACCGCCAGCGCGGTCGTAACCCGCCCGGCCCTCAACCTCGCGGGCGTACGGCGCCGCCAGCCCCGGGTGCTGCCCGAGGCCCCGCCGCCCACCACGAGCATCACCGCGGCCGTCGACGTGCCCGGCTACGCCCCGGGCGCGCCGCTGGACTTCTCTGACATCACGGCCGGCATCATCTCCCGCGCCAACGCCTTGAAGACGGCGGGCGGAGGCGTGGGCCAGGTCATCAGCTACAGGCACCCTTACACGCACGACCTGATCGTCACCGACTCCAGCTCGGCGCCCGAGGGCACCACCGTGGCGATCAACGCGGCGAACCAGAGGCGCCTGCCGCAGGGCGACCTCATCGCCTCCGGCGGCTGGTGCGCGCCCAGCGAAACGATCTACGACATCGTGGATGTGGCGTGCCCCGACATGCTGTGGGACGCCCCCGAGATCCAGCTCGCCCGTGGTGGCCTCCGCTACTACAAGACGCCGTCGCTGGACGTCGGCGCAATGACGTGGATTCACACCGAGGCCGACGACATTTCCGGCGCGACGAAGCCCTGCTTCAAGATCCCGTGCCCGGACCCCGTCGAGATGCGCTGTGACGCGGTCGGTGTCTGCCTGGAGGCCGGCATCCTGACACAACGCCACTTCCCTGAGCTGGTGTCGTGGTACTTGCGCAACGCCATGGTCGCGCATGAGATCAGGATCAGGCAGGCGCTGTTCCAGCAGGCTGTTGCCATCGCGACGCCGGTCATCGTGCCCGAGACGATGGGCGCCCTGTCCGCCGTGTTCGCGGCCGTCGCGCTCCAGGCCGCCGACATGATCGAGCGTCACAGCCTGTGTGACGGCACCGCACTGGAGGTCGTGTTCCCCTGGTGGTCGCGGAACCTGTTCCTGGCGGACCTCGCACGCCGCAACGGTGTGACGATCGACCAGGTGTCGGCGCAGCAGGTGCAGGACCTCTTCACGCCGCTCGGCGTGATGATCCAGTGGGCGCGCGGCATCGGCCCCGCGGTCCCGACCGACATCGGCGGCCCCACCCCGGCGGCCAACTGGCCGGACGCGCTGAACTTCCTGATCTACCCGGCCGGTCAGCTCCAGATCGGCCGTGGTGAGGAGGTCAACCTCGGCGTCGTCCACGACTCGACGAAGTTCTCGACGAACGACTACACCGCGCTGTTCGCGGAGGAGTGCGTCGGCCTGGTCGATCGCAGCGTGGACACGCGGATCGTGACCGTCCCGGTCTGCCCGAGCGGTGAGTCCGGCGCGCAGACCCTCATCTCCTGCGACGCGTCCTGACCGGGCTCGTCCGTGACCGCGGTGGGCCGGTGCTTCGGGTGGCGCCGGCCCACCGCCCCCAACTCAGAAGGAGGTGAGGCGCGGTGGCTCCAGGACTGCGGAAGGCCGTCGAGGCCATCCCCGGCCGGCCCCTGCCGCACGGCATCCTCAACGCCGCGTGCACAGAGGTACGCGACGTCTCCGACGAGCACGAGCTGCTGGGCGTCGAGTGGCTGGCTCTCGGCTGCTGCCCGGTGCTCGCCTGGACCGATCCGTGCCTCGATGAGTCCCCGGGCGAGGAGTCGCCGGGAGACGTGTCCGGCGCGCTCGGGCGGAAGGAGTATTGCCGCCCCGAAATTGAGTTCGCCGACCCGATCAACCTGTACGCGGGCTCGGAGTGCTCCACGATCGGCTGGACCTACGCCGAGGCCCGCGCCCACGCCGAAGCGACGCTGGAGCTGGGCGAGCAGTACGGGCTGGAGTCCGCGTTCTGGCGGCAGAAGCTCACCGCCGATGCCATCGACCTGACGCCGGCCGACGGACCGCTGACGGTCCCGCAGGGCGTCGCCAGGCTGGAGGGATGTCTCGCCGAGGCGTACGGCGGCGTCGGCACCCTGCACGTCCCGGCCAGCGTCGCCGCCCTGCTGGGCTGCTGCGACCTGGCCCGGGAAGACCCGGGAACCGGTGGCCCATCCACCCTCGCGGGGAACTGCGTCGTCATCGGAGCCGGGTACAGCGCGGAGAACACCGGCCCCGGCCAGACCCCCGCCGACGAGGGCACGGCCTGGCTGTACATCACCGGCCCGCTCGTGATCCGCCGCGGCCCGCCCGTCGTCACCCCGGACCGGCCCGCCCCGTCAGTGAACACCCGAACCAACGACCGCAACGTGCTGGTCGAGCGCACCTACGTCGTGGGCACGACGTGCACCGTGTGCGCCGTGAACGTGCTGGTCCAGTAGGAGGCTGCTGTGTCTGACCTGATCCGCGTCGAGCCTGCGCGGGAGCGCCGTGTCGAGTTCGCTGCGTGGGCCGTGGCCCAGGACCCCAAGATCCGCACCGTGGCCGCGCACGCGTTCGCCGTCCCGGCCGCGCTGTTCACCGAGGCGCCGGAGGAGCTGCTGATCGGCGCCCTCGTGGACGGGCGGCCGTACGTCTCCCCGGACGCCGACGAGGACCAGGAGCCGCAGGACGACGTGCGCGCCGAACTGCTGGGCGTCGCCACCCCCGAGGGCCTGACCGCCCCTGTGGCCGAGGAGCGGACCGCCGATCCCGGCGAGCCGCTGCCCGAGGTGAACCCGGCGGCGTACGGACCGGACTCGGTGTCGCTGGACGCGCCGGACACAGCCTCGGACGACCAGCCGGAACGGTTCCCGTGCGACCTGTGCGACCGGACGTTCTCCACGGAGCGCGGCCGGGACACCCACCGTCGCCGCGTCCACGCGGGTGCGTGAGCGAGACGGCGACCGCAGGTGAGCCAGACCATCCCGCGGGTCATCCACTGGATCTGGGTGGGCGGCCCCGTCCCGAGCCGGTTCGCGGTCTACCGCGACACCTGGGCCAACCACCACCCCGGCTGGAAGGTCCGCGTCTGGACCGACGACAACCTCCCGCCGATGCGGAACCAACGGCTGTACGACCGGGCCGCCGAGTACGCGCCGCCGCCCGCCATCGGCCAGTTCCGGGCGGACGTACTCCGCTACGAGCTGCTGTGGCGGTACGGAGGCGTCTACGTCGATGCCGACTTCGAGTGCCTGCGCCCCGTGGCGCCGCTCCTTGACGGGGTCGACTGCTTCTCGGCGTGGGAGTCCGAAGGCCGGCGCATCGCCAACGGGCTCATGGGCTCGACACCTCGGCAGCCGTTCATCGACCGGCTGATCCAAGGGCTGGCGGCGCACGCCAACGAGCACAAGGGCAGCCGTCCGGCGATCTCCACCGGCCCGGCCTACCTGACCAAGACGCACCGTGCGCACCGCGGGCTCACGGTGTTCCCGTCCCGCTTGTTCTACCCGTACCTGTGGAACGAGCTGGACACACCGAAGGCCGAGCCTCCGTGGCCCGGCGAGTGCTACGCCGTCCACCACTGGCACAACCGCCGGAAACTGCGAGGGGAGCTACCACATTGAAGCGCGTCACTCTGTCCGCGCACGGAGCCACCGTGCGGCTCGATGTCGACTCGGGCGACCACATCGGCTCGCGGATCGCCCGCCGCCTGGACTGGTACGAACGCGACCTCCTGGAGGACGCGCGCAACCGCGTCCGGCGCGGCGGTGTCGCGGTGGACGTCGGCGCGCACATCGGCAACCACACGACATGGTTCGCCGCCGTGTGCGGCCTCCGGGTTGTGGCCATCGAGCCCAATGCGCAGTCACGTGCCCAACTGCTGCGGAACGTGCACCTGTCCCGGCTCGCCGACCAGGTCGACGTCATCGGCGCAGCCGCCGGCGCCGCCAAGGGCAAAGCGCGGCTCCAGCAGCCCCGCCGCAGCAACACCGGGATGGCCCGGGCGGTCCGCGACCGGGCAGGGAACATCCCAGTCGTCCCGCTCGACAGCCTTGGCCTGCGCGACGTGACCCTCATCAAGATCGACGTCGAGGGTGGGGAGATGGACATCCTGCGCGGCGCCCGCGAGACGATCGAGAGGGACCGGCCGGTCCTCTACATCGAGACCGAGGGGAAGCGGCTGCGGCAGGTCGACGACTTCCTCTCCGAGTACGGCTACGCGAAGTTCGGGCAGTACGCGATCACACCGACGTACGGGTACGCCCCCGCCGGGCACGGTCAAGTACGCCTGAGTACGGCGGTGATGGCACATCCCAAGCGGGAGCACTTCGTTCACGAGCTGCTGGAGGACCTGGACGGCCCGGCAGAGGTCGTCTGGGACCGCTACAACGACCGCTGGGACACCGGCCGCCGCTCCCTGCTGGCGCACGCTCCCGAGGCCACTCATCACCTGGTGATCCAGGACGACGTGCAGCCCTGCAAGGAGCTGCTGGCCGGGTGCGCCGAGATGCTGCGGCACGTGCCTCCCGGCAACCCCGTGGCGCTGTACATGGGTCGGTCGCGGACCCAGCCCCACCGGTTCCGCATGAGCGAGCTGGTCACGGCCGCGCAGGCGAGGGACGCCTCGTTCGCGGTCTTCGAGGGTCCTTGGTGGGGCCAGGCCGTCATCGTGCCGACCATGTCCATCCCCGGCATCGTGAGCTACGGCGACACCCACCCGGAGATCACGAACTATGACCACCGCATCGCCTACTACTTCGCCAGCATCGGCACGCCCTGCTACTACACGATGCCGTCGCTGGTGGAGCACCGCACCGGCCCGGACAACCCGTCACTGCTGGCCCACGGGAACGCCGTTACGCGGCGCGCCTCGTGGTTCGTCGGCCTCGACGAGACGCCCGCGAGGGTCGACTGGTCGCGCGGGGTGGTGACCCCGTCCGATCTGCCGGCGAAGGTGCGGGAGGCGTTTCCGCCCACGCCCAGCTATCCCCGCGTGCCCGTCCTGAGCAGGCCACGCCGCACGCGTACCCCCGTGCGCGGCTAGACTCCTGGTAGCCGCTGGTTATGGGCCGGGCCTACACCACATCACGTAGTGGAGGCCCACGATGCCCTGCCCCTTGATCGCGAATGCTGACGTGATCCGTGTGACCAGGGTCGACCGATGCGGTAGGCCGGTCTGCGGCGAGGACAACGGGTTCGTCTTCGACTGCTTCGCCACCCTGGCCATGAACGCGAACGTGGAGGAAGGCGAGGACGTCGCCTACACCGCCGCGAACGGACGGCAGTGCGGCTTCAAGCGCGGCTGCCCCACCTTCAACGGGTACGACATCGAGCTGAACTTCTTCTCTGTGAGCCCGGAGTTCGTGGAGATCACCACCGGCAACCCGGTGGTGTACGGCTTCGACGGCGAGCCGATCGGCTACGACGACTGCTCAATCCAGTGCAACAGCGGCTTCGCCCTGGAGCTGTGGGCCGAAGTCCTCGGTGAGGACGTCTGCGACGCCGACGCGACCGGTGATGGCGCGTGGATCTACTTCCTGATGCCGTGGGTGACCAACGGGCAGCTCGGGGACCTGGAAGTCGGCAACGAGGCCGTGTCCCTCGTCCTCAACGGCGCCACGCGGGCGGGCGGCGGCTGGGGCACCGGCCCGTACGACATCATGCCGACCGACGCGGCCGGCACCCCCGGCCCGCTGCTGACGCCGCTGGGCTCGAACTGCCACCGCCGTACGTTCGTGACGAGCGTCGCGCCGCCCGAGCCGGTGTGCGCGTACACCCCGGTCCTGTGCGGCGCCTCCCCCTCCTGAACGGCTGGACACGGTGACCACACCCGAGGTCGACATCGTCGTGCCGGTGCGGGTCGGCGCCACGAACCCGCAGCTCCGCTACGCGCTGCGCTCGTGGGCCGAGAACCTGCCGCACCGGCACGTCTGGCTGGTCGGGCACAAGCCCCCGTGGGTGCGCGGGGTGAAGCACCTGCCGACCCACCAGTCCGGCACGAAGTACCAGAACACGACCCACGCGGTCCGTACGGCGTGCATGACGGCCGGTGTGAGCGACCAGTTCCTGCTGTGCAACGACGACTTCTTCGTCATGCGCCCGCAGGACCAGGGGATGCCGGTGCTGCACCGCGGGCCGGTGTCCGCCGTCGAGACGTACTACGAAGGCCGGGCGTCCGGCCGGTACCTGCGCGGGCTGCGCGAGACCCGCGACCTGCTGGTGAGCCTCGGGCACGAGGACCCGCTGTCGTACGAGCTGCACGTCCCGCTGCCGGTCGAGAAGGAGGCCATGCTGAAGGCCCTCGGCATCGCGAAGCGGCTGGACGTCGTCCATAAGCGCACGCTGTACGGGAACTTGGCGGGGATCGGCGGCGACGAGATCCGCGACGTGAAGATCCTCAAGCGCGGCCCGAAGTTCGACCGCGCGAGCCCGTTCCTGTCGACGATGCCGGACAGCTTCGAGAACGGCTTCGTCGGCCAGCACATCCGCCAAGCCTTCCCCCGCCGTGGCCGCTACGAAGCGGGAGGCCGCTGATGCCGAACGTGTGCGACCCGTGGCCGACCGACCTGACGTGCTGCGACCTGCCCGAGGGCACCGAGACCGAGACGATCGACCGGTGGACCCGCGTCGCCAGCATCATGCTGTGGATGCTCTCCGGCCGCCGCTGGGGGCCTTCCTGCCCCGTGGAAGTGCGGCCGTGCCGCCGCTCCTGCCTCGACGGCTGGGGCTATGGCATCCGCTGGGACTCGTCCGGGCCGTGGGTGCCGTACAAGGGCGTCGACGGTCTGTGGCGCAACGCCTCCCCCTGCTCCTGCACGGGCGGCTGCTCATGCGGCGAGCTGTGCGAGGTGTACCTGCCCGGCCCGGTGTACGACATCGTGAAGGTCGACGTCGACGGCGACGAGCTGCCCGCCCCCGACCCTGACCAGGGCGTGATCGGCGCGTACCGGGTGGACGCGCCGGGGATGCTGGTGCGCACCGACGGCGAGTGCTGGCCGACCTGCCAGGACATGGCCGCACCGTCGGGCACGCCGGGGACGTTCACCGTGACGTACCGGACCGGCCTCCCCCTCGATGAGGCAGCCATCGCCGCCGTGTCCGACCTGGCGTGCCACTACATCAAGGGCTGCGGCGGCAGCTCGTGCGGCTGCAAGTCCAACAAGAACGTCTCCCGGCTCAACCGGCAGGGCTTCGAGATGGAGTTCGCCGACCCGACGCTGATCTACAGCGAGGGCCGCACCGGACTGCCGCTCGTCGACGCCTGGCTCGCGGCCGTGAACCCCGGCCGGCTCGCCTCCGCCTCCCGCGTGTACAGCCCTGACCTCCCGCGCCCCCGCGCGACGACCTGGCCGTGAACGGAGGCCCCCACTCATGCCGCTGACGCCGATGTCGCTGCACGAGCTGACCGAGACGGTCCTCGGCTGCGTGTGCGCCGCGCTCCAGGTCACCGCGGCCCAGGTCCCCGGCCAGCCGGGATGCCCGTGCCGGTCGTGCGTCGTGCCCGGACAGCCCGCATGGGACTGGTGCGACGACCCGTGCGGCGACCCGGGCGACGGTGGGCAGCTCTCCGTGAACCTGATCCGCCTGTTCCCCACGAATCCGTTCCCCAACGAGGACCGGTCCGTGATGGGCTCCCGGAACTGCCCCATGCCGACAACCACCGCGGCCGAGATCGCGGTGACGCTGCTGCGCTGCGCTCCGACACCGGACGAGCAGGGATGCCCGCCGTCGTGCGACGAACTCGACCAGGCCGCGAAGGTGCTGCACGTCGACTCGATGACCGTGTTCAACGCCCTGTACTGCTGCCTCAACGGCTCGGAGCCCGGCCGGCGACGCGGCCGGAAGTACGTCATGGGCCAGCAGCGCACCGTCGGCCCGCAGGGCGGCTGCGTCGGCATCGAGCAACGGGTGACGGTGGCCCTGCCCGGCTGCTGGCCCTGCCCCGAGGATTCCCCGTGAATGGAGACCGCCATGACGGTTGAAATGCGTATCGAGCAGGGACGGCTGGCGCGGGCGCTGCGTGCCCGGGGCGGGATCGCTGAGCGCTTCCTGGCCCGCCGTACGCGCCGCGTCGCCGACATCGCGCGCCGCGAGGCCCCGGGCCGCATGGGCGCCTACATCGACTGGAAGATCGAATCCGCCCCGAGCGGGCTGGAGGGCGTCATCGTCTGCGACCACCCGGCGACGCTGTACGTGCTGTACGGGACTCGGCCGCACATCATCCGGCCGCGCCGTGCGAAGGCGCTGCGGTTCGACGTGGGCGGGCGGACCGTGTTCGCCGCCGTCGTCCACCACCCCGGAACGAAGGCGAACGACTTTCTGGGCCGGGCGCTTCGCGCGGGCCGCTAGCCCTCGACGGCCGGGGCCGCGTCGGGCGCCTCGATGTCCGGGTAGAAGGCGCGGTAGTCCGCGACGTGCTCGGCGTAGTGCGCCCGGCCTTCCTCGGTGAACCGGTAGCGGCGCACGGCGCGACTCGCCTGACGGCCCGTGTAGGGCCGACCGTCGAAGTCCCGGGGCGTGTACGTGACGGTCTGCTCGTGGACGTGCAGGTAGGGCCGGTTCCCACGGTGCATGTCGTACCCGGCGACAAGGTAGAGGTGCGCGGACCCGAACAGCTCCTCGGTCGGCAGGCCCTCCGCCCCGGCCCGGGCGACCTTGGCCATCTCGCGCCACAGCCACTCGGACAGCTCCCACGGCTCCTTGCGCGGCGTCGGCACAATGCCCAGCCCGGCGCGGATCGCGGCGCGGCCGGCGCGGGTGAGGAGCGCGTACGGCGCTCCGCTGTCGGTGGTTCCCAGCTCGATCAGGCCGCGGTCGGCGAGCGCCGCCAAGGTGGAACCTGCGCCCGACTCCCACACCCCGCGCGCTCTCAGCGCCCTCGGGGTCGGGGCGTACTGCCCGGAGAGGAAGATCCGCCGCCACACGTGGGCGGGGTTCTTGGTGAACCGGCCTTGGGCGCCGAGGCGGCGCTGCTCCTCCTCCAGCCCTTGGTCCTCGGCGTACAGGACTTCCATGTAAGTGCGCTGACGGGCGTTCAGCTCGTCCCAGGCTAGTTGGGCTTTCCCCATCTCGGTCCCTCCCCTTCTCGTTCACGGTAGGGCGTCGCTCTGACGCCCAAGCAGACCCTCGCCGACCGCGTACCCTTCGGTGCGCGCCGCTGGTTGTGGGCCGGGCGCTCAGTACGAGCACCACGGGAGCCACCCGATGAGCCAGCGCCGCCAGTTCACCCTCAACACCGAGCCCCACGTCGCCGAGATCGGTTCGACCGAGCTGCTGTTCCAGCCCGAGGTGATGGGCGCCCAGTTCCTCGACGCGTACGAAGATCTGCAACAGACGCAGAAGCAGCTCGGCGTCGACATGAACGACCTCGCCAGGGTCGAGCCGGAGAAGCTGCGCTCCATCGTCCGGTCCCTGCGCGTGTTCCTCGCGCGGCTGATGCTGCCCGAGTCCGCTGAGCAGTTCGCCCGCTGGGATGTAGTCCAGGCCGGCGAGGTCGTGGAGTCGTTCGGCACCCCGGAGGAGGCCGTCGAGCACGCCGACGGCCTGGAGGACGCCGCGGTCGTCGACGCCGGGATGCAGCTCCCCGACCGGGTCCTGGTCGAGCTGCTGGAGTGGGCCGTCGAGCTGTATGGGGGCGGCCAGCGCCCTACTGGGTCATCTGGAGGCTCTGCGGCAGCATCGCCTCCTCCTGGGACTCGTGGGAGGGCGGCCTCGCCCTCCAAGGCGTCGACCCGCGCTCGTGGACGCTGACGACCATGCTCAACGCCTCGGAGGCGTCCATGGACGCCGCAGCCGAGGACGACGCCGAGCGGCAGCGGAACCGGGCCAAGCTGTACGCGCCCCCGGCGAGCGAACGCGGGCGCGGACGGCGCCGCCGACGGCCACCCGGCATGGGCATGGACCGGGCTCAGGCCCAGTCCCTCGCCGCTCAGCTCGCCGCTGAAGACGCGCGGCTGGGCGCCGGTGGCTAGCGGCTAACCTGGGGACACGCGCCCCGGGCCGGTCTATCAAGGCCCCTGCGGGCGCGTGACGCCGCTGGTTGTGGGCCGGGCACCTTCCTTGACGCGAGGGGTGCCCGGTGGCTGGCGAGGACATCGACTACGGGTCCGCGCGCATCACGATCGTCCTCGACGACGACGACACGGCGTCGGATTCGCGGCAGGTCGCCAACCGCATCCAGAACACCCTGGACCGGGGCACCCGCAACGTCGGCGTCCAGATCAGGCGGAACATCCAGCGCGGCCTGAACGCGGCGGCCGTGACGGTCCGCGTCGAGCCGGACCTGCGCCGATTCGACGCGGCGCTGATCAACGGGCTGCGTGACCTGGGCGGCATCAACGTCCCGGTCACCCCCGATCTGACGGGATTCGTCGAGCGGGTCCGGGCCGTCCTGGCCGGTGTCTCGATTCCGGTCCGGGTGGTCCCCGACCTCGACGGCTTCGACGCCCGTATCCGGGCGCACCGGCCGCCGGACGTCACGGTCCACGCCAACGTCGACACCGACCGGCTCAGCCGCACGCTGTCCGGCCTCGGTGGTATCGCCGGGCGGGTCGCCGGTGCGCTGCGGGGTCTCCTCGTCTTTGGCGCTGTCGGCATTGCAGCCGCCAGCGCTGCGTCCGCCGTCGGCGGCCTCGTCGCCGCGCTCGCCCCTGCGGTCGGGATCATCGCCGCAGCCCCGGCGGCGATCCTCGGCACCCAGGCCGCCCTCGGCGGCCTGCGCCTCGCCCTCATGGGCGTTTCGGACGCCTTCCAGGCGGCCTTGACCGGCAGCGCGGAGGAGTTCGAGGCGTCGCTTGAGTCGCTGTCGCCGAAGGCACGCGCCGCCGCGCTCGAAGTGCGGGCACTCAAGCCCGCGTTCGAGGACCTGCGGAACACCGTCCAGGACTCCTTCTTCGGAGTCTTCGAGGGGGAGATCACCCAAGCCGCCGAAGCGCTGAGCGGGCCGCTCACCAAGGGCCTGTCCTCCGTCGCTTCGCAGTGGGGCGTCATCGCCGGCAACGCCCTGGAGGCCATCCAGGCGCAGCGCTCCATCGCGGCGGTCAACAGCATCTTCGCGGGCACGTCCTCGGCCCTCGCCGGGGTCGGTGCGCAGATCGGGGAAGTCGTCAAGGGCTTCCTCGAAGTCGGAGGTGCGGTCTCCGAGGCGTTCGGGTCCCGGCTCGGCGCGGCGATCTCCAGCGCGTCGGCACGGTTCGCGACGTTCCTCCAGCAGGCGGCGCGCGGCGGCCAGGCGGTCGCGTGGGTGGAGACCGCCCTGGGCGTCTTCCAACAGCTCGGCGGCGTCATCAGCAACGTCGGGAGCATCATCTCCGGTGTCTTCTCCGCCGGGAACGCTGCCGGCGCGGGGTTCCTCGCCAACCTCCAGAAGGTCACTGGCGCGTTCTCCGACTTCGTCAACTCCGCCCGCGGCCAGGAGGCGATCGGAAACATCTTCGCCACGGTCGGGACGATCGCCGCGCAGCTCGGCCCGATCCTGGCAGCGCTGGTCACACAGGTCGGGGCGATTGCTCCCGCGCTGGCGCCTATCTTCACGGCGCTCGGCCCGGCGCTCACGAATCTGATCAACGCGCTCGGCCCCGCTCTTGCGGCCATCGCCCCGGCGGTCGCGGAGATCGGCGCGGCCCTGGCCGAAGGGCTCGGCATCATCGGCCCGTCCCTGGCCCCGCTCGGCGCGGCGATCGGATCAGTCCTCTCCGCGCTGGCCCCGCTCCTGCCGCTCGTCGGGCAGCTCGTCGCGGTCGTCGCGCAGATGCTCGCGCCGGTTCTCCAAAACCTCGCGACGCTGTTCCAGCCGATCATCTCTGCGCTGGTCGGCGCGCTGATGCCGGTTCTGCCGCAGATCAGCCAGGCGTTCACCACGCTGGTGCAGGCCATGGCGCCGCTGGCCGCCGGCGTCGGCCAGGCGGTCGGCCAGCTCGTCTCGTCCCTGGCTCCAGTCCTGTCAACGCTGGCAGGGGTGCTCGTGCGGGTGGCGACCGCGCTGGTGCCGGTCTACACGGCATTCGCGGACGCACTGCTGCCGGTGCTCCCGCCGATCGTGGAGGCGTTCAACGCGATCCTCCAGGCGCTCCTACCGATCCTGCCGCCGATCGCCGGATTGGTCGAGGCTCTGGCTCCGCTGGTCGTCCTGGCGATCCAGCTCCTGGCGCCCGTCCTCCAGCTCGCCGCCGGGTTCGCGTCCTGGCTGACGATCAACGCAGTCGTCCCGATCATCCAGGGCGTCGTCTCGGTGCTGACCTGGCTGATCAACGGCCTGTCGTCGGTGCTGACGTTCATCACGAACCTGCCGACGACGATTGTTACCGCGCTGACGACGCTCGGCACGACCATCGCCACGTTCTTCACCAACCTGGTGACGACGATCGGAACGTGGATCTCCACCGCGTTCACGTCGGTGGTGAACTTCTTCACCAGCCTTCCGGGCCGGATCATGTCCGCGCTGGCCGCGCTGCCCGGCTTGCTGGTGGACCTGTTCGTCAACGCGGTCGCGGCGGTCGGGATCGCCCTGCTGACCGCGCTCGCGGGCGTGATCTACCTGTTCACCTCGCTGCCAGGCAAGATCGTGTCCGCGCTGGCGTCGCTCGGCTCCGCGATCGGCGGCGCGTTCTCCCGCGCCGTGTCCTCCGCCCGGTCAGCGATCTCCTCGTTCATCAGCAGCGCGGTGTCGTTCTTCGCGTCCTTGCCCGGCCGGATCGGTGCCGTGCTGGCCGCGCTGCCCGGCCGGATCGCGGGCTTGTTCCGGTCGGCCGGTTCGTCCGCGCTGGCCGCTGCCCGCTCCTTCGGCTCGTCGGTCGCCTCGTTCTTCTCGTCGCTGCCGGGCCGGATCGTGTCCGCTCTGTCCGGGCTCGGTAGCCGGATCGCCGGGGTGTTCCGGTCAGCAGTCGGCGCGGCGCGGCGCGCCGTCTCCTCGCTGATCTCGTCGATCGTGAGCCTGTTCTCGTCGCTGCCCGGCAAGATCGTCTCCTCACTCGGGAACATCGGCTCCAGGATCGTCAGCAAGATCAAGAGCGGGTTGCCGTCAGCGGTCCGGTCGGTCCTTCCCTTCGCGGACGGCGGGATCGTCAAGTCGCCCGTCGTCGGCCTGGTCGGCGAGGCCGGCCCCGAGGTCATCATCCCGCTGACCAAGCCCGCCCGCGCTCGGCAACTGGCCGAGCAGTCCGGGCTCGCCGACATGCTGTCCGCCGCCTCTGGCAGCGCAGACAAGACGGGGCCGCCCGCGCCCACCCGGCAGGGACCGGTGTTCCACATCTACGAAGCAGGCGACGGCCGTGTGACGGCGCACCGCGTCGCGTCCCGTCTCGCCCTGGCCGCTGGAGTGATCTGACGATGGCGATCGAGGACTACCTGACTATGGGCGGCGTGGAGATCACCAACAGCGCGCGGCTGGCCACGTATCTGGAGACCGTCGGTTCGCCGCTCGCAGACCCGGGCGTGTGCGGCTGCCCGACCCTCACCGCGGAAGTCCTGGGCGACGCCCCGTACAGCACACCCGACGCGGACGAAGCCCCGTGGTACGACCCGGATGTGCCCGAGTCCGCCGACTTCGCGGGGTTCCGCATCCTGTCCATCGACGGGCTGGACGACTACCCGATGCGGCGGGCCACCACCAGCGCCGTGAGGGGCGGCGCCGCGCTCGGACCGTCCCAGGTGATGCCGCGGACCGTCACCATCACCGGCATCCTCCTCGGCGCCACGTGCTGTGCCGTCGAGTACGGCCTGCACTGGCTCGGTGAGGCGATGGCCGGGTGCGCCGGGGCCGGGTGTGACGGCGACTGCATGGAGGTGTTCAACTGCTGCCCGGGCGACGACGAGGACCCGGAGCTGTTCCGGGCGCGGCACCTGCGCACCGTACGGCGCGTGGCGCTCACCCAGGGGCCGACGGTCACCGCCCGGAACGGCACCGGCTGCACCGTCGGCGAGTGCTCGATCGGCGCCGACGTCATCACCGTCGAGATCATTCTCGTTGCCGCCACCCCGTGGTTGTGGACGGAGCCCACTCCGGTCCTGGACGTGCCCCTGCCCTCGGACGACTCCGACGCGTGCGTGACCTGGTGCATCCACGGGGCGACGCCGCCGAGCTGGTGCGTGGAGATCACGGACGCCGAGTGTGCGCCCGGCAGTATCGCGGCGGCCGTCGTCGACGATGACGCGGCGTGCGCCCGGGCCTGGCCCGTCACCGAGATCGAGCGGGAGACCTGCGGGGGCACGTGCCGCTTCGCCGCATGCATCGACCCGCTCAGCCGGTGCTCCGACCCGCTGTGTGACATGCCGGCTCCGCCCATGCCGACCTCGCTGGACACCTGCTACTGCCTGCCCTTGGCCGTGGAGCGCGAGGTGTACGAGATCGACCTGTCCGACCGCCCCGGCTGGTCGCGGGACGTGCCGGTGATCACGGTTCGGTCCGGGAGCACGGATCTGCGGAACGTCACGCTCACCTTCTACGAACGGCCCCTCGGCGGCGAGGAGATGACCTGTGAGGAGGTCGTCGAGTTCCAGCGCTGCAACCCTCATAGCCAGTACCACATCAGCTTCGTGCCAGCCCAGGGCGCCGTCGTGCTCGACGGGCAGATCGGCCGGTCCACCGTCCAGTGCGGGGCGTTCTGCGAGACCTCCCGCGACGTGTACGGGATCGACGGCGCCCCACCGACCTTCAAGCCGTTCACCTGCGGAACGCTGTGCCTGTCCATCGAGACGGACGTGATGCACCCGCCGTCCGAGCTGGCGAGCATCACCTTCTCCGTCTCCGGCCGGGGCTACTGACCGCCGATACCCTGTCTCCGCCGCTGGTTGTGGGCCGGGCACCTTCCTTGACGCGAGGGGTCCGGCATGGCCGTTGCGGGCTGCGGTACACACAGCGCATCAATCACCGACCGGAGCGGGTCCACGGTCAGCCCCGTGCAGATCCTCACCGAGATCGAATGGACGCGGGCGCTGGACGACACCAGCACCGCCCGGGTCGTCGCCATCCCAGAAGGCGACTGCTGCGAACGGCTCGGCCAGGTCCGCGCCTGGCGGCACTACCTCAACATCTGGCGGGACAGGCAGCCGGTGTGGTCCGGCCCGATCCTCCAAGTGGAGTGGTCGCCCGGTTCCATCGAGATCTGGGCCGGCGACATCCTGGCGCTCCTGGACCGCCGGGTGCCGCACGACACGGTGAACTTCGGCGAAGCGGACCTGGCCGACATCGCCGAGTGGCTGATCCAGGACGGATTCGCCCCGGACGACCCCGGGCACAGCGTCGAGACGATCGGCCGTACTCGAGTACGCGGCGGCCGGTCGTACCGTCGAGGCATCGGGCAGACCGGTGACCATCTGCGCGACCTCGCCGAAGGCGGACTCGACTACACCGCGGTCGGCACCCGCATCATCCTGCTGCCGGAGACGCACACCGGCACGGTCGGAGCGCTCACGGACGCCGACCTGCCCGAAGGGCTCATCGTCGCCGAGGACGGCACCGCCCTCGCGTCGCGGTGGATCGTCGCCGGGGACGAGGACGGCGACGTGATGGGGGAAGCCGGCGGCACCGACCCGTACTACGGCCTGCTGGAGCGGTACGTCGAGCAGACCTCGATCACCACCGACCTGGCGGCCACGGACGCGGCGCGCTCCCGGCTGCGCGGGTCGCTGCCGGTGCCGGTGTTCATCGACACCCAGCAAGTCACGATCTCGCCGGAGGCCGCCGTCAGCGTGCCGACGCTGGTGCCCGGCTGGTGCCTGGACATCGCCACCCAGGCCACCTGTCGCCCGATCACCCAACGCTTGAAGATCACCGGTCTGAAGGTCACGGAGAACGGCGGTACGGAATCGACGGCCGGCAGCGAAAGCGTGCAGGTGCAGGTCGCCGCCACGGGCGCCGAGCGCACGGCCGCCACGCCGTTCGGGGCGGTGTGACATGGCGCTGCGAGGAGGGATGAGCCGCCGGGTGCCGGGCAACCCCATGGCCAGCATCCTGCGGGACATTGACCGGCGGACCCGGGCGACGACGCGGCGAGCCCGCCCCGCCCGTCCCGAGGCCGAGGAGCAGCCCGCCGCGCCCGCGCAGGCCGCGCAGGCCGCGCCGAAACCCACGCCGCCCGGAGTCGCGGCGTTCGCTCTCGTCACCGGCGAAGACGGCGGGGCGCGGGTGGAGTTCGCGCGGCCCTTCGCTGCGCCCGTGGTGGTGGCCTCGGTGATCGGGGCGGGAACGGGCGTGGCCGTGGTGGAGGAAGTGACATACCGCCACGCCGTCGTACGGGTCGTCAGCAGCTCCGGCACTCGTACTCCGCGCGTGCCGGTGCACGTCATCGTCACGGAGGCGACAGGCTGAGCCCTCGCCCGAGCGCGGTCAGGCGCTCGCGTTGTACCTCATGCTGAGCTTCCGGAACCAGTCGCTCTCCAGCAGCCGGTCCCACACGGCCGAGCTGGACGCCGTCGGCGGCGGCGTATCCGTGTCGAAGGCCCCCCACTTCGCGCCGTCCTTGGGGGCGATGACGGGCGTGAACGGACGACGGCGCCCGTCGGCGTCCCTCGGCTCGTACCAGTCCTCGGTGCACAGGCCCCATACCTCCTCAAAGAGCCGGCCCGAGAAGTCGCATCCCTCGCGGTGGGAGGCCACGCAGGCGCCCTGCGTCTCGAAGTCCACGGCCGTTGCCACGAAATACGGCCATGTGCCGCTGGGCTCGTCGTACGGCCCCCACGCCTCGATAGCCGCGACTCCGGTGCGCGTGACGGCTGCCAGGACCTCGGACAGCGCGTAGGTGTCGGGGCGTACGGCGGATATCTCCACGCGCAGCGTCTCCCACGCCTCCGGCTGGTCCTCGCAGCAGATGTCGCCGAACTCGGCTATGACTTCGCGCTTCGTTCTGTGACCGGTGGTGAGCACGGTTCGCCTGCCGGCGAGCGTCAGGGCGTCCCGCTCGATGAGGTGCCAGCGAGTGTCCAGCGGGGTGAGGCGCAACGTTTCTGCCTGGAAGATCATGGCCGAAATGTAGTGCCGCGAGCGGGGAGTACGCGACAGGTTCGAGCCGGATACCCTTCCGTTGTGCCGCTGGTTGTGGGCCGGGCCACGCGAGTCTGCCGGAGGAGGCTGACGTGGCATCAGTGTGCGTGTGCTCGGACTACTTCAGGATCACTGACGACGGCGAGCTGTGTCTGGTCCCGGGCACCATGGGGCTCCGCCTGACCCTCTTCTTCAAGGATGCGGGCACCTACCAGTTCGAGAAGGCTGAGTACCCCTGGCTGGCCCGTGTCCGCGTCGAGGCGCAGGGCGCAGGCGGCGGTTCCGCGGGTGCCAACGCGGCGGCTGATCAGTGCATTGTCCGCCCCGGTGGCGCGGGTGGCGGCTGGTCGCAGGCCACTGTGGAAGCGTCCGCGCTCGGGGCCGTGGAGACGATCGTCGTCGGCGCGGGCGGAACCGCGGGCACGGGCAACGGCACGGGCGGGGCCGGAGGCAGCAGCAGCTTCGGCGGCTTCGTCGTTGCCAACGGCGGCGACGGCGGAACCGCCGCGCAGTCCTCGGGAACTGTGGCGGACGCCGTGCAAGGCCCGGCCGGCCCTTTCGCTGGCACGGGACAGTACGCCTCCGGCGGCGGCGCGGGCGGCGCAGGTATCCGACTGTCGGGAACCAACGGTCAGTCAGGCGCGGGCGGTGAGTCCCGGCTTGGGCACGGAGGCTTTGCCCGCGCTGCCGACGGTGTCGGGACGGCGCCCCGCGGCTACGGCGGCGGCGCAGGCGGCGCCCTCTCATACGGCGGCGACTTCGACGGAGCGGACGGCGGCTCCGGCCTCGTCATCGTCGAGCTGTACGGCTGACATTGACGTTCCGGCGAGGGTTCGCCGGGGCAACGTAGACTCGATACCGCTGCTGGTTGTGGGCCGGGCCGAGAACACCCCGAGAGGTGATCATGGCCCGTTGCGGATGCGCTGGCGACACTGCGACGACCACAGTCCTGACGGAGAACTCGGAGTGTGTCGCGCTCGCGGGCAACGGCAGTATCGCCAGCCCGCTCGTTGCGGCGCCGATCATCTCCCCTCAGCCGGGGAACCAGATCTCCTGCGAAGACGGTCTGTACGTGTCCAACGGCGGCACCTGGACCCCGCAGGACTTCGGCGCGGTCGGCAACGGCGTGGCCGACGATGCCCCCGCGTTGCAGTTGGCGCTGAACTCCGCGCTCGACGCGGGGGGCGGCACCATCTATGTCCCGGCCGGGATCTACCGCCTGGCTACCCTGCCGGTGCGGATCTACCGCCGTACCCGGCTCGTACTCTCGCCCGGCGCCACGATGAGGCGCGGGGCCACCGGCACGATGCTCCTCAACGGAGACGCGGACCAGTCCTTCCCCGCGTACTCCGGGCACGGGGACATCGTCATCGAGGGCGGCACCTGGGACGCCCGCGGCACTCAGTTCGCCGAGCCCGGCATGTGCATCAGCATCGGCCATGCGGAGAACGTCCTGATCCGGGATCTCACCATCAAGGACGTCGGCGGCTACCACGGCATCGAGATCAACAGCACCCGGCACGCGGTCATCCGGAACGTCAGGGGACTGGGCTACGTCGACACAGGCGGGCGGGAGTTCAGCGAGTTCATCCAGCCTGACCTGGCCAAGGGTTCTTCCTATTTCGGTGGATTCGGCCCGTACGATGACACTCCGGTCATTGATCTGCTGGTCGAGGGCTGCGTGACCGGCCCGTCGGACACGCCGGGCACCACGGCGTGGCCGCGCGGCATCGGCTCCCACTCCGCGTCTCCCTCCCGGCCGCACCGCGACATCCGCATCCGGGACTGCGAGTTCCGGGGGTGCAGCCAGTTCGCCATCGGCGCCTACACCTGGGAATCGCTCGTCATCTCCGGCATGCAGTTCCGCGACTGCGGCGGCGGAATCCGCTTCCGCACGCTTGACTCCAGCATCACCAGCCACCGCACACCGGCCGGCGGGAGCGGGCCGACCATCACGGGCAGCCAGCCCCTCGCCGGGCTCGTGATCGACGACGTCACCATGACCGGCGGCGGAGGGTACGGCGCGGCCGTGGAGCTGGTCGGCGAGGAGACCGGCTACGTCCAGGACGTCTCGGTCGGGCACGTCACAGCGCGCGACGTCGACCAGCAGGCCGTGCGCATGGAGTACGTCGAGGACTACGTCGTGACCGAGGTTGTCGCGCACACCACCGGGTTCACCTCCATCAGCACCCTGGGGACGCGACGCGGCCGATTCGCCGACTGCCACGTCAACGGCAGCGGCGGCGCCGGCATCACCGTCGACTCGCGGTCGACCCCGGCTACTGACGCGACGGACGTGCAGATCGTCGACTGCACCGTCACCGGGACCGCCGCGAACGGCGTGCACATCTGGGACGGGGCGGACCTCCTCGTCGACGCGTGCGAGCTGTACGCCATCACCGGCTACGGGGTGCAGGTCAGCACGTACACCGAGCGGGTTCTCGTACGGGACACCCGCACCAACGCAACGACATCGACGCCGATCAACTTCACCGGCACCGTCACCGGCGCCGTTCGGCGCGGCAACAGCGCGGACGCGCCCGGCGCCATCACCACCGGCACCGCGGCGAACACGACCACGGAGACCGCCGTGGCGAGCCTCCTGATCCCCGCTAACGACGCGCTCCCCGGGACCGGCTACCGGTTCTCCGTCCACGGCCAGGCGTCCACCACGGGAACGCCGACGCTGACGATCCGGGTGCGCCTCGGCGGCGCGACGGGGACGGTCCTCGCCGCGTTCTCCGCCGTCACCACCGCGTCGGGCATCGCCGGCCGCGGTTGGTCCGTGAGCGGCGTACTGCACGCCGTGGTGCCCGGCTCCACGGGGACTTGGACGGCGAACGGGCAGCTCGTCCATCGCTTGGCCTCCACGACCGGCCAGGCGCTTCAGGAGGTCACCGACGGGACGGTCACGCGGGACAGCACCGCGGACCAGGCCCTCGTTGTCACCGCCCAGTGGTCAGCCGCTTCCGCATCCAACACGGCGCAGGTGCTCGCCGCGAGCCTCAACCGGGTCTGAAGGAAGGGACGTTACTGATGACCTGCACCACGAGCGGCGTCGCGGTCTGCTCGCTGAAACGGGACACGGACCAGATCATCCAGCCCGGCCGCTACACGATCGTGCACTTCCCCTTCGGCTACAGGGAGTCGTACGACGTTCACGCGATGCACCAGGTGCAGCAGCCCGACGGCTACACGATCACCGACTGGGACAGGGACGACCGGTCCGGCCTCATCTGGCCGAGCCGGTCCGGCTGGGGACAGCTCCACGCCATGATCCAGTGGGAGGCCGGGGGCTACACCGAGCTGCGGGACCAGTTCGTGCGGGACGCGCTCGCGTTCGGGCCGGACCCGGAGAACACCACCGCGACCGACCACCGCACCCCGACGCCGGGGATGCAGTGCTTCACCAAGACCCACGGCATCTTCGTGAACCCTGCCGTGCCGCTGTCGCTGCGGGTCGCGCACAACGACAGCCGCCCGAGGGCGATGGTCCTCGCCGAGTTCAAGCTCGTCATCAACGACGCCTAGGAGGCGTACATGGCTACTTCCCAGATTCCGTCCGTGGGGCGGATCGTGCGGTTCGTATCGACGGTCAGCGACGTCCCGGAGGGTGGCACGACGCCGCTGCCGGTGACGGACCTCGCGGCAATCATCACCGCGGTCGAGCCCCTGCCGGAGGGTACGACCAGGTCGGCGCGCAAGGCGACGGAGCACCCGCAGGTGTCGCTGACGGTGTTCGCCGAGACCGGGGTGATGTTCCGGCAGAACGTCGAGTTCGACGAGGCCGGGACCGTGCCGGGGACCTGGCACTGGCCCGGGCCGATGCCGGCCGAGGACGGCGCGTGACGCAGGTCGCGCGCACGGCGTGGGGAGCGGCCAGCTCCTCCGCCGCTCGGCCAGCCCCGACACAACGCCAGCGCGCCCGCGCCGGCCTTCTTCCCACGGAGATCCGCCATGCTCGTCCCATCCCTGCCGTCGGTCGGCGACGTGGTGCACTACGTCAGCCACGGCACGCCCCTGCGCGGAGACGGTTCCCAGGCGTTCCCCGCGGCCTGTCGCGCCGCCGTCATCACCGAGGTTGACCGGGACGACCCGGGGCGTGTTGGCCTCGCAGTCCAGAACCCGACCGGGACGTTCTTCCATCCGCTCGACGCTGGCGGCTCTGTGTACGCGGACCCATCGACCGCGCTTGGCGGCTCCTGGCACTGGCCGGAGGTCGCCCAGTGAGCGCGCCGATGTCCGCCACCCGGTTCATCCAGGCGCTCCGCGAGGAGGGCGTGACCGTCGTCGAGGAATGCAACTGGCGTACCCACAACAGGAATCGGATGGGGCCGTGGGGCAGCGTGCACGGGGTGATGATCCATCACACCGTGACGAAGGGAACCGCGGCCACCGTACGCATCGTGCGCGACGGATACAGCGGCCTCCCCGGCCCGCTGGCGCACGGCGTGATCGCCAAGGACGGGTGCGTGCACCTCGTCGGCTACGGCAGGGCGAATCACGCCGGGCTCGGAGACCCGGACGTGCTCTCCGCCGTCATCTCCGAGAGCGCCCTGCCGCGAGATGACGAAGCGACGGTCGACGGCAACCGCGCCTTCTACGGGTTCGAGTGCGAGAACCTGGGCGACGGCTCCGACCCGTGGCCCGGCGCGCAGCTCGACGCGATCGAGCGGGTGAGCGCGGCGATCTGCCGTGTGCACGGCTGGGGCGCCCGCTCGATCCTCGGGCATCTGGAATGGCAGCCCGGCAAGTCCGACCCGCGGGGTTTCTCGATGGACGGCATGCGCGATCGGGTCGCGGCCCGGCTCGGCGAGAGCGAGCCCGGTCCGCTCCCCACACCGAAGCGGCCGAAGGTGTCGTTGTCCCGGCTCATCGCCGCCGCTCGGTCCAACCCGCAGGCGCCGGGACAGCCGGTCACGTACGCCGGCGTCAGAACGTACGAGGCGGCGCTCGTCGACGAGGGTCTGCTGGCGAAGGCGTTCCTGGACGGACACTTCGGCACGACGACCGTCACCGCGACGAGCCTCTGGCAGGAGCGCTTGGGCTACCGCGGCAGGAAGCCGGGGCAGGCGGCGGACGGCATCCCCGGCCGCGACTCCGTCACCAGGCTCGGTGCCCGGCACGGCTTCGACGTCATCGACTGAAAGGTGCAGACCATGGCTGGCCGTCGAGCGCGCCCAACCCCGCCCATCGAGCGGAAGGTGACCTTCGCGACTGCTGCCGCCTACCTCGGCTCGACCGGTCTTCTCGGGGCGCTCGCCGCAGTGCAGGACAATGCCCGGCTCTTGGAGTGGATGCCGGATGGGCTAAGTCCATTCGTCCTCGCGCTTGTCCCGACGGTGATCACTGCCGTGTCCGGCTGGAAGGCGAAGCACACTCCGCGCACCGGCGACGAGCCCGGGCCGAGCGGTCGGTGAACGTGGACGCGACCGGCATCCCGGCCCTGGACGTCGCCCTGGTGTGGGGCGGCGCGGTGACGATCCTCGCCGGAGTCGGCACGGTCGTATGGCGAGCTGTTCGGGGGATGGTCCGGCTCGCGGGCCGGGTCGACGACTTCATGGACGACTGGGCCGGCGAACCGCCCCGCGCAGGTGTGCCGGGACGCCCCGGCGTCATGGAGAGGGTGTCCGCGATCGAGGAACGTCTCCAGCGCGTCGAGGACGAGCTGTACCCGAACAGCGGCGGCTCCCTCCGGGACGCCGTCGACCAGGCGAACGAACGGCTCGCCCGGCTCTGCCCGGAGCTGGAGGACTGCGGGCCGGCCCCCACACCAAGCGATCCGCCTCCGGACTCTCCTCCGGCCGCTCCCTGACCGGCCGCCCGCCCCACGGCTCCGGGGGCGGGCGGCCTCCTCCGCCACAGCCGCACGAACGATTCCGCCGTTGCGCAGACGACAAAGGCGCCTGTGATGGACACTGAAGAAGGAACCGGCCTTCCCGGCCGGAATGCGCCGCATACCCCCCCGTGCGGCCAGGAGACGAGCCCGACCGTGTTCCCCCGCATGGCCGGGCTCTCTCATGTCCGGTGCGCGGCCGAGAGGTGGCCGCTGGCCCTACCCTGTCCCTCAATCCATGTACACCGCTGCTGGCGTGCTGGAGGAAGACGCCTCGCCCTCGGAACCCGGACGGGGCGTCTTCTCTCTGTGCGCACGGTCGGCGGCGTTCCACAGCGCGACCAGGCGGGCGTACTCGCCTGCCCGGCCGTCTGCCCCGGGCCGGGACATGAGCAGCCGGATGCACTCGTTCAGTGCGTCACGGCAGGCGTGATCTGGCAGCACATCCGGGGAGGTCACACCGAGAGAGTACGGCCGCCCACTGACAGTGAGTGAGCCGCCGGGTCAGGCTGGCTTCGCCCAGTAGTCCGTCAGCATCTCGCCCGGCCACGCGGGCTCGTGGACCGCTCCGCGCGGCCCCATTTCCGTGAAGTAGGGCGACAGGTCGTAGATCTTCGTGCCGACCACGGCGTCCAGGTCGGTCACGTACAGCCTCAGCCCGTCGACCTTCAGCAACCGCGGGAAGCTCTGCGCCAGTTGGTTGGGGCGCCGGTGATTACGATGGGCAAACGTGCCCGTGGCCGGCCACTGCGTGTTTCCACGCGGGCTGCGGGCGTGGTGCTCGACGTCATCGGGTGACGCCTGGTCGAAGTGCCACACAACGACCAGGTGGGAGAACTCCTCCAGGCCCTGTACCGAATCAAGGGGGAACTCTGCTTCGTCGAGCTGGATCACCGACTCGACGCCTCCCCAGTAGTCATCGGCGACCTCGGTACGGCCCGCGACAACTTCCCCGATCGGCTTGATCTCCAAAGCCATGGCTCCAGCCCTTCGATTCGGTCTCAACGGCACACGTGATCAATCTACTTGCGCCAGGTACGAGGCCGCACGGGCGTCGAGCGCGCCCATCGCGGGGATGCCGCGCTTACGGTAGGGCGACAGGAGTTTCCGCATGTCAACGACCGTCTGACGGGCTCGGCCCGAGTAGATCCCGTCCTCCATCGCATCCAGGACGTTGGTCCATGTCGCACAGGCTTCTTCGACGCCGCCCTGCGCGATCTGCGCGGCACCCATGTATCCGAGGGTGACCGCGTGCGTGCGCCGGAACGCAGCTCCGCGCGTGCGTACGGAGCGCCGGAACTCCTTGACCGCACGTTGCTGATCACCGAGATCACGCAACGTGCACGCGGTCTCGTGGGCGAGGGATGCCTCGCCGAAGAAGAAGGTCCGGTCCGGCTCTCTGATCCCGTCGTTGGCGTTCGACAGGTCGTCCTCAGCGCGGACAAGCGCCCTTGCGGCCTGCTGCTTGCGGCCGTTCGCGGCGAGGGTGCGCGCGTGCACTACGCCGAGGAGTGCTCTCTCGCGGGGGGTGGCCGCCGCGTAGCGCTCGCCGTGCACCGAGGTCTCCGCGATCTGGAGGGCTTCACGGCGAAAGCCCAGGTCGAGCGCCTGGTGCGCCATGGCGCGCAGGATGTGACCGCTGAGGGGTTCGTCACCGGCGCGGGCGGCGAGCTTCACCGCGGTGTTGAAGCGCTGGAGCGCGACCGCGTGCTCGCTGTTGTCGAAGGCCATCCAGCCGGATACGTAGGCCAGCTCTGCGGAGGCAGAGAACATCGCGCGTCGGGTCGCGTCGTTGGCGAAGCGTCCCCGAAGGAAGTCGTGGGCATCGTGCTTCAGGTACTCGTCGACCGCCCTCCGGCCGTGGCCGCCGCCGCGCCGCTGGTCCATGCGCGAGAAGGCCAGCGTCAGCTCGCGCACCATCTCGACGTCGCCGTGGCCGACACGCTTGCCAACCGAAGGCTCCTCTGCTGGCCGCCTCGACATGGCCTCCCACCACGTTTCGTCCGGCAGAAGCAAGGCCGCTGCGGAGTACACGCCGCTCGTCAGCACCCCACGCCGGTCCGTGTTCACTCCACTCTCCAAGTCGTTCAGCGCGATCAAGGGATCGACGCGCCAGTCCAGCGCCCCCTGCGCTGGTGAGGTGGAAGCTGCGAACCCGGCCTCTTGTGGCGTGATCTCACGCTTCAGACGACGGGACAGCGCCTGGCACAAGATAGCGGGCGCGACCCCTGTCGGTTCGGTGCCTCCCACCCACATGCTCACGTGGGAGCGACCGACCTTGGAGTTCTCCCGCACCTCGCCGTTCAGCGTCTCGACGGCGACCCGGTTGTACGCGGCTGCTGCCTGTGCCCGTGACCAGCGAGCTTCCACGAGAAGTGCGGCCAGCCGCTCGTTTCTCTCGCGCGCCATCCTGCGCCCCCGCCATTGAAAGCGATCTTTGACCACGTTGACCGACCCGCCCCGGCACGTAGCTGGGCGGGCGCGGCTCCAACGTAGTGCTCAACTGACCTCTGGAGTAGGAGAGATGGCGCAGAGTCGCCCCTACGAGGTCGGGAGCAGGGGTCAGCCCGTTGAGCGGATCATCACCGTGAGGCGGGGAGAGGCTGGCGACGGCTGACTGTGGCCGATGTCCTCATAGCCCCACGACCGGTACAGGGCGTGGACCTTCCCGTCGCCGGCTGCTTCGTTGACCATGAGCGTCACGTACGGTTCATCGCGGCTGGCGAGGAGGGCGTCGTGGATGCGTCGCGCCACCCCGGTGCCACGCCATGCGGGGCGCACACCGATCTCCTTCAGCGCCACAGCCGCGTGCTCCGTGTACTTCTCGCTGGGAGCTGGGTTGGTGCGCTGCCAGTACCGGTCCCCATCTTCGATCCTGTTGCCGTACGCGTACCCCACGGGGTGCTCGCCCTCGTAGGCAAGTACCGCCTGGAAGCCCGGCTCAGCGCCATGCCTGTCCAGCCGCTCACCAAACGAAGAGACCGCGTAATTGGCGAGATGGAGCAGCGGTGCCCGCACCTCGGCGTACACATCGAGCAGGTCACCGCGAACGGCGTCCAGTTCGGTGAAGGAGCGGAGTTCGATGGCAGGTGCCGAGGTCATGCGTGGGGCCTCCAGGCGACGGTGTGCTCGGTCCAGGTGCTCGCGCTGGCGCTACCCGGTGCGGTGGCACGGAGGGCAGCACCGAACTCCTGAAGCATGCGCGATACGCGGGGGTGATGGGTAGCCGCCTCCGCCGACACCTTCATGGCCGTATCCGTGGCGGTGTCGACGTCGCCCTGGGCGAGCTGCGCCTGTGCGAGGCGGCTAGTGGCGATGGCGCGCGAGCGCTGCATGTGTGGCCTGAGTACGGCCAAGCACTGGTGCGCGTGGTACTCGGCAGTGGTCCAGTCGCCAGCGGCGAGATGGGCGGTGAGAGCGAGGGAGTGAAGCTCCGCCTCATCGTAGAAGGCCAGGAGCCATACCGGCCGGGACGTACCTCGATCAGCACGGTCCATGGCTTCATACGCCTGATCGAAGGTACGAGGCAGGCCCCGCCTCTCGTGGGCGGCGCCTTGGATAGCCATCTGACGGGCCATGCCGAGGGAGGCGAACATCGGGTCGCGCCGCGTGATGTGCAGATTCCGTGCGACGTCGTTGGCAGCTCGCGCGTCGGCAGGGCGCCCCATGTGCCGGTAGAGGCTGCCGGCGTGCGACCAGATGCGGAACTTGATCGCCTGGTCGCCGGAAAGCTCGGCGAGGGCCTGGGCTTCCCGCATGTGGGCGACGGCGTCTTGGAAACGGCGGCCGTCGATGGCCGCCCACATCGCGGATGAGCGGAAGCTGGCCGCGGTGGCGTATAGGCGGCTCCGCACCCGCTGGGTGGCGCTGCCGGAGTTCTGGAGATTCAGCGCTGAGTCGGCGAGGTCGGCGGCACGCTTCTCGATGTCGAGCTGTCCGCCGCGCTTGTGGTCACTGGCGACCACGGCGGCGAACTTCTCCTCCAAGCGTCCGACGTCGCTCATGCCGATCTTGCGCGTTGAGGCGCCGGCTGGAGTGGCGGCAGCCACGGCCGCCGAGATGGTTCCAGCGACGAGGGTGCGGCGGTGCATGGGGTCCTCCTGCGGTGGGGCTGCCGTGGGTGAGGAGCGGCCCCGTGGCACGAACCCTAAGTCGACGGCGGACACCCCCGAGATGTCCTCCAGGACCTTCCGCGTTGCCGTGTTGGGCCACCGAACCCGTCCAGATCGCCACTCCCGGACGTGCCGGCCGTCGTAGGTTCCGGGCTTTCCAGTGAGGTCCTCCAGGGCCGAATTAATGGCTCTGGCCAGGCTGTTGGAGCTGTGCTGATGGTCTTCCATCCACGCTTCAAGAGCCTGGTTGCGCGTGGTGTCCATGACCGCACCGTAGACCGTTGCGCACTCAGCGCAAGGTAAAGGGATTACCAAAATCACCTAGGGGGCTCATCGCGGTTCTGCGTCAGATCCCCTAACCAGCCGCAGGCGACGGGGAGTTATCTGTTTCACCCGGCACCGGATGTGGCTCGCGGCCCTGTCGCAGATCTGCGTGACGGTGCCCGCCGGGAACGAGCAGACGACCCACAAACGATCTTTGACCACCTTGACCGCCTCCAAGCCCTTGACCCCATGCCGAACGCGGCGGTTAAGCGGTTCGCTCTTGTAGGCCAGCTTCACGACGGGCGGGAGTACCCCACATGAACTCCTCCACCGGCAGCTCCAACGTCACGAGTGCCGTGTGCCCGGCCAGCGTCAATGGGCGGCATCGACGGGGCTCAAGTGCCCCCGAGCCACAGGCACGCCGCTCATCGCACGATGCCCCGACCTGTCCACCTGGGAGGCTACCGATGACCTCGGCCACAGCAGACGTACCGGTTGCGCCGAAGCCGCTGCCGCAGACGTCGCGCGCCTTCGAGGTTGCTTTCGCCCCCGCGCGGTCCCGGGTCGGCCGCATGCGCCGAATGACCCTGGCTCACCTGGAGCGGTGGGACGTGCGTGGCCCGCTGGCCGAGAACGTCGTGCTCGCCGTCTCCGAGCTGGTCACGAACGCTGTCGAACACGGCGAGGGAGACGTGGCCTTGCGGGTGCAGTGCGCGGACAACGAACTGCACGTCGCGGTCACCGACGGAAGCACGGCCCTGGCCGATCTGCGCTCCCCGGAGGATGAGGACGATTCCGGCCGCGGCCTGCTCCTCGTCGCCGTCCTCGCACACAGGTGGGGCACCAGCGACGGCGGCAGGACGACCTGGTGCGTCTTTCGCGTCCCCGCGAGGAGGCCGTGATGGTCGCAATCACGCGCGAGGCCGCAGCGCAGATGAGCGGGCGATGCTCCGCCGACGACGTGACGGCCGGCATGGTCCTCTTCGGCCTGCGCCGCTCTCTCGCACGCGAGGCAGTCACCGACGAGCTGTATGACGACCTGGAAGCCGTTCTCGGCGAGAACGCGAAGCCCGCGCCCGACGAAGTCCCGGCCATCGCAGACCGGTTGCGGAGGGCCACGACGAAGCTCGTGGAGATCGTGCCCTATCTCGTTGCGCCGTACCCGATCGAGGAGATGCGGCGCGTGATCGACATGAGCGTCCAGCAGCCACCGCCGGAACAGGCCCGCGGGCATCTCATCCGCTTCGCCATGGCCATCCTCACGCTCCTCGACCTGATGGGAGATGACGCCGCATGACGCGCTCTCCCACCCACAACGTCGGACGTGCCCTGAGAAACGGCTCTCCACGGCAGCAAGTCCGACTCCACGCCCGGCGCCGAGAAAACGAGGCTTCAAACGCTCTGGGAGGCCGTCGCGCCTCGGCGCCGGGCAGCTATCTCTGCCGGTTCGCTCCCATACTCCTCGCCGCGCTCGTCCTCGCCCACGCACAGCGGACGCGGCGTCGACGGCCGGCACCGGCGATACGTCGCTTGGCAGACAACGACGAACTGCGATTCGCCTGGCTGTGTCAGCAGATCATCCACACCCGCCAAGGAGCAGAGACGTGACCACGACCGTCGCGAGGATCACCCTCGCCCCCCGAGAGCGGCAGATCCTTGAGGGCCTGGCCGACGGCAGCACGCTCGCCACGGTCGCTCTGGACCTCAAGATCCGTGAGAACACCGCCCTGGGCTACCTCAAGCTGGCCAAACGCAAGCTCCACGGCGTGAGGGAGACCGCGGCGGCTCTCGCTGTCGCCTACGCCACGGACGCCATTGACCGGCCGAACCCGCTGGACCCCGAGGCCCTGTTTCTGCCCCGTGAGCAGCGCGACATCGTGCCGCTCATTGCTCAGGGGATGGCGTCCGCGCAGATGGCCACCGAGCTGAATCGGCCGGTCACCATCGTCCGCCGGGACGGCCGCGACCTCCTGAAGAACCTTCGAGCCCAGAACCGTGCCCACGCCGTCACAAGAGCGTGGCAGTTCCAGATCCTGACCGCAGACGAGGTGAACGTATGGCTGCGCTGACGGCCGCCGTCCCCGACAAAGTCGAGATTCTGGCCCTCGTCGAGACGGCCCTGTCCTGGGACTTGGACGGCGCTGATCTTCCTTCCGTCGAGGACGCGCTGAGCATGGCCGCGTGTTTCGCCCGCTACGGCCGGATCGTCGCCGACGACCTACGCGCCCAGTACCGCGCCAACGCCGCCGGGTCGGTCGCTGCCGATGGCGCCCAGGCCACGCTCAGCGAGGCCGACCGTCGTCTCAACTTGAAGCCCTTGGCCCGGACTGCCGCTCCCCGGTCGGCCGCGCACCGCGCCCAGAACCTCGCGCGCCTCGTTCAAGCCCTGAACCGAGCCGCTGGCGCGGTCAGCGAGAAACGCGTGCCCACGTGTCGGCACAGCCCGCCCTGCCCCACCGCCGATGCGCCTGACCGGGAGGCCGCGCACGTCATCGCGCATGGCGGTATTCAGGGCTGGAGCTTGCTGTGCAACAACGTGCTGCTCTTTGAGGACACCGGCGAGCTGCTGCCGAACGGCCAGATCATCGCTCCGCACCGCGGCGTCGGAACGGCAGGGACACGCGTATGAGCGCGACCACGAAGTGCCTCGTCCCCTACATCACTGCTCGTGAGGGAGAAGAGGCCGACTCGTTCCTCTCCCTACGCGCCACCTTCGACGCCGCCGGCGTTGCGAGGCTGGGGTACTGGGACGAGACCAGGGAGGACCGCGACGTACGCGGCGTCCTATGGGGACGGGTCTCGCAGTCGATCGGCCCCGACCGGTTGCCGACCGGCGAGCCGAAGTGGCGGATGGTGCACCCCTCCCGGCAGCGCGAGACGATGCTCAAGCTCAAGTGCCAGGTGTGCGTTCAGAACGCCAGAACACCCGAGGGAATTCTGTTCCTGGAGGCCAAAAAGGACGGCGTGCCCATGGCCAGCACCCCAGTCCGCTCCGCGCAACCCCCGGTCTGCCTACGGCACGCGCGCTTGGCAGCGAAGCGCTGCCCCTACCTCGCAGAGCACGGGCACGTTGCGCTGCTGGCGCAGAGCGCGCCCCTGTACGGGGTCATAGGAACGCCCCACGCCTACACCGACAACGGCCTTCGAGTCCTATCGGGCGACGACGTCCCCGTTCCGTACGGCGACCCCGCTCTGAGGTGGTTTCTCGCCTCCCAGCTCGTGCGCACGTTGCGGTCCTTCACGGTCGTCGACCTGGACGACCTCGTGCCCACAGATAGAAACGATCAACACTAGGAGCCTCCATGGACGCCAGCACCGTCGACGTCGCTGTCTGGAACATCGAGGCAGACGGCGGCCGTAATGGTGAACGCCGGGACTTCGCGCTCGACATCCTCGCCGGACTCGGAGACGGCGGGCCGGACGTGCTGCTCCAGCAGGAAGCGAAGTTCAGCAGAGAGCGGGGCAACCAGCTCATGCACGCCACGGAGAAGAGGCTGAAGCTCCGCGGGTTCCTGTCCGCACCCAACCCTGACGCGGACGCAGACATCGCTACCGCCGTATACCTGCGCCCCGACATGTTCCAGGTCGCAGAAGCCCGGCCTCGCGCGAAGCCCTGGTGGCTCCACCCCTGTCACGTCACGGCGAAGCTCGGAGACTGCCCGATCCCGCTGAACCTGATCTCGTTCCACATGTGCTGGTTCGACGCCAACAACCGCCTTACCGAGGCCGGTTGGCTCACTACACAGGCCCAACTCGGCATGGCCACGCTCGCCGGCGGTGACACCAACAGCTATCCGCGCAGCCCCGAACCGATCTCCCTGCCCGACTGGGACAAGGTCACCGACCGAGCACACATGGTCCACCGCACCTTCCTGGATACGGATGGGCACCGTCGCAGCGACACCCGCCCCGACGGCGCCCTGATCGACGCCGAGTACGTCGACCTCGCGCGCCACGCCGCCGACCACCTCGGGCAGGTCGGCGCCCTCGCCGCCACCGCCGGGTTCGACAAGCCCCACCAGGGCGGACCCCAGCGCATCGACCGCACGTACTCCGCCGGGGGAATCGCCGCCGCCCTCGACCACGTCGAGGTCATCGACAACGAGGACACCCGCGCCGTCTCTGACCACGGATTGGTCTTCTACCGCTTCCACCGCACCCGGCTTGAACGCGTACTCACCCAGGTGGAGAGCGTGCTGTGCGCGTGATGAGACGGCCCGCCCGTCGTCAGCGACAGGTGGGTGCACCACCCGGCAGTCGGACCTGGAACAAGGCTCGACTCCGGAGGAACGTGTGGGGAGGAACCCGTCCCCCGTCGGGCTCCTCCCCGCACAACCCGGCTGCCCCAGCGCAGCTCCCGATCTCCTGGTCCTGGCGCTGTCCGGCGTAGCGACCAGGTGGCAACACCAGTCAGAAGCACAACCGACCAGTAGGAGGAACCATGCTCACGACCATCGAGCAGAGCCAGGCCGCCGCTCCGGTGTCCGACGGTGTCGACCTGGAGCTGAACGTCAGCATCGTCACCGCCGGCCCGGTGGCCGCGGCCCTGCTGTCGTCCACCGACGACGGCTGCGACACCGTCCGCGGCAGCGACTGCTGAGTCAGTCAGCCCGGCTCTGATGCCCCCGGGGTGTCTGCGGCGAGCGAGTCTCGCCGCGGGCACCCCCGGGGTCCGTGCCCGAACCCCACGCCGCAGCGCGGAGAGGCAGCAGAAGGTGACAGCGATCGAGTACACGCCGTACTACCGGCCGCTTACGGCGGCGATGTGGCGGGCGAGCACGTCCGGGTCTGACGAGCTCCTTCCGCCCTGGCCCGGCCAGGCAGCCGACGCCGCCTCATGGCGGTCCTGGCTCGCGAAAGTGTGGGCAACCCGATCTCTCGCCGAAGCCGTCACGCTGGCCAGCCCGCCGCTGGCCGATCGGATCGAACAGGCCCTGTCCGGACGGGACTTCGCTGCCGTTGACCTGCGGCACATGGCAACGTCCCTGGCCCGATACCTGATTCGCCTACGCGGCCGGGCCACCCCCTTCGGTACGTTCGCCGGAGTCGGCCCCTTCCGCTTCAGCGACCGGACCCGCCTGTACTGGAGCGGCGACCATCGACCCCGTGCGAGGGCCGACGCCGTGTGGCTCGCCGACGTCATCGCCCGGCTCGAAGCGTGCCCGTCGCTGCGCGAGCGGCTGCCCGTCGTCGTCAACAACCTGGCCGTCGAGCGAGGCGAGAAGCTGGTGGTGCCCTGGCAGCCCCACCTGGCCGTCGCCGTCCGCAGCTCGGGCGAGAACGTGGCGAAGGTGACCCTGAGACGGGTTCCGGTCGTGCACACGATCTGCCAAGCAGCGCGCACCCCCGTACCGGCCGGCACACTGGCCGACAAGGCCGCCGCCGAGCACCCCGGCGCCTCGCGCGACGCGCTGATGGGCGCGATCGGCCAACTGATGCTCTCCGGCGTACTGATCAGCAGCCTGCGTGCCCCGGGCACCTGCACCGATCCCCTCGGATCGTTGCTGAGCGCCCTGGACGCGGCGGGCGCCGACGCCGTGCCTGACGTGGAGACGGTGCACGCCGAACTCCGAGCCCTTCACCACCAGATAAGCGGGCTTGGCCAGGCCGGGACCTGGGATGGACGGCAGGACCGGCGCCTGGTCACGGACCGGATGCGGGCTCTGTCGAGCGTCACCGACCAGCCCTTGGCCATGGACCTCTCCTTGGACGCCGACCTCATGCTGCCCCGCTCGGTGGCCACGGAGGCCGCCGACGCAGCCCAGGCCCTGATCCGGCTCACTCCGCAGCCCTCGGCGAGCACATCGTGGCGCGAGTACCACCGCGACTTCCTGGCCCGATACGGACCAGGCACCCTCGTTCCGGTCACCGAGCTGACCGATTCCGCCAGCGGGCTCGGCTACCCTCGCCACTTCACCGTCCCGTCCTCCCAGCGAGAGATCACGCGACGGGATGAAGCCCTCCTCGCCCTCGCCCACCAGGCCGCCCTCGACGGTGTCAGCGAGATCGTCTTGGAGCCGACCGACCTGGAACGGATCAGCCCCGTCCGCGACGGCGCCGCGCCGGTGTCGGCGGCGGACCTTTCGGTGGACCTCCGCGCCTCCTCCCAGGCCGCCATCGACGAAGGCGAGTTCACCCTCGCCGTCAGCGGGTTCGGCCGGGCCGGGGCCACTACCGGCCGCTTCCTCGATCTGCTGGCGGACGGAGCACCGGACGAGACCACTGCCCTGTATCCGGCGTTGCCGACCGGTGTGGCCGGGGCGATGGCCGCCCAGCTCTCGTACCCGCCCCGGCGCCTGGGCAGCGAGAACGTCCTGCGCGTGATGCCCGTAACCCCGCACGTCATCTCGCTGGCCGAGTACCGCTATGACGACGGGCACCTCCCGCTGACGGACCTGGCTGTCGCCGCAGACTCCACACGCCTGTACGTCGTCTCCCGCTCGCAACGGCGGGTGGTGGAGCCGACGCTGCCGCACGCCGGCGCCCGGCACACCATGCCGGATCTGGCCAGACTGCTGTTCGAGATCCCACGCTCCGCCCACCCAGCAGTCACCACGTTCGACTGGGGCACCGCCGCCTGCCTGCCCTACCTGCCGCGCGTGCGCTACGGCAAGAGCCTCCTCGCCCCCGCCCAGTGGCGGATCGCCCCCGCCGACCTCCCCGGACAGCAGGCCCCCGCCCAGCAGTGGACTGCGGCGTGGCAGGCGCTCCGCGACCGCCGTCATCTGCCCGCCACCGTCGCGGTCGGGGACGGCGACCGTCGTCTGCGCCTGAACCTGGACGAGGCCATGGACATGGAGGTGCTGCGCGCCCACCTGAACGCCGTCAACGAGCCGGTCACCGTAGCCGAGGCTCCCGACAGCGCGGAACACGGCTGGTGCGGCGGCCGGGCGCACGAGATCGTCGTTCCGCTGGCCCCGACGGCTCCGCCCGCAGCGGCACCGTCCTTCCTTACCCGCGTCCCGCCGCCGGTGACCGACAGCCGGGACGGGAACGGAGTGGTGTACGCGAAGCTGTACGCCCCGAGCGAGACGACCGACGACATCCTGACCCGGCACCTGACCGCGCTCCTGGCCCGCTGGGAGAAGCCGCCGCTGTGGTGGTTCGTCCGCTACCGTCACCCCAGCCCTCACCTACGTCTGCGGGTACGGGACGCCGACACCGCGCGGACCGCCGGGCACCTGACGGCCTGGGCAGGCGAGTTGCAGCAAGCGGGGCTGGCCGGGGAGATCTCCTTCGACACCTACCGGCCGGAGACCGGCCGGTACGGCACGGGGGACGCCATGGAGGCTGCCGAGCGTCTGTTCGCCGCCGACTCCGCGGCCGTCCTCGTCCAACTCGCTTTCCTGGCTGCCCACCGGGAGATCCCGCCGCAGGCGCTGACCGCCGCGAGCATGGCCGATCTCGCCGCCGCCGTCATGGGCGACCGGAGCACGGGTCTGCGCTGGCTGCTCGCCCACCCCCAGTACGCCGACGGGGCCGGCGCCCAGGATCGCCAGACCCGTAGCCACACGCTCCACCTCGCCCGCAGCGGGGCTCTGGAGACGTTGCCGGGCGGCAGCGACCTCGCTGCCGCCTGGGCTACCCGCACCCAGGCGGCAACCGAGCACGCAGCTTGCCTCACCTCCTCCGGTAAAGCTCTGGCTCCGGGAACGGTGCTCGGCTCGCTGCTGCACCTGCATCACGTCCGCGCGCATCCATTCGAGGAAGTGTCCGAGGCGGCGACCTACAAGCTGGCCCGGGCCATCGCCCTCGCCAGCGCCGCACGCCACACCGACCGACAACACCAAGGAGGGGACCGGTGACCGTGCGGGACACCACGGCAGCGGCTTTGCGTGAACGCGCCGCGACCATCGCCGCTGAACTCGTCGACGCTCTGGCGGTGCCGCCGGATGTGGACTACGGCGACGACGTCCGGCCGGACAGCCCACGCTGGCGAGACCAGTCCTTGTCCAAAGGCGCCGCCGGCGTCGCCGTGCTGCACGGCCTGCGCGCCCAGCAGGGCCTCGGCGGCACCGAGTCGATGCACGCGTGGCTCGCCCGCGCCGCCCGCGACGACCTATCCGCCGGGCCGGGGGCCGGTCTCTGGTTCGGCGCTCCGGCCGTCGGCTTCGCCCTCCACCTCGCCGCCCCCGACCGCTACCAAGGCGCCCTTGCCCGCCTGGACGCGGCTGTCGCCCAGCTCGTTCACGCCCGACTGACGGCTGCCGCCGAGCGCATCGGCGCCGCCCGGCGGCCCTCGCAGTACGAGTTCGATCTCACCCGCGGCCTCGCCGGGCTGGGTGCCTATCTGCTCAGGCGCGACCCCGGCGGTGAACTGCTCCGCCGCGTCCTCGCCTACGTGGTTCGCCTCACCCGGCCCATCCCGGCCGACGATGCCGCCGGTAGCCGGGCACCAGGCTGGTGGACCGCCGACATCCCCGCCGGGTCGCTCGACTCGGCCTTCGCGCACGGGCACGCCAACCTCGGTATGGCCCATGGCATCCCCGCTGCCTTGGCTCTGCTCGCCCTCGCGATGCGCGAAGGGATCACCGTCGACGGGCACGCCGACGCCATCGAGACCGTCAGCGTCCACCTGGACGCCTGGCGGCAGCCGTCGGCCGCTGGCCCCTGGTGGCCCGAGCGGATCACCCTGGATGAACTGGAAGACGGCCGCCCCCACCGGGACGGGCCGGCCCGCCCCTCCTGGTGCTACGGCACCCCCGGCATCGCCCGCGCACAGCAACTCGCCGCCCTCGCTCTGGGCGATACCGCCCGCCAGCAGGCGGCCGAGGACGCTCTCGTCTGCTGCCTGGCCGATCCCGTCCAGCTCGCCCGCGTCACCGACCCCGCTCTGTGCCACGGCTGGGCCGGAATCGTCACCACGGTGTGGCACGCCGCAGCCGACGCCACCGCCCCCGGCATCGCCCACGGCCTGGACCGGGTGCTGGTCCGCCTCCTCGACGACGCCCGCGACACCGATCCCGACCAAGTACCCGGCCTCATCGAGGGGAGCGCCGGTATTGCCCTGGCCCTGCACAGCATCGCCACCGGCACCACCGGCGGCTGGCCCACCTGCCTGTTGATCGACTAGCCCGAGGAAGTGCCTGTGACAAGCGACGACCCCACCCCCGCCTGGCGGCAGATCAACCTGTCCAGCGACACCTGGCAGGACGCCGAACGCCTGGCCGTCCAGCACATCCTGCCGCTGCTGGCCCAGGCCGAGGATGACGGAGCGATCACCTCTTGGTGGTTCATCCGAAAGCGGGAAACCTGGCGCCTGCGCCTCCAGCCCACCCCCGGACGCGACGAGGACACCGCCGCCCTCCTCGCGCAGATGACCGAGGCCCCCGACCTGCGCGCCCACGCCGAGGACGTGGTGTACGAGCCGGAGACCTACCGCTTCGGTGGCAAGCCCGCCATGGAGATCGCTCACCGTCTCTTCCACGCCGACAGCCGCCGCATCCTCGCGCACCTCGCCCACGCCCGTGGTGGGCCGGATCACCGGCGCGAGATCGGCCTGCGGCTGGCCACCCGCATGATGCAGGCGGCCGGCCAGGACTTCTACGAGCAAGGCGACATCTGGACGGCCGTCGCCGAACACCGGGCCGCCGACACCCGGACACCGTCCGCGCCGACCCTGGCCGGGGTTCAGATGCTCATCACCGCCGCCGAAGACAGCCCTGGCAGCCCCCTCACCCAGACTCCCGCCTGGCCCGCAGCCTATGAGGGAGCGGGAGTGGCCCTCGCCGACCTGGCCGGCCACGGGTCTCTGACCCGCGGAATACGCGCCGTCCTCACCGACCATCTGCTCTTTGCCTTCAACCGTCTCGGCATCAGCGCGGAGCATCAGGCCGCCATCGCCCACGCTGCGAGCCGCATCATTTTCCACCGCGAGCCCGTCAGCGGCACGGTCCCGCGAAGCTCCGACGTCGCCATTGCTCAGCCCACTACAGTCAGGCCAGTGACCATGGACACCACCCCTGCACCGACCACTGATCCCCGCGCCCTCCGCGACGCCCTCGTGGCCAAGATCGACAGTCTCGGCACCTTCCGCACCGAGGCCGTCAAGAACGCCTTCCGCACCATCCCAAGGCATCTGTTCCTGCCCGAGGTGGACCTCGCCACGGCGTATGCGCCCAAGCAAGTGGTCACCAAGCGCGCGGCCGACGGCACCGCGGTCTCCTCCGCCTCCAGCCCGAACATCGTCGCCACGATGCTCGAACAGCTCGACGTCGCCCCCGGACAGCGGGTCCTGGAAATCGGTGCGGCCACCGGTATCAACGCCGCTCTGCTCGCCGAACTCGTCGGCGAGAACGGACAGGTGGTCACCATCGAACTCGACGACGACCTCGCCGAAGGCGCCCGCGCACACCTGACCGAAGCCGGGTACGAGCACGTCACCGTGCTGTGCCGGGACGGCGCCCTCGGCGATCCCGACCGCGCACCGTTCGACCGGATCATCGTCACCGCCGGGGCCTGGGACATCCCGGCCGCTTGGTGGTCTCAACTCGCGCCCGGTGGACGGATCGTCGTCCCCCTGCGACTGCACGGCAGCGGCCTGACCCGGTCCATCGCCTTCACCCGTACCGAAGACGACCGCATGGTCAGCACCAACGTAGCGGTGTGCGGCTTCGTCCCCCTGCGCGGCGCCGCCGAAATGGGCGAGATCCACGTCCGCCTCGCCGAGGACGCCATCCTCAAGATCGACGCCGAGGATCAGCCGGACCAGTCCGCGCTGGCAGGCGTCCTCACCTACCCCGCCCACCAGCAGTGGACCGGCATCCACGTGCGCCACGACGAGCAGGCGGCCCACCTCGACCTCTGGCTCGCCTCCATCGACTCCGGCCTGAGCTTCGGCAAACTGTCCGTCGGCCCCGCGGCCCGCGACCTCGGCCTGGCCGCCCCCGCCCTCCGCTGGTCCGGTGCCGCCATGTACGACGGCGGCACCTTCGCCTACCTCACGGCCCGCCCCGTCAGCGACGACGCCGACGAACTGGGCATCACCGCCAACGGCCCGGACGCCGACAAGCTCACCGAGCAGGTCAGCGACCTGCTGCACCGCTGGAGCCAGGAGCGCCCCGCCCAGCCCCTCATCACGGCCTACCCCGCTGCCGCCGGAGACGACCAGCTCGGCGACGGCGCCCGCGTCACCCGGCCCGACACCCGACTGACCATCGGTTGGTGAACGGGCCTCACCTCGCGCAACAAGCAAGGCACTGAGCCTGGAGAGCCCTGGAGAGCTGACCTCACCGTCATGCCCCAGGGCTCTCCTCTGCCCGATCCAAGTCGACCGGACCCCAGCCTGAGCGAATGGAGAAGTACATGCGGGACGCCATCCCGGCGCAGCACTCGACGGGCTCCCACAGCGCTCTATCGAACCGGCTCGCCGACGGCCCCACGGCGCTGTTCGTCTACGGCACTCTCCAGTTCGAGGCCGTACTCACCGGCCTCATCGGGCGCGTCCCCGAACGCCAGCCAGCCACCGCCTCCGGCTGGCGCGCCGCAGCCCTGGTCGGCCGCGTGTACCCCGGCCTCGTCTCGGCCCCCGGTTCCGAGGCTCCCGGCCTGCTGCTGACGAGCATGAGCGAACGGGAGTGGAGGGTCCTCGACACCTTCGAGGATGACCGGTACGAGTTGCGGCGGCTTGATCTGCACTGCGGGTCTGCCGCCTGGACATACATTTGGCCGGGCGGAGAAGTGCAGGCCGAGAACTGGGATGTGAAGGAGTTCCATGATCGCCACCTCCAGGAGTACGCCGCGCGGTGCGCGCGGATCGCTCCCGAGCTGGCGGCCAGGGCCGGCTACTGATCCGGGGAGCGTCCCAATGCTCCGGGTAGCCTCCAACCGGCACCTCGCAGGGGTTCAGAACTTGGGTGTCGGCGGCCCACACCCCGGTCCGCCGTGCGCTGCGATGTACCCCCTGACCTGCACTGACTTCTGCGGTACTTCTGACGATTCTGGGTGTGAACTGGGTGTGATCTTGGAGAAGCGAAAGGGATCTGAGAAGTGTCCCCCGAGTCGCGCAGCAGTCACCACGCCCAGCAACATCACCACCCGCCACCCCTCCGACCTGGCATTTTTCCCACTGGAGCACAGGTCAGGACGGTCCATCCCAACCGCGATCTTGACGGCGCTCGTAATTCGGGACGAAGAGGTCGTGGGTTCAAATCCCGCCACCCCGACAGAGAAGTAGCAGGTCAAAGGGCCGGTACCGGACTCGGTATCGGCCCTTTGATCTTGTGCGTGACTAACTGAGTGACTATCGCTTCGGAGTCCGCCCGAAGATGCCATCCATGGCTGTCGCGCCGGACTGGATCACCGGGCGGATCTGCTTCCGGTAGACCTCTTCGGTCACGGCCATGCTGGAGTGGCCGACCAGCCTGGAGATCTCCTCGATCGGCATGCCGCCGTCCGACAGGATCGACACGAAGGTCTGGCGAAGCTCCCGAGGCGTCCAGTCCTGGGAATTGATCCCGTCGACCCGCGCAAGGATGCGGCGGAACTCTCGCCGAACGTTCGCGGAGTCGAGTTCGGTGCCGACCGCCGAGGTGAAGACCAGCCCGTCATCCTGCCACTGATCACCAGCCGCGAGCCGTTGCCAGCCCTGCCGCTCCCACTGGATCTTCAGAGCGTCGATCGCCCGACCGGGCAAAGCCAGCGTTCGGCGGGACTTCCGGGTCTTGGTGTCTCCGGTACTGCGGACCGAGCGCCAGACTGCAATGTGCGGCGGAATCTCGGGGATCGCCTTCGGGTCGCCGTTAAGGTCGACGTGATCCCATGTGAGCGGGCGGACTTCCTCCGTACGGCCGCCAGTCAGGAGCGACACCACGACGTACGCGTAGAGCGGCGAGTCCTCAGCAGCGGTCAAGACATCTTCCGCCTGAGCCAAGGTCAGGGACTTCGAGGGTCGCCCGGGTTGGCCAGCGGGGACCGAGCACAGCTCGACGACGTTTCGCTTGACCTTGTCGCGAGCCATGGCCCGCTTCACGGCGCGGTTCAGACATGAGCGGATCGCTTCCAGAGTCCGAGTACTCAGCGTTTTCGCCTTATCCGCAAGCCACTTGTCCACGTCCTCAGCGCTGAGATCACGGAGCTTTCGCGCCCCCAGGGCGGGGATGACGTGGGTGTTGCACAGGATCGTGTTCGTCTCGACGGTCCCCGAATCCCGACCAGCGAGCCCGTACGCAAGCCAGTCCATCACCGCGTCCTTGACCGTGTAACCGGTAGGTGCGATCGCAAGACCGTCTTCGTAGTCCCTGAGCACCTCCTTGAGCTTCACCTTGGCCTCAGACTTGGTCTTGCCGCTGGCCCGCTTCACGATCCGTTTGCCGCTCGCGTCAAAACCGAGGCTGACCGTGGCAATCCACCGTTGACGCTTGTCGTCCCAGTGAAGGCCGCCGTCGCCCCGACTACGTCGCTTCGCCATCAGGCCACCTCCCCAAGGTCCATACGCGAGGTGAGGTAGACCCGCACCGCTTTTGCCGGGATACGACGACTGCGGCCGATGGTCAGCGAGGGCAATTCCTTGGTGCGGATTAAGTCGTAGACCTTGGTGCGGCCGATCTTCAACGTGACCGTGACCTCTCGGACGGTCAGAAGTTCATCAGTCATCCCAACCCCCCAAGTCGTCAAGGTCCACCAGGGCTTCACGTACGATCTCTCGGTTCAGTCGGATGTCCTTTGCGATCGATTCGGCCAGCCAGGACTCTCCTGGCGTGTGGCCGTGTCCGGCGTAGGCCCAGTGGGCGAGGGTGAGGGTGGTTGTCTCGGGCTGGGTGTCGGGGTCGGGTAGTCCGAGGTGTGCGCGTTGCTGGCGGGCGCGGTAGTCGGCGCGGGCCTGGCGGAGGGCGCCGAGGGTGGTGGAGTAGCGGCGTGACTTCGAGCTGAAGTGGCCTCGGAAGCCGAGCATGTGGGCCCAGTCGCGGAGTTTGCGGTCGGGGTAGAGGGGGTGCAGGTCGAGGCAGGCTGCGATGAGCCGGGCGGGGTGGTCGGGGATGCCGAGGAGTGCGATGGCGTCGTGGCTGCCGATGCGGCGGTCTGCGGTGCCGGTCGCGGTTTCGGCGCCCTTGGTGGCGTACTTGGCCACGTAGGAGGCAACGGCCTGCTCGGTGAGGTCTTCACCGTGGCCGAAGGCACCGATGGACTGCACGTCGAGTTGTTCGCCCCAGTACAGGGTGCGAGCGGGCTGGTCACCGGCAGCCGGGATGTCAAGGGTGACGCGGGCGGCGGCGGCGCGTATGGCGTCGGTGAGCAGGTGCAAGGTAGCCC
>NZ_JAAKZZ010000200.1 GCF_011045075.1 Streptomyces boncukensis
CAACCTCGTCGCGGGCCGCGACTGCGTGACCGGGATCCCGGCGGAGCGCTGGGACCACAGCGCCTACCACGACCCCGACGGAGGCCCCGGCAAGAGCACCTCCGCGTGCGCCGGACTGATCGACGGGGCCGACGAGTTCGACGCGCTGTTCTTCGGCATCTCGCCCCGCGAGGCCGCGACCATGGACCCGCAGCAGCGGCTCTTCCTCCAGACGGCCTACCAGGCGCTCCAGGACGCCGGTCACACCCGCGCCGACATCGGCCCCGACGTGGGCGTCTACGTCGGCGCGATGAGCTACGACTACGGCGTCCTCAGCGCCCAGGCGGCGCTCGGCGGACGCAGCGGCGCCGCCAACTCCGACGCGTACCAGATCGCCAACCGGGTCTCCCACTTCCTCGACCTCACCGGGCCCAGCCTGACGGTGGACACCGCGTGCTCGGCGTCCGGCACGGCCCTGGACCTCGCGTGCCAGGCCGTCCGCCGGGGCGCCGTCTCGGCCGCGATCGCGGGCGGCGTCAATCTGATCCTGCACCCCGGCAGGCACATCCAGTACTCCCAGGCCGGGATGCTGGCCCCCGGCGGCCGGTGCCGGGCCTTCGGCGCCGACGCCGACGGCATCGTGCTCGGCGAGGGCGTCGGCGCGGTGCTGCTCAGGCCGCTCCGGGACGCGGTGGCCGACGGCGACCACATCTACGGCGTCATCCGCGGCGTGTGGACCAACTCCGACGGCCGCACCAACGGGTTCACGGTGCCCAACCCGGCCGCACAGGCCCGGCTGGTGGCCCGCGCCCTGGCCGACGCCGGTGTCGACCCGCGCACGGTCGGCTGCGTCGAGGCGCACGGCACCGGTACGGCGCTGGGCGACCCGGTCGAGGTGCGCGGGCTGACCGAGGCGTTCGCCGCGCACACCACCGACCGGGGCTTCTGCGCACTCGGCAGCGTCAAGAGCAACGTCGGTCACCTGGTCGCGGCGGCGGCGGTGGCCGGGCTGACCAAGGTGCTTCTCCAGTTGCGGCACCGGGTGCTCGTGCCGACGCTGCACGCCGAACGGCCCAACCCGCACATCGACTTCGCGGCCACGCCGTTCCGGCTGCAGCGCGAGGTGGCCCACTGGGACAGGCCGCGGCTGCCGTCCGGGAACGCCGCCGGGGGCGGCGCTGCCGGCGACGTCTGCCGGGAGGTGCCGCGCCGGGCCGGGCTGAGTGCGTTCGGGGCGGGCGGCACCAACGTCCACCTGGTGGTCGAGGAGGGCCCCGAGTACGCGCGGGACGGGGCCCCGGAGCGGGGCGGTGCCGAGCTGTTCGTGCTCTCCGCCCGCGACGCGGACCAGCTGCGGGCCGCCGCGGCACAGCTGCGGGACTTCCTGGCGGCCCCCGGCCCCGGGGAGTGGCCGCCGCTCGCGGACATCGCCCACACCCTGCGGGTCGGCCGGGACGCGTTCGACGTCCGGGCCGCGTTCACCGCGCGCGACCGCAGCGAGCTGCTCGCCGCCCTCGCCCGGATCGCGCGGAGCGACCGAAGCGAACAGACCGACGGGACCGACGGCACCGACGAGCCCGAGGGCACCGCTCCCGTGTACGGGACCGCCGGCCCCGGCGCCGGTGCCGGTGCCGGCCCCGGCGCCGGTGCCGGTGCCGGAGCCGGAGCCGGTGCCGGCGCCGGCGCCGGTGCCGGAGCCGCGGGCCTCGTGGGGCTGTTCGGCGGCGCCGATGACGTCGCCCGCGACGAGGCCCGGCGGATGCTGCGCCGCCTGGCCGAGCGCGGGCGGCTGGACGCGGTCGGCGCGCTGTGGGCGCAGGGCGCTCCGGTCGACTGGGAGCAGCTGCTGCCGGGCCGGGGCCGTCGGCGCGTCCCGCTGCCCACGTACCCGTTCCGCCGCGACCGGCACTGGCTGCCCGGCGAGTCCACGGATACGGGGAGTGCTCCGCGGCTCTACCGGCCCCGGTGGGTGCACGCGCCGGCTCCCGCCGCACCGGCCCCGGACGGGGCGGCCGTCATCGTGCTGACCGACGCCTCGCCCGCCCCGTACGCCGGGTCCGGCGTCCCGTACCGCACCGTTACCGCCCGTCCGGGCGACCGCTACGGCCGCCGGGAGGACGACGGCAGCCGGGTGATCCGGCCGGGCGAACCGGAGGATTACCGGCGCCTGTTCGGCGACGCGGGCGTCCGGGGCCCGGTGACCGTCGTCGACCTGCGGCGCGCCGCGTCCGGCGACCCCGACGGCACGGTGCTGCCCGGCGCCGACACCGTACGGCGGGCTCTCGAAGCGCCGTTGGCCCTCGCCAGGGTGGCGGAGGGGCACGGCGCCCGGGTCAGCTACCTCGGTGTCACGTACGGCCCCGGACCCGATCCGACGGCCGCGGCCGTGGCCGCCTTCGGCCGGTCGCTCGCCCGGGAGACCACGGCCTGCCGCTGCGTCGCGGTCGCGGTCCCCGACGGGCCCGCGCCCGCGTTGGACGCCCTGCTCGCCGAGGCCGCGAGCGGCGAGCCCGAGGTCCGGCACGCGGCCGCCGACGCCGCCTCTTCGCCGTCGTCCGGCCGTACCCGCCAGGTCCGGCGGTTCGCGCCGCTGCCGGTCCGCGCCCCGGACGGGCAGGCCCGGGGCTCCGCGTTCCGGGAGGGCGCGATCTGTCTCGTCACCGGCGGGGCGGGCGGCATCGGGCGGCACGTGGCGCGCCATCTCGCCACCCGCTACGGCGCGTCGCTGGTGCTGATGGGCCGACGCGCGCCGGACGCCGCCGTCGAGCGACTGCTCGCGGAGCTGACGGACGCGGGCGGGCAGGCGGTGTACGCGCGGGGCGACGTCGCCGAGCGGTCGGACGTGGCGCGCGCCGCGCGTCTGGCACGGGAGCGGTTCGGCGGTCTGCACGGCGTACTGCACTGCGCGGGTGTCACCGAGGACGCCCTGCTGCGCGACAAGACCGACGCGTCCCTCGCACGGGTCCTCGGCGCCAAGACCACGGGCACGGCGCACCTCGACGCCGTGACCGCCGACGACGCACTCGACCTCTTCGTCGTCATGTCCTCGATCACGGGCACCGTCGGAAACGCGGGCCAGTGCGACTACGCCGCCGCGAACCGGGCCGCGGACACCGCGATGGCGCGGCGCGCCGCGTGGGGCCGCGCCGGGCTGCGGAGCGGGCGCTCGCTCTCGGTCGCCTGGCCGCTGTGGGCCGACGGCGGCATGCGGATGACGGAGGAACAGCAGCGGCTGGCCGCCGCCGAGTTCGGCATCCGTCCGCTGCCGACCGAACCGGCGCTGCGCGCCCTGGAGGAGGCGCTGGCGGCGGACTCGCCGCACGTCGTGGTCGGCTACGGGGACCGTGCGCGGATCGAGGCCGCGCTCCCGGCCGCACCGGCGGACGACGCGGTGAGCGACACGGTGGACGCCGCGGTGGACGCCGCGGTGGACGCCGCGGTGGACGGCCGTCCCGCGGGGGCGCCGGACGACGCGCTGCGGGAGTTCCTGTACGACGCCGTCGGCGAGCTGTCCGGCATTCCGGCCGCCGAGCTGGACGGGGCCGTCGAGTTCGGCCGGTACGGTCTGCACTCCGTCGCGCTCACCGCTCTGGCCAACCGGGTGAACGAGCGCTTCGGACTGGCGGTGACCCCCGTCACGCTGTACGAGCACCCGACGGTGGACGGCCTGGTACGGGTACTCGGCGGCGCCCCCGTGCCGGGGCCCGCGCACAGCGATGGCGGCTCCGGAGCCGACGCGGACGCCGACGCGACCGCCGACGCGACCGCCGACGCAACCGCCGACGCAACCGCCGATGCGGCCGCCGAGGCCGACGCGGGGACCGACTCCGCTCCCGGGACCGGGGATCGCGGGGATCGCGGGGATTCCCGTATCGCCGTCGTCGGCATGGCCGGGCGCTTCCCGGGAGCGCCCGACCTCGGCGCCTTCTGGCGCCGCCTGCTGCACGGCGAGCGCCTCGTCGGAGCGGTGCCCACGGAGCGGTGGGAGTCCGGCGCAGCGGGGCCGGCCGGGGGCGCCGGGTTCGGCGGATTCCTCGACGACGCCGACGCCTTCGACGCGGGGTTCTTCCACGTCTCCCCGCGCGAGGCGCAGCTGATGGACCCCCAGCAGCGGCTCTTTCTGGAGACCTGCTGGCAGGCCGTCGAGGACGCCGGGCGCGATCCGCGCTCCCTCGCCGGATCCCGCACCGGGGTCTTCGCCGGGGTCAGCCTCTTCGACCACTACGAACGGCTCGTCCGCTCCGGTGAGCGACCCGTCGGGCACGCCGTCACCGGGACCATGCACAGCATCGTGCCCAACCGGGTCTCGCACCAGCTCGATCTGCGCGGGCCCAGCGAGACGGCCGACACCGCCTGCTCCAGCTCTCTGGTCGCGGTGCACCGCGCGATGGCAGCGCTGCGCCGCGGGGAGTGCGACCTCGCCCTCGCGGGCGGCGTCAACCTGCTGCTGACGCCGACGGTTTCGGCCGCGCTGGACGACGCGGGCATGCTGTCCCCGACGGGACGCTGCACCACGCTCGGCGCGGCGGCGGACGGCTACGTCCGTGGCGAGGGTGTCGCCGCTGTCGTCCTCAAGCCGCTGCGCCGGGCGCTCGCCGACGGCGACACCGTGCACGCGGTGCTGCTCGGCTCGGCCGTCAACCACGGCGGGCGCACCCACTCCCTTACCGCGCCCAACCCGGCGGCCCAGAGCGAGGCCGTCGCAGCGGCCCTGCGGGACGCGGGCGCGGCCCCGGACAGCGTGTCCTACGTCGAGCTGCACGGCACCGGGACCCGGCTCGGGGACCCGATCGAGATCGCCGGGCTGCGCACGGTGTTCGAACCGGCCGCCGGGCGGCCCGGCTCCGAGCGGTGCGCGCTCGGCGCCGTGAAGTCGAACATCGGGCATCTGGAAGCGGCGGCCGGGGTGGCCGGGCTGGTCAAGACCGTGCTCGCGCTGCGGCACCGCACCCTCCCGCCGAACGCGGCCGAGGGCCCGCTCAACCCGCTGCTCGACCTGGACGGCTCGCCCTTCGACGCGCTGGAGGCGGTCCGGCCCTGGGCCGCGCGGAGCGGGCCGCGCCGCGCGGGCGTCAGCTCGTTCGGGTTCGGCGGAACGAACGCGCACGTGGTCGTCGAGGAGGCCCCGCCGCAGCCCTGCGGTGCGGCGGACGACGGCCCGCACGCGCTGCCGCTGTCGGCGCGCGACACGCCCCGGCTGCGGGAGTACGCGGAGCGCGTCCGCGCCTACCTGGCCAACGGCCGCAGCGACGAGGCCGAGGACGGGAGCGGAGACGGGGGCGGGGACGGGCTGCCGCCCCTCGCCGACATCGCGTACACCGCGCAGACCGGCCGGACGCCGCTGCCCGCGCGGCTGTGCGCGGTCGGGCGCACCCCGGCCGAACTGCGCGAGGCGCTCGGCGCGTTCCTCTCCGGGACGGACGCGCCCGGCCTCTACGTGCACGGCCGCGCTGGGCACGGCGCGGCCGGGGACGCCACCCGTGCGGGCACCGGGGGCAGCGCACCGCCCGACGGGCCGCACGCGCTCGCCCGGCGCTGGGTGGACGGCCAGGACGTGGACTGGTCCGCGCTGCACGGCGCCCGGCCGCGCCGCCGCGTCCCCCTGCCTGCCTACCCCTTCGACCACACGAGGCGCTTCGCGCCGACCACGGCACCGCCGGCGCCGCACCCGCCGGTACCGGCTGCGGCGGACCGCGCGGGGGCGCCGCGGCCCGCGCTGCTGGAGCGGCGCTGGCACCTCGCGGAACCCGACCCGGTACCGCACGGGCACCGCACGGGCCTGCTGATCGTGGACCAGCGGACGGCGGCGGAGCTGCTCACCGAGGCGGAGCTGCCCGCCGGCGTCGAGTGGACCGTCGTACGGGAGAGTTCGGCCCTGCCGCGGCTGACGCCGGACGAGTACGAGGCCGACCTCGACTCCCCCACCGACGGGCGCCGCGTCGCCGCCGAGGCCGCGGTCCACGGCACCGTGCCCGACCTGGTGGTGGACCTCGTGGACGCCTCCACCGCGCGGGACGACGCACGGCCCTTCGCGCGCGAGGCGGCCCGTGTCGCCCTCCTCCAGGCCCTCCTCGACCGGTCCCCCGGCAGCGGCGGGCTGCGCTGGGTGCACGTCACCCGCGACCTCGCACCGCCCCTGGGCCCGGCCCCGGCCCCGGGCCTCGCCGGAGCCAGGATGGCCGGACTCGTCCGCGTCCTCGGCGCCGAGTACCGGGCGCTGCGGGCCACCACGGTGGACGTGGCCGGGGACGCCACCCTCGGCGCGGCGCTCACCGCCGCGCTGGACGAGGCGGACGAGCGGGAACCCGTACCGGAGGTCCGGCGCCGCGACGACGGACGGTACGTGCCCCGCCTGGAGCGGATCGCGGCAGCACCCGACAGCGACTCCGCACACAGCGGACCCGGCGGGCACAGCGGACCCGGCGGGCTCGGCGGGATCCCGCTCGACCCCGCTCACGCCTATCTGGTCACCGGGGGCACCGGCGGCCTCGGGCTGGCCCTGGCGCGGCGGCTGGTCGCGCGCGGTGCCCGCAAGCTGGCACTGCTCGGGCTGCGCCCGCTGCCGCCCCGCGACCAGTGGGGGCCCATCGCCGCCGGTGACGTGCCGCACGGGCGGCGGGACACCGTGCGTGCGCTGCACGCACTGACGGAAGCGGGCGCCGAACTCGCCCTGCACGACGGCCCGCTGACGGACCGGGAGGCGCTCGCCGCCTTCCTCGGCGGCGTACGGCGCGATCTGGGCCGGATCGGCGGGGTCGTCCACTGCGCGGGCGAGGCCCGCCCCGGTCAGGCGTTCGCCCGGCAGCCCGCAGAGGAGCTCGCGCGGGTCCGGGAGCCCAAGGGCGAGGGCCTGCTGGTGCTGGACGCGCTGCTGCGGGACGACGCGCCGGAGTTCTTCGTGCTGTACTCCTCGGTCTCGGCCGTGGTTCCGGAACTCGGCGTCGGACTGGCCGGCTACGCCGGCGCCAACGCGTTCCTGGACGCGTTCGCGGCGCACCGCGCGAGCCGCTCCACGGGCCGCACCCGCTACCTCGCCGTGGACTGGGCGAGCTGGGCGGACACCGGCATGGGAGAGGTGCGCGGCCCCCGGTACCGCGAGCACGGCTTCGCCGCACTGGCCCCCGAGGACGGGCTGGACCTGCTGGACGCCGCGCTGGCCCGGCCGTCCGGTACGAGCGTGGTGGCGGCGGCCGTCCTCGCGGACCGGCGGGACGGCACCGGCGCGCCGACGCAGCGGGAAGAACCGGCAGAACAGCCGACAGAACAGCCGCCGGAACAGCGGCGGGAGCTGCCTGCGCCCGCCCCGGCGCGTGACGAGCTGACGACGGCGACCGTAGGGCACCTCACCTCGCTGCTGGCCGATGAGCTCCGGGTACCGGTGTCCGGGATCGACCCCGAAGCGGCGTTCGCGGACCTCGGCGTGGACTCGATCCTGATCGCGGGCATCGTACGGCGGCTGGAGCCGCTGGCCGGAAGGTCGCTGGACCCGGGGGTGATCCTGGAGCACCCGAGCGTGGCGGCGCTGGCCACCCATCTGGTGCACGCCTACCACCCCGCCGTAACCGCCGCCCTCACGACGGAACGTCCGGAGCCGGAGCCGGGACCGGAGGCGAAACCGGAACCGGAACCGGCGGCCGTCCCCGCCGTCTCCGGAGGCCCGGCCGGGGGCACGGCCGGAGTCCCGCCGCTCGCCGTGCTCGGCATGGCGGGGCGCTTCCCCGGCGCTCCCAGCGCGGCCGAGTTCTGGGAGCTGCTGTGCGAGGGGCGCTCCGGCATCCGGGAGGTGCCCCGCGAACGCTGGGACGTGCGTGCGCTGTACGCCGCCGAACCCCGGCCCGGCCGCAGCATCAGCCGGTGGGGCGGCTTCCTCGACGGGGTGGAGGACTTCGACCCCGCCTTCTTCGGCATGGCCCCGGAGGACGCCGCGCACCTGGATCCGGTGGTGCGCGCCGTGCTGGAGTCCGCCGAGCAGACGTTCCGGGACGCCGGATACCCGGCGGAGGAGGTGCGGGGACGGCGGATCGGCGTCTTCGCGGGCGCGGGCGCCAGCACCTACGGGCGACGGATCGCCGTCCCCGGCCGGTCCACCGCCACCGGGCTGAACCCGAACTTCATCGGCGCCCAGCTCGCCCACGTCTACGATCTGCGCGGCCCGAACCTGGTCGTGGACACCGCCTGCTCGTCCTCGCTGACCGCGCTCTGGCTGGCCCAGCGCGCCCTGGCCCTCGGCGAGTGCGAGATGGCGCTGGTGTCCGGGGCCGACCTGATCCTCGACGAGACGCCCTATCTCCGGCTCAGCGCCGCCCAGGCGCTGTCCCCGGACGGCCTCTGCCGGGTCTTCGACCGGAGGGCAGGCGGCTTCGTGCCCGGGGAGGGCGCGGGGTCGGTCCTGGTCAAGCCGCTGGACCGGGCGCTGGCGGACGGCGACAGGGTGCTCGCGGTGGTCGAGGCGTGCGCGATGAACAACGACGGCCGCACCATGGGCCTGACGACCCCGAACCCCGAGGCGCAGGAGTCGCTGATCCTCGACGCGCTGGACGCCGCGGGCGCCGCGGCCGACAGCGTGTCGTACGTCGAGGCGCACGGCACCGGCACGATGATCGGCGACCCGATGGAGCTGCGGGCGCTCACCCGGGCCTTCCGGCGCAGCACGGACGACGTCGGATTCTGCGCCGTCGGCAGCGTCAAGTCCAACGTCGGACACCTGCTGATGGCGGCGGGCATCGCGGCGCTGGAGAAGGTGGTCCTGGCCCTGCGGCACCGCACGCTCCCGGCGACGCTGCACTGCGACGAGCCCAATCCGCGCTTCGCCTTCGACACCTCGCCCTTCTATCCGAACACCCGGACCCGCCCCTGGCTGCCCCGGCAGGGCCTGCGCCGTGCCGGCATCAGCTCGTTCGGCTTCGGCGGCACCAACTGCCACGCCGTTCTGCGGGAGCTGACGCCGCACGAGCGCGCCGGGCGCCCGGAGCCGCGCGCCTCCCTGCCCCCGGCGGTGTTCCGCCGCCGACGCCATTGGATCGACCGGCCGGAGGGAACCGCTGTCCCGCCCGTCGCGGCAGGGGAACGGCTCAGCGAACCCGACGGCGGCCCGCGACCGATTCTCGCCCTGGAGGAGCTGAGCTGACATGCTCGACACCCCTCACGCCCGCGACATCCCGGGGGCGCCGCACCACGACGGCGCGCCGCACGGGCGCGACCGGCTCGCCGGACGCCGCGGCCGGGCGCTGGTGACCGCGCAGGACGCGGCGCTGCGCGACCACCTCGTGCACGGTGTGCCGGTGCTGCCCGGGGTCTTCCTGCTGGAGCTGGTGCTGCGGCTCGTACGCGACGCCGGGGTGGACCCGGCGACGGCGGAGCTGCGCCGCTGCCGCTTCCTCGCGCCGGTGACCGAACCGGGCGCCGCGGGGCACCGCGTCGAGGTGCTGCTCGGTGAGCCGGACGGCGGCGGCGCCCTGCCCGTCACCATCCGCGGCCGGGCCGAAAGCACCGAGAGCGCCGAGGGGGCCTGGCGTACGCACTGCACCGCCGAGCTGCATCTGGGCCGTCCCCGGCCGCAGGAGCGCGTCGACCCGGGCGCCCTGGCGGACCGCGCCGGGCCCGGCACGGACGCGGACGAGCTCTACGCCCTCGTCCGGCGCATCGACATCGAGCACCGGGACTTCATGAAGGCGCACGGGACGGTGTACGCGGGGCCCGGCTTCGCCCTCGCGGAGCTGTCCCTCGCCGACTCGGCACGCGCGCACCTCCCGCACTTCCTCGCCCACCCCGCGGCGCTGGACTTCGCCACCCTCGTCCCGCTGTGGCTGCTGGCCCCGGGGCGGCGGGAGGCGGCCGACCACGCGTTCCTGCCGATCTCGATCGACTCCTTCCGCGCCGCCGAGGGCATCGGCGCACACGGGTGGGTCCATGTGCCCGGCCCGGTGAGCGGCGGACTCGACAGCGAGACGATGCGCTCCGACATCAGGGTGTGCGACGGCGAGGGGAACGTCGTCGCCGCGCTCACCGGCTTCCGCGCGAAGCGGGTGCGCACGGCCGGAGACCTCACCGGCGACGGCACCGCCGGGCACGGCGGCACCCCGCAGGCACCGGAGCCCGGAGAGCACGGCGGGCACGGCGAGCCCGGCGGGCACGGGCGCAGCGGCGCGGCTCCCGTCGGGGAGGTCGTCACCGAGGTCGTCGCCGCCGCGCTGGGCATTCCGCCCGGCGACCTCGACCCCGACCGCGGCTTCTACGACCACGGGCTGACCTCCGTCTCGCTGCTCTCCCTCGCCGACACCCTGGAACAGCGCCTGGGGCGCGAGCTGTACCCGACGCTGCTGTTCGAGCACCCGACTGCCCGCGCCCTGGCCGCCCATCTGCGCGACCAGGAACCCGTCCCGCAGGAACCCCTGCCGTCGGCTCCCGCGCCGTCGGTCTCCCGGGTGCGGGAGCGGTCCGCTGCGCCCGCGCAGGACGGGCCGCCCGGCCCCGGCCCTGACGCCGTAGCGATCACCGGCCTCGCCGGACGCTTCCCCGGCGCGCCGGACACCGGAAGCCTGTGGCGGCTGCTCGCCGAGGGCCGCGACGCGCTCAGCGACGTACCGCCCAACCGCTGGGACGCCGCCCGCCACTACGACCCGGCCCCCGGCACTCCCGGCCGCACCTACACCACCCGGGGCGCGTTCCTGGACGGCGTCGACCGCTTCGACGCCCCGTTCTTCCGCTTCACCGACCGGCAGGCCGAGCTCGCCGACCCGCACGAGCGGCTCTTCCTGGAAACCGCGTGGCAGGTCCTGGAGGACGCCGGGCACACCCCGGCCGGGCTCGCGGCGCAGACCGACGGCGAGGTCGGCGTCTTCGCCGGGGTGATGTGGAACGACTACCAGCTGTACGGCGCGGACGCGGCGCCCGGCGGCGGCCCGGCGGCCGGGTCCTGGTTCTCCGCCGTGCCGAACCGGGTCTCGCACCTGTGCGACTTCAGCGGCCCCAGCCTCGCCGTGGACGCGGCGTGCTCGTCGTCGCTGGCGGCCCTGCACCTGGCCGCCGAGAGCATCCGCCGGGGCGAGTGCCGGGCGGCTCTCGCGGGCGGCGTCAACCTCTCCCTCCACCCGTACAAGTTCGTACGCCTGGCCCAGCTGCGGCTGCTGTCGGCCGACGGGCGGTGCAGGCCGTTCGCCGCGGGGGCCGACGGCTATGTCCCCGGCGAGGGGGTCGGCGCCGTGCTGCTGCGGCCGCTCGGCGACGCCCTCGCCTCCGGCGACCGCGTCCACGCCGTACTGCGCGGGTCGTCCCTCCGGCACAGCGGGCGGACCAGCGGGTTCGCCGTACCGCACCCGGAGGCGCAGGAGCGGGTGGTGGCCGAGGCGCTGGACCGCTCGGGGGTGCCCGCCGGGACGGTGGGCTATCTGGAGGCGCACGGCAGCGCCACCGCGCTCGGGGACCGGATGGAGTTCGACGCCCTCCGCGCCGTCTTCGGCGAGCGCACGGACCGCCGGGAGTTCTGCGCCCTCGGGTCGGTCAAGCACGCGCTCGGCCATCTGGAGGCGGCGGCGGGCGTGGCCGGGCTCGTGAAGATCCTGCTGTGCATGCGGCACGGGCGGCTCGTACCGTCCCTGGGCGACGGGGCCGCGGAGCTGAGCGTCGACTTCGCCGACAGCCCCTTCCGCCCCGCCCGCCTGCTGGAGCCGTGGCCGGAGCAGACGGACCCGGCCACGGACGCGCCCGTACCGCGCCGGGCCGGTCTGAGCACGTTCGGAGCCGGTGGCGCCAACGTCCATATGGTGCTCGAACAGTACCGGGAGCCGGAGCCGGAGCCAGAGTCGAGGGCCGCGGCACCCTCGGGACCGGCCGGGCCCGAGGTGGTGCAGCTCTCGGCGCGGACCCCGGCAGCGCTGCGCGAGCGGGCCCGCCGGCTGCGCGACGCCGTACGGCAGGACGCTCCGCCCCGTCTCACCGATGTCGTCCACACTCTGCGGACCGGACGGGAGGCCATGCGGCATCGGCTGGCGCTGGTGGTGCGGGACGCGGACGAGCTGGCCGAGGCGCTGGAGACCGTGGCGGAGGGCGGAACGCCGCGCGTCCCGGTCCGCTTCGGCGAAGCCGGTCCCGCGGCGGACGCGCCCGGCACCGGACCGGCCGCGCCCGCATCCTCGCCCGACGCGCTGGCCGAGGCATGGACGAAGGGCGCGCCCGTCTCCTGGCCGGCCCCCGCCCCGGACGTTCGGCGCG
>NZ_JAAKZZ010000201.1 GCF_011045075.1 Streptomyces boncukensis
CTCCCCCGTACGCGGCGCCGCCCTGCTGCCCGGCGTCGCCGTAGGGGGCGTGGTACTGCGTGCCGTGGCCGTCGCCGGGGCCGTGGGGCGCGTCGTACGCCGTCGTGCCGTACTGCGCGCCGTACGGGGCCTCGTACGGCGCGGTGCCGTACGGCGCCTGCTGCTGGCCCTGCTGCTCCTGGTACGGGGGGTACGCCGCCGTCCCGTAGGCGTACGGTTCGGGCTGCGCGGGCTGCGGGTACGGCTCGTACTGCTGCTGCCAGTCGTACGGCTCCTGGCCGTACGGCCCGCTCACGCCGCACCGCCCGCGAACGGTGGCAGCACCTCGACGGTGCCGCCGTCGCTGAGCTGGACCGACGCGTGGGCCCGGGTGCCCACCGGGACGCTGTCCACGAGGAAGGAGCAGCGCTCCAGCACCCTGGAGAACTCCGGCTGCCCCGCGTGCGCCGCGCGGGCGCCGTCGAGGGCTCCGGCGAGTGTGGCGGCCTCGTACGGCTCCTCCGCCGTGCCGGCGGCGGCCTTGGCCGCCGCCCAGTAGCGGATCGTTCCGCTCGCCATCGTTCTCCTCGTGAGGGAACCACCGGTTTCGGCCGGTGGGGGAATCGCTTCCCTAAGTCGTGGTATTTTCCGTTTGTCCCGCAAGGGATCGGTTCGGGCTGGACCGCAACTCTCGGGTTGGAAGCCCCTTTCCTTCGGGTGAGGGAGCGGAGTCACGTGGGGTTCCCTCTCAGCTGGAGCTGGGTGTGTGTTGCGGATCCCATCATGGCGCCTCGCGCGCGTGGCCGGTGCACCGGTCGTCGGGATTGTCCCCGATCCGGGCACCGGCCCAGGCGCCGACCCGGTCGAGCAGCGCGGGACCGGCGGCGTTCTCCGCGTGCCCGAAGCCGGGGACCAGCCACAGCTCGGTGTGCGCGGGGTCCGCCGCCTCGGCGAGGGAGCACGGGTGGTCGAGCGGGAAGTAGGGGTCCCGGTCGCCGTGGACGAGCAGCAGCGGGGTCGGCGCGATCAGCGGCGCGGCGGCGACCGGCGGGAGCGGCACCGGGTCCCAGTCCCGGGGGTGGATGCGGGTGCCCAGCCCGTAGCGCGCGACGAGCCGGCCGAGCGGGCGCTGCACGGCCCAGTGCACGCGCCGCATGGGGGCGGTGCCGTTGTAGTACCAGCGGGCCGGTGCGCTGACGGCCACGGCGGCGTCGGCGGCGGCCAGAGCTGCGGCCGGGCCTGCGCTCGGGCCTGCGGCTGGGCCTGCGCTCGGGCCTGCGGTCGGATCTGCATCCGTGCGCCCCCTGTGCATCATGCCGTCCGCCGCTGACTCTCCGTGTCCCCCGGCGGGGCCGCCGTTCGCGGAGCCGCCGCTCGTGCGGTACAGCGCCGCGTGCCGCAGTACGACCGAGCCGCCCATCGAGAACCCGACGGTGGCCACCCGGCCGTACCCCAGGGACCGCGCCCAGGCGACCGCGGCGGCGAGGTCGAGCACCTCGCGGTCGCCGACCGTCGAGCGTCCCGAGGAGCGCCCGTGTCCCCGGAAGGAGAAGGTGACCACCGCCGCGCGCCGGGTCAGTGCCCGCGCGGCACGGCGCAGCGCCGGGCGCTCGCGGGAGCCGGTGAATCCGTGCGCCACCACGATCGCGCCGGGCGGCCGCCGCGCTGCGGTCCCGGCGTACGGCTCGTGCCGGGCCTCGATCCGTACACCGTCGGCCGTCCGCAGTACGGTGTCGACCGTCCGCTGTGCTGTACCCGGTGCCACCTGCACATCACTCTGCGTGGCGGACGGGTGGGGGAGGCGAGCGAGGTCACACTCCGCTTCATCGGTCATGCGGGTATTCTGCTGGGCCAGAAGGATCCGGGCAGCGTCGCCCCCGGGTCCTTTTGTGCTTTCCGAAGCAGTGCCGCCATAGTCCCCCGGGCGCCGGGCCGCCCGGGTGCACCCTGAGGTGCAGGAGGGAACCCGACGCATGGCCAAGCGAAACGTGCAGGACCGGGACCGCCGATCGACCGCGCGTCCGACCGCGCCGAGGGAGGGCTCTCGCGCATGAGTTCACTGCTGCTGCTCACCAACGCCCTGCAGCCGTCCACCGAGGTGCTCCCCGCGCTCGGACTGCTGCTCCACAACGTGCGGGTCGCACCCGCCGAGGGGCCCGCGCTGGTGGACGCGCCCAGCGCCGACGTCATCCTGGTCGACGGACGCCGCGACCTGCCGCAGGTCCGCTCGCTGTGCCAGCTGCTGCGCTCGACGGGCCCGGGGTGCCCGCTGCTGCTGATCGTGACCGAGGGCGGGCTCGCGGCCGTCACCGCCGAGTGGGGCGTGGACGACGTCCTCCTCGACACGGCCGGGCCCGCCGAGGTGGAGGCGCGGCTGCGGCTGGCGACGGGCCGCCGGCAGCTCGTCACGGACGACAGCCCGATGGAGATCCGCAACGGCGATCTGTCGGTGGACGAGGCAACGTACAGCGCGAAGCTGAAGGGGCGGGTGCTGGACCTCACCTTCAAGGAGTTCGAGCTGCTGAAGTTCCTCGCCCAGCACCCGGGCCGGGTCTTCACCCGGGCCCAGCTGCTGCAGGAGGTGTGGGGCTACGACTACTTCGGCGGCACCCGGACGGTGGACGTCCATGTGCGGCGCCTGCGGGCGAAGTTGGGGCCGGAGTACGAGGCGCTGATCGGAACGGTCCGGAACGTCGGCTACCGCTTCGTCGCCCCGGAGAAGGCGGCGGAGAAGTCCGAAGCGGACAGGGAAGCGGACAAGCAGGCGGAGGCCGTGACCCAGGAGGCCACCCGCGTCGCCCAGGAGGCCGCCGGTACATAAGCCTCCGGTACGCAAGCCTCCGGTACGCAAGCCGCTCGTACGCAACGGGAGGGCGGAGGGGCGTGCGGAAGGGAACCGGGCTTCTGCTCCCACCTCACCGCTCCCAAGGGCTGGGGCGGCATCTCGTGGCGCGCGTAGACTCGTGCGGGTGGCCAAGGTGACGCGGGACGATGTGGCGAGGCTGGCGGGTACGTCGACCGCGGTCGTGAGTTATGTGATCAACGACGGCCCGCGCCCCGTGGCTCCGGCCACCCGGGAGCGGGTGCTCGCGGCGATCAAGGAGCTGGGGTACCGCCCGGACCGCGTGGCCCAGGCCATGGCCTCGCGGCGCACGGACCTGATAGGGCTCATCGTGCCGGACGCGCGCCAGCCCTTCTTCGGCGAGCTGGCCCACGCGGTCGAGCACGCCGCCGCCGAGCGCGGCAAGATGGTCCTCGTCGGGAACTCGGACTACCTCGACGACCGCGAAGTGCACTATCTGCGGGCCTTCCTGGGGATGCGGGTCTCCGGCCTGATCCTCATCAGCACCGGTCTGAGCGAGCGCGCGGCGCTGGAGATCGACGCCTGGGACGCGCGGGTCGTGCTGCTGCACGAGCGGCCCGAGGCCATCGACGACGTCGCGGTCGTACTGGACGATGTCGGCGGCGCCCAGCTGGCCACCCGCCATCTGCTGGAGCACGGCCACGACTCCGTCGCCTGCCTCGGCGGCATCGAGTCCACCCCCGAGCACGGCGACCCGGTGACGGACCATGTGGAGGGCTGGACGCGGGCCATGAAGGAGGCGGGCAAGTCCGTCGAAGGGCGGCTGTTCCCGTCTCCGTACAACCGCTACGACACCTACCGCGTCGCCCTCGGCCTGCTGAGCGGCCCGGACCGGCCGACCGCGCTGTTCTGCTCCACCGACGACCAGGCCATCGGGGTGCTGCGGGCCGCGCGCGAGCTGGACATCGACGTGCCCGGCGAACTGGCGGTGGTGGGCTTCGACGACGTGAAGGAGGCGGGCCTGACGGACCCGCCCCTGACGACGGTGGGCTCGGACCGGGTGGAGATGGCGAAGGCCGCCGTGGACCTGGTGCTCGACGACTCGCTGCGCGCCCCCGGCGCGCGCACCCCGAGCGTCGCGGGCGGCAAGGGGCGGGTACGGCAGTTCCCTTCGCGCCTGGTCATCCGGCGCTCCTGCGGCTGCGACAGCCCTCCGTCGTGCAATTACGGACCTTCTTAGGCCGTCCTCAGGCTCCTCTCAGATTCCCGGAGCACGCTTCACAGGCAGAAGCGGAAAAGCTCGCCCAGGGAACAGGGGGACCAGCACATGGACCAGCGGGACCAGCGGGACCAGCAGGGTCAGCAGGATGGCGCGTACTCCGGCGGCGGTCCGGAGGGCACCGGCTACGGGAGCACCGGCCACGGGACCGCCGCCTGGCAGCAGCCCGCGGCGGCCGGGAGCGCCGTGCCGCCGATGCCCGCCGAGCCGCCCCGCAGGCGGCGCCGGGCGCGCCGGCCGGTCGCGCTGGTGGCCGCCGTCGCGGTCGGCGCCGCGGTGATCGGCGGCGGTACGGCGTTCAGCGTCGACAAGCTGTTCGGGAACGACGGGCAGACCACCGTCTCCGCGCCGGTCAACGGCAGCAACGCGTCCGCCAAGAGCGGCGTCTCCAGTGTCGCCAAGGCGGTCGGCCCGAGCGTGGTGGAGGTCAGGGCGCGGACCGGGGACGGCTCCTCGACCGGCTCCGGGGTGGTCATCACCAAGAGCGGCGAGATCCTCACCAACAACCACGTCGTCGCGGGTGCCGACACCGTCCGGGTCGCCTTCTCCGACGGGAAGACCGGCACCGCCGACGTCGTCGGCACGGATCCCGGCCGCGACCTCGCGCTGATCAAGGTGCGGAACGCCGACGGGCTCACCCCCGCCGTGCTGGGCGACTCCGGCCAGGTCGGCGTCGGCGACCAGGTCGTGGCCATCGGCTCGCCCGAGGGCCTGTCCAACACGGTGACCAGCGGCATCGTCTCCGCCAAGGACCGCGAGGTGACCGTGCGGAAGGAGGGCGAGGGCAGCGGCCAGGGGCAGGGTCAGGGTCAGGGTCAGGGCCAGGACCAGTGGCCCTTCCAGTTCGGCGGCGGGCAGTTCAACGGTCAGGTCAACGGCGAGACCACCACGTACAAGGCGCTGCAGACCGACGCCTCGCTCAACCCGGGCAACTCCGGCGGCCCGCTGGTCAACATGAGCGGGGAGGTCGTCGGGATCAACTCCGCGATGTACTCCGCGGGCGGCGGCAGCGGCGGCCAGCAGGTGTCCTCGGACGCCGGCAGCATCGGACTCGGCTTCGCCATCCCGATCAACGACGTGAAGAAGGACCTGGACAACCTGCGGAACGGGGATGGCTGACCCGGCCTGCGGGGAGCCGGGTGACAAGCTGGGGCCCATGAAGGTCCTGATCGTCGACGACGAACCCGCCGTGCGGGACGCGCTGCGGCGCAGTCTCAGCTTCGAGGGGTACGAGACGGAGGAGGCCGCCGACGGCGCGGAGGCGCTGGAGCAGGCGGCGCGGCACCAGCCCGACCTGGTCATCCTCGATGTGCTCATGCCACGGATGGACGGGCTCACCGCGGCCCGGCGGCTGCGCGCCGAGGGGCAGCGGGTGCCGGTGCTGATGCTGACCGCGCGGGACACCGTCGGCGACCGCGTGACGGGCCTGGACGCCGGGGCCGACGACTACCTCGTCAAGCCCTTCGAACTGGACGAGCTGCTCGCGCGGGTGCGCGCGCTGCTGCGCCGCAGCTCGTACGCGCGGGACCGGGCGGAGGCGGAGTCGGCGGCGGAGCCGGCCGCGCTCACCTTCGCCGACCTGCGGATGGACCTGCGGACCCGGGAGGTCAGCCGGGGCGCGCGGTCCGTGGAGCTGACCAGGACCGAGTACACGCTGCTGGAGATGTTCCTGGCGCACCCGCGGCAGGTGCTCACCCGCGAGCAGATCCTCAAGGCCGTGTGGGGCTTCGACTTCGAGCCCTCGTCCAACTCGCTGGACGTCTACGTGATGTATCTGCGGCGCAAGACGGAGGCGGGCGGAGAGCCCCGCCTGGTCCACACGGTGCGCGGTGTCGGCTATGTGCTGAAGGACGGCACGGCATGAGCGCTCCGTCGGCTGAAGGAGCGGCGTGAGCGGTCGTACCGCACTGGCCCGGCTGCGCCGGGTGGGGGCGCGGGCTGTCGGGATGCCGCTGCGCGGCCGACTCGCCCTCATGGCGGCCCTCACCGTGGGCATCGCGGTTGCCGCCATCGCCCTGGCCTGCTGGTTCCTGGTCCGTGCACAGCTGCTCAACTCGCTCGACGACTCGCTGAGCGAGAGCACCGTGGAGCCCGGCCGCGTGGTGAGCCAGGTGCGGTCGGGCGAGTGCAGACCGCCGGGGGAGCGGGACCCGAACCCGTTCAGCGCGGTCGTCCAGGTCGTCCTCACCTCCGGCCAGAGCTGCGTGATCGTCGGCGACAAGCTGGACGTCACCGGCTCCGACGTCGCCGTCGCCAAGCGCGAGCGCCGGGTGTCCGTGCACACCGCACGCGCCGACGACGGCACCAGCTACCGGGTGCGCACCACGCCGGTCGCCGGCACCACCAACGCGGCCGTCTCGGTGGCCCGGCCGATGACCGAGCTGGACGAGTCGCTGCGGAAGCTGGCGCTCATCCTCACCCTCGTCGGCGGCGCCGGCGTCCTCGGCGCGGCGGGCGCCGGCGTCGTGCTCGCGCGTGCGGGGCTGCGCCCGGTCAACCGGCTGACCAGCGCCGTGGAGCATGTCGCGCGCACCGAGGACCTCGCCGTGCGGATCCCCGTCGAAGGCGACGACGAGATCGCCCGGCTGTCCCGCTCGTTCAACTCGATGACCGCCGCGCTCGCCTCCTCGCGCGAGCTGCAGCAGCAGCTCATCGCGGACGCGGGACACGAGCTGCGCACCCCGCTGACCTCGCTGCGCACCAACATCGACCTGCTGGTGCGCAGCGAGGAGACCGGACGGCCGCTGCCGGAGGAGGACCGCAGGGAGCTGCTCGCCTCGGTGCGCGCCCAGATGGCCGAGCTGAACGCGCTCATCGGCGACCTCCAGGAGCTGTCCCGCCCGCAGACGCAGGAGCGGATCGGGATCACCGGGCTGCACAAGATCGTCGACCGTGCGGTGGAGCGGGTGCGGCTGCGCGGCCCGCATGTCTCGCTGCGCGCGGAGCCGGTGGAGCCCTGGTATGTGCGGGGCGACGCGTCCGCACTGGAGCGCTCCGTGGTCAACCTGCTGGACAACGCGGTCAAGTTCGGCGACGAGGAGGGGGCCGTGGAGGTCTCGCTGACGGACGGCACGCTGCGCGTACGGGACCACGGGGCCGGGGTCCCGGCCGGTGAGCTGCCGTATGTCTTCGACCGGTTCTGGCGCTCCCCTTCCGCGCGGAGCCTGCCGGGGTCCGGGCTCGGCCTGTCCATCGTCGCGCGCACTGCGCGGCAGGCGGGCGGCGACGTGGAGCTGCGGCTGCCCGACGACGGCGGTGGCGGCACCGAGGCGGTGCTCCGGCTTCCCGGTGCGCCGGTTCCCCCTCCGGACGAGCCGCCGCCCGCTTAAGCGGCGTCCGGCGCAGCTTGCTGGATCGGGGCTGCCCTTGCTGTGCGTCGCAGCCCGCGGGTGTTCTGTGGCTTGGCGCGCAGTTCCCCGCGCCCCTGGTGGGCGCGCGACCATCACGCACCAGCACGCTACGGCGTACCGCAAGGGGCAGCGGATAATCGGACGTATGACCGACCCCGACCCCGACCTGGCCGCCGTCGCCGCCCTCTTCGCCGACCGCACCCGGGCCGCGATCTGCCTCGCCCTGCTGGACGGCCGGGCCTGGACCGCGAACGAGCTGGCCCGGCACGCGGGTGTCGCCGCCTCCACCGCGACCGGGCACCTCAACCTGCTGGTCGGCGCCGGGGTCCTGGCCGAGGTGCGGCAGGGCAGACACCGCTATGTGCGGCTGTCCGGGCCCCGGTACGCCGAGCTGATCGAGGCCCTGTCCGCCGCCGCGCCGCACCCCCCGGCCGCGCCGCCGCGCTCGCTGTCTGCCGCCGGGCGGCGGCAGGCGCTGGCCCGCGCCCGCACCTGCTACGACCACCTCGCCGGGACGCTCGCCGTCGACCTCGCCGACGCGATGACCGCGCGCGGCCTGCTCGACTGGGAGGGCGGTCTGCGGCTCACCCGGGACGGGGCCGCCTGGCTGGACGGACTGGGCGTCGCCCTGCCGGCGGGCAGCCGCCGTCCCGCCGTGCGCGCCTGTCTGGACTGGACCGAGCGCCGTGCGCACCTGGCGGGCGCGGTGGGCGCCGCGCTGTGCCGTCACGCGTTCGACGCCGGTTGGGTCACCCGGATCGGCAGCACCCGGGCCGTCGCGCTGACGGAGGCCGGGCGCGAGGCACTCGGGGAACACCTCGGCATGCCGGCCGGAGGGCAGTCGTAGGGTCATCCTCATGAGCGACGTGGTTGTAGTGGACGAGTTGCCCGAGGACGCCGTGGCCGACGTGCTGCGGCTGATCGAGGACGCGGCCCGGGACGACGGGCAGTCCGCCGTCTCCGAGCAGGGCCGCCTCCAGCTGCGCGGGGGGCGCCGCGCGGGCGTACGGCACCTGCTGCTGCGCGAGGGGGACGGACGGCTGGCCGGGTACGCCCAACTGGAGGAGACCGACCCGGTGGAGGCGCCGACCGGGGAGCTGGTCGTCGCGCCCGCGCTGCGCGGTCAGGGGCACGGGCGGCAGCTCGGGCAGGCGCTGCTCGACGTCTCCGGCAAGCGGCTGCGGGTCTGGGCGCACGGCGGCCACCCGGCGGCCCGCCATCTGGCCCAGTCCCTGGGCCTGACCCTCTTCCGGGAGCTGCGCCAGCTGCGCCGCCCGCTGACGGGGCCGGTGCTGGACGAGCCGGTGCTGCCTCAGGGCGTCGCGGTGCGGACGTTCCGGCCCGGCGAGGACGACGCGGCGTGGCTGCGGCTGAACGCCGCCGCCTTCGCCCACCACCCCGAGCAGGGCGGCCTGACCCAGCGCGACCTCGACGACCGCAAGGCGGAGCCGTGGTTCGACCCGGAGGGCTTCTTCCTTGCGGTGCGCGGCGGCGGGCAGGACGGCGGGCAGGACGGCGAGCTGGTCGGCTTCCACTGGACGAAGGTGCACGCGGAGGAGGGGCTCGGCGAGGTGTACGTCCTCGGCGTCAGCCCCGACGAGCAGGGGAACGGCCTGGGCAAGGCGCTGACCGCCGTCGGCCTGCGCTACCTCGCGCAGCGGCGCGGGGTGCCGACGGCCATGCTGTACGTCGACGCGGACAACGTCCCCGCCGTGCGGGTCTACGAGGGGATGGGGTTCCGCACCCACGAGACCGACCTGATGTACCGCACCGAGACCTGACGGGGCAGCCGCCGTGTCACGGCCTGCCGGGCCGTGACACGGCTGAGCCCTTCGCGCGCGGGAGGCCAGTAAAACGGCTGGTCGCAACCTGGGGCACCCCGGGACGCCACGTCTGATTAACCAGAGATTCAAACCCGCGTGCGACCTTGGCGCAATGCAGCCAGCAGAGGCGCCCCGTCGTCTCCCCGCGCCCCCCACGCAGCGTGCGCGGAAGAATGGGGCCATGAGCCAGCCAGCCCCGCACGCTGCCCAGCCGTCCGTCGGGTCGATCGCGGCCCACCGCGCCCAGGCCGTCCCCGGTGCTGCCTCCGACCTGCGCCTGGAGCCCGACATCGACTCCGATGTCGACCTCTACGAGGAGGGCCAGGAGCCCGACCGCGCCGACAGCGAGCTGCCGCCGGGCCGCTTCCTGGACCGCGAACGCAGCTGGCTGGCGTTCAACGAGCGGGTGCTGGAGCTGGCCGAGGACTCCGGGACCCCGCTCCTCGAACGGGCCAAGTTCCTCGCGATCTTCGCCAGCAACCTGGACGAGTTCTTCATGGTGCGGGTCGCGGGGCTGAAGCGGCGGATAGCGACCGGCGTCGCCACCCGCAGCGCCTCCGGACTGCAGCCGCGCGAGGTGCTGGACCTGATCTGGACCCGCTCGCGGGAGCTGATGGCCCGGCACGCCGCCTGCTACCAGCAGGACGTCGCCCCGGCCCTCGCCGACGAGGGGCTCTACCTCATCCGCTGGGGCGAGCTCACGGAGAAGGAGCAGGCGCGGCTCTTCTCACTCTTCCGGCAGCAGATCTACCCCGTCCTGACCCCGCTGGCCGTCGACCCGGCGCACCCCTTCCCGTACATCTCGGGGCTGTCCCTCAACCTCGCGGTGGTCGTGCGCAACCCGGTCAGCGGCCACAACCACTTCGCGCGCGTCAAGGTGCCGCCGCTGCTGCCGCGCTTCCTGGAGGCGTCGCCGCAGCGCTATGTGCCGCTCGAAGACGTGATCGCGGCGCATCTGGAGGAGCTGTTCCCCGGGATGGAGGTGCTGGCGCACCACATGTTCCGGGTGACCAGGAACGAGGACCTGGAGGTCGAGGAGGACGACGCCGAGAACCTCCTCCAGGCCCTGGAGAAGGAGCTGATGCGGCGCCGCTTCGGACCGCCCGTGCGGCTGGAGGTCGAGGAGACCATCGACCCGTACGTGCTCGACCTGCTGGTGCGCGAGCTGAAGGTGAGCGAGGCGGAGGTCTACCCGCTGCCGGGCCCGCTCGACCTGACCGGGCTGTCGGGGATCGCCTCGGCCATGGACCGGCCCGAGCTGAAGTACCCGAACTTCGTGGCGGGCACCCACCGGGACCTGGCCGAGGTCGAGTCCGCTTCCGCGCCGGACGTGTTCGCCGCGCTGCGCGAGCGCGACGTCCTGCTGCACCACCCGTACGACAGCTTCTCCACGTCCGTGCAGGCGTTCCTGGAGCAGGCCGCGGCCGACCCCGACGTGCTCGCCATCAAGCAGACGCTCTACCGCACCTCCGGCGACTCGCCGATCGTCGACGCCCTGATAGACGCCGCGGAGTCCGGCAAGCAGGTGCTCGTCCTGGTCGAGATCAAGGCCCGCTTCGACGAGCAGGCCAACATCAAGTGGGCGCGCAAACTGGAGGAGTCCGGCTGTCATGTCGTCTACGGGCTGGTCGGCCTGAAGACACACTGCAAGCTGTCGCTCGTCGTGCGCCAGGAGGGCGAGACGCTGCGCCGCTACGCGCACGTCGGCACGGGCAACTACCACCCCAAGACGGCCCGGCTGTACGAGGACCTGGGGCTGCTCACCGCCGACCCGCAGGTGGGAGCCGACCTGTCGGACCTGTTCAACCGGCTCTCGGGGTACTCGCGGCGGGAGACGTACCGCCGGCTGCTGGTGGCGCCCAAGTCGCTGCGGGACGGGCTCGTCTCCCGTATCCACCAGGAGATCGTCCACCACCGGGCCGGCCGCGAGGCGTATGTGCGGATCAAGGTCAACTCGATCGTGGACGAGGCGGTGTGCGACGCGCTGTACCACGCCTCGCTGGCCGGCGTCCCGGTGGACGTCTGGGTGCGCGGCATCTGCGCCCTGCGCCCCGGGGTGCCGGGGCTGAGCGAGAACATCCGGGTGCGCAGCGTCCTGGGCCGGTTCCTGGAGCACTCCCGCGTCTACGCCTTCGGCAACGGCGGCGAGAGCGAGGTCTGGCTCGGCAGCGCCGACATGATGCACCGCAACCTCGACCGCCGGATCGAGGCGCTGGTGCGGGTCGCCGACCCCGCGCACCGCGCCTCGCTCACCCGGCTGCTGGAGACCGGCATGTCCCCCGCCACCGTCTCCTGGCACCTCGACAGCGAGGGCGACTGGACCAGACACGCGTACGACCAGGAGGGCCAGCCGCTGCCGAACGTGCAGGAAATGCTGATCGACGGGCGGAGACGCCGACGTGGCCCCGCCGCATGACACCCGAGCCCCCACGCCGGTGACGTGCGCCGCCGCCGTCCGGACGGCGCCCCGCGCCACCGGGCGCGGCGCGCCCGGCACCGGGCGACGCCCGCACGTCGGGCGCAGACCACGGAAATGTGAGGAACGGTGATGGCGGGCACGACGGCGGCCGAGGTGCTCGGCGGCTATCTGCGGCAGCGCGCTGCCGAGTTCCTGCGCGCACTGCGCACCCACGGGGAGAGCGCACGGGCCGCGGAGAGCGCGGGGGAGGCGGCCGACGCGGTACGCGCGCTGCGCGCCGGCGCGCGCCGGCTGGGCGGGGCCCTGCACACCTACCGGCCGCTGCTCGACCTGGCCTGGGCCGACCATCTGCGCACCGAGCTGAACTGGCTGTCGGGCACCCTCGCACGCGAGTACGCGTACGCGGCGCGGCTGGACCGGCTGCTGGTGGCGCTGCACCGGCTGGCGAGCGGCGGCACGGCGCCGTCCGCCGCACCGGACGGCGCGGGCGGCGGGACGGCCGACGGCCCGGCGGGCGGGGGAGCCCGGGAC